>JAZRFQ010000042.1:0-13087 GCA_045643725.1 Eubacteriales bacterium | reverse complement strand
AGGCTCGTACTCAGAAGCTGCTGCGGGAGGAGTAGCCTCAGTTGCTGCTGCCATAGGAACTACCGCGAAAACGGTGCTAAGGAGCATAACGAGCGCAAGAATTAATGCTAAATTCTTTTTCATTGTGTTGCCTTCCTTTTTTAATTTTTAGATAAATTGGGCCATTACGCCCAGCATCTACGCTAATATTTTAACACAGACGTTCAAGTTTGTCAACGAAAGGAGGCCCGTTTTTTGATTTTCTGCCTTTTGTACAAAAATCCAGCTTCGCTATTATCCACCTTGCACAACGCATTGTTGACAAAAGAACGGTTGCAGGCGATTTGTGGCGATTCACGCGGCAAAATCGGCATATTTTATGTGCTTTTCAGCTCGTTTTACACCGTCTGTGCAAGTGTGAAACACGTTAAAATCCGCAAAGTTCCCCCCTCCTGCGAGGCGTAATTTCAGGCAAAATCCCCCTCTTGCCGAGAATTTTAGCATCCTTAATATTACATTAAAGGATCGCCTTTCTGCCCCTTTGTGTAAAAAGCGTCTCGAAAAGTATTTTTTGTTTTTTTACTTGCAAAACGAGACGTCTTGTTGTAGAATATATAATAAGAGGACTTTGAAAAGAGGAACGGCGAGCACGGGAAAATCGGATGTTGTTCCTCTTCTGCAGAACTCGCTATCTCGTTGACACACCGCGATACGTGCGCGCACTGCACGAATTCTACGAAAAAATACTTAAATGACAGGAGATAAAATCATGCTAGAGAAAGGTAAACTCATTCACGGCTTTGAGGTCAAGAGAGTAAGAGAGATCGCCGCCATCGAGGCTCATCTCGTAGAGATGGAGCACAAAAAATCCGGCGCACAGCTCGCTTTTATCGGCCGAAATGACGCGAACAAATCCTTCGGAATCAGCTTTAAGACGCTGCCCGACGATGACACCGGCGTATTTCACATTATGGAGCACTCTGTGCTCTGCGGATCGGATAAATTCCCGCTCAAGGAGCCCTTCGTTGACCTTTTGAAGAGCTCGCTCAAGACCTTCCTCAACGCTATGACCTTCAACGACAAGACGGTCTACCCCGTTGCATCGAGAAACGACCGCGATTTCTACAATCTTGTGGACGTTTATATGGACGCGGTGCTCCACCCCTTGGCACTCAAGGACGAGCGCGTATTCCGTCAGGAGGGCTGGCACTATGAGGTCACCGAGGCGGGCGATCTCTGCTACAACGGCGTAGTTTACAACGAGATGAAGGGCGCGTATTCCTCGCCCGACGACGTTGCCTCGGAGGAGATCATGAAGATGCTCTTCCCCGACTCGCCCTACGCTCGCGACTCGGGCGGAAATCCCGCGTATATTCCCGAGCTCACCTACGAGGGCTTCTGTGCCGCTCACGCAAAGTTCTACAACCCCTCGAACGCGCAGATCCTTCTCGACGGACGAGTAAATCTCGACGAGATCCTGCCTCTTCTTGATTCCTATCTCAAGGACTACGAGAACAAGCCCGTGAACTACGAGATAAGCCTCCCCGACTACACCCCCGGCAAGCGCGTTGAGGTTGAGTACGAGATCTCGCAGAGCGAGGACGAGGAGGGCAAGTGCCGTATATTCCTCGCCGGCAGAACCTGTCCCTTCGACGACGTTGAGAAGGCTCTCGCCTTGAACACCATCGGTCTTGCGCTTGCAGGCTCTAACGAAGCGCCCTTAAAGCGCGCGCTTCTCGATTCCGGCCTTTGCGAGGACGTAAGCTTGCACGTTCACGACGGTCTGTACCACGGCTTCTTCGAGCTCGATATTTACAACGTAAAGCGCGAAAAAGTTGACACGGTTGTCGAGTTAGCTAAAGAAACGTTAACTAAAGTTTACAAAAACGGTCTTGATAAGGATCGTCTTCACGCACTCTTCAACTCGGCAGAATTCAAGCATCGCGAGCGTGACTACGGCTCTATGCCCAAGGGTCTGATCTTCGGTCTTACCATGCTTGACACCTGGCTTTGGGACGGAGATCCCGCAGCAGGTCTTGACCTGACCGACTCCTTTGCAAAGCTCCGCGCGAGCATCGACAAGGGCTACTTTGAGGAGCTTCTTCACGAGGTCTTCATCAAGAATGCGCCCGTCGAGCTTCTTCTTGTTCCCTCCAAGACTCTCGGCCAGAGACGCGAGGCAGAGGTTGCGGCACATCTCGCTGAGATCAAGTCGAAAATGACCGCAGACGAGCTCGCTCGCATCGCCGAGGAGACCGCCGCACTCAAGGCTTGGCAGGCCCGCGAGGATTCCCCCGAGGCTATCGCTACTCTTCCCACTCTCTCGGCATCCGACGTTGATCCCAAGGCAGAGCGCGTTCCCACCGACCTCAAGGAAGTTTCGGGCGTTCCCTGCTACAGCTTCACCCTTCCCACCTCGGGAATCACCTATCTCGACCTCTACTTTGACGCGTCGGATCTCACGGCGGATGAGCTTCTGCTTCTTCCCACGCTCACGACGCTCTTCAAGAACGTAAAAACCGAGAATTACTCGGTCAGCGGCCTCAAGAACAAGCTGCTCTCCGAGCTCGGAAATCTCTCCTTCAACCCTATTGCCATTCCTACCGTTAGCGGTGAGGCAAAGGCTTATATCGTTGTTAACGGCTCGGCTCTTGACGAGAAGCGCGCAGAGCTTCTCGAGCTGATTCCCGAGATCATCTACACCTCCGACCTCACGGATAAAACAGAGCTTCGCCGCATAATCTCGCAAAGCAAGATCAGCGCAGAGGAGGCATTCATCGGTGCAGGTCACGCGCAGGCGCTCACTCGCGCATCGGCGTATCTGCGCTCCTCCTTCGCGATCGACGAGTATCTCTCGGGCTATGAGCAGTACGCATACATCTCGAAGCTCGATAAGACCTTCGATGCCGAGATTAACGAGCTGACAAACAATATCTCCGCCATCGCAGACAAGATCTTCCGCCGCGAGCGCGTGACTCTTGCCATAACCAGACAGAGCGATGCCGTAGACTTTGGAGATTCTCTCATCGCGGCTATCAAGGACGGCGGTCAGGCGGCAGGCGCATCGCCCATCAATCCTCTCGGAAAGAAAAACGAGGGAATCGCAATCCCCTCGCAGGTATCCTACGCCGTAACCGTTTCCGACGCCTTTGTAGGCCACGAGACCAACGGCTCGCGCATGGTTGTGCGCTCGATAATTTCCTACTCGCATCTTTGGAACGCCGTAAGAGTTCTCGGCGGTGCATACGGATCCGGCCTCGTTGCAACGCGCAACGGAAGACTAGCCTATTACTCCTACCGCGACCCCTCGCCCAGACGTTCGATAGGCTGCTACGCCGACTCGGCAGAATTCCTCCGCAAGTTTGCAGAAAGCGGCGAGTCCATTGAGAAGTTTATAATCGGTGCACTCGGTGACTACGACACCCTTACAACTCCGAGAACCGCAGGCTCAAAGGCGGGAGTGAACGCGCTCTCCGGCTGGACTCCCGATATGGAGGATGAGCTAAGACGCAGCCTTCTCGCAACCGACAAGGCGGCGCTTCTCGCTATGGCAGATCTGCTCGAATCCGCGGCAAAGGATCCCGCGATCTGCATCGTCGGACCTGCATCGGCGCTCGACACCTGCTCCGACATTCTCGATGGCAGAATCGAGCTTTAATGTAAACTATTATTTACAATATCCACTAAAAAGAGAAAGTGGGACGCAATTTCGCGTCCCACTTTTTTTATTTGTTGTTCTTGAAAAACTGATAAAGATAGCAGGGGATCATACCGTTATAGAGCTTTCTCACCTTGTCGGCGCGCTTGCCGTAGAACTTCTCAAACGAAGGGTGAGAGGTAATGATATAAACCTGCCAGGGAGCGAGAGACCTGAAGTGCTCACCGAGCTCGCGGTAGAGCCTCTCTGCCTCGGCAACCGTGCCGAGTCGCTCGCCGTACGGGGGATTAGTTACGATAGTCGCGCGTCTGCCGGGTGCAGAGATACGCCTCGCATCCTGCTTGAACGCCTTTATGGTGTCTGCCACTCGCGCCGCCTTGGCGTTGCGTATGGTGAGAGCCACCGACGGCTCGTGAATATCCGAGGCAAAGACCTGAAAATCGCTCTTGACCTCGCCCTCGCGCGCTTCCTCGCGCGCATCAAGCCAAAGTCGCTTTTCGATGAAGGGGAAAGCCTCCGCCGCGAACTCGCGGTTCACACCGGGTGCGATGTTTCGCATCATCATAGCCGCCTCGATAGCAATCGTTCCGCTACCGCACATAGGATCCCAGAGGAGAACCTCCTCGCGAGGACGCGAGGTCTTGACGATGGCGGCGGCGAGAGTTTCACGGATAGGTGCGCCGTTTGACTCCTTGCGGTATCCGCGCTTGTGAAGCGGCATTCCGGAGGTGTCGATCATCAGCGTTGCCTCATCGTTCAGGATGAAGAATTCGATCTGATACTTCACGCCCTCCTCGGAGAAGCGCTCGATGCCGTATTTCTCGGAGAGACTTCTGACTATCGCCTTTTTGACGATCGCCTGGCAGTCGGGTATCGAATGGAGCTGTGACTTGATGGCGTGTCCCTTAACGGGAAAGGCGTCGAGCCTGCCGATAAAGTCCGACCATGGAAGAGCCCTCGTGCCCTCAAAGAGCTGATCAAAGGTCTCTGCTCTGAACGAGCCTACCTTGATAAAAACTCGCTCTGCGTAGCGAAGAAAGACGTTGGACAGCGCCACAGCCTCGGTGTCGCCCGCAAAGGTTACTCTGCCGTCGATAGTAGATATTCTCTCATAGCCGAGGGCGTCGATCTCCTCTCCGAGAAGATGCTCAAGCCCGAAAAGGCAGGTAGCCACAAGCTGTAGTCTCATAGTTTCTCCAATTACTGAAATTAACGAAAATGGTTGTTTTTGGGGTTAAAAGCAAAGTTTAGTTTACAAATTTAGGCAATTTTGATACGTCTGCTCTGCCGTCCTCGGGAAGGTAATTCTCGAAGATGATGCAGTCAAAGCCGTTCTTCTTCGCAGTCTCGCCCTCCTCTGCCGATCTCGTCGTCCAGGCAACCGTCACGGTGCCGAAGAGCGATCTTGCCAGCTTCAGCGAGAGTGTGTTCGCGTCGCTATGTCTATATGCAACGAAGTCGGGTACGGAAAGGAAGTTGAGGAGCATATTCTGAAGAGCGAAGTAAAGGGGACTGCCCTTATGCTCCTCAAGATCACAGAAGCGGCGAGACAGGATGCCAACAGGCACCTCACGTCTGCCCTTTCTGAATGCGGAGATCGCCATAGGGTTAAAGGATTCTACGATATAAGGTCCGTCGTAGCTCTTGAGCTCTGCGAGGAGCTTCTCGGTTACGGCGGTGCTGCCGGTCTTCTCCTTGATCTCGATAAGGATCGGAATTTTTCCGTCAACAAGGTCAAACACCTCGCGCATCGTGGGAATCGTATCGTCGGTATCGAGAAGGCGGCACTCGCGCAGCTCAGCGAGAGTCAGCTCATCCACGCGCCCCTCAACTCCTGCAACGCGGGTGAGCGTATCGTCGTGGAATACCACGAGCTCGCCGTCCTTGGAGAGCCTGACGTCAAGCTCAACGCCGAAGCCGGCCTCCATAGCGCGGCGGAATGCCGAGATAGAGTTCTCTGCCGCGCCCTCACCGTGAAGTCCGCGGTGAGCAAGATTCAATCCGCGGTATGCGGCGATCTTGTCGTGCGCGCGTTTCGTTCTTATAAGAAGCAGATAGACGCAGAAAATAATGAGCGCAAGGCCCAGAACAGATAATCCTATAGGAAGGAGTATCTCAGGGAACATTAATCCTCACCTCCGAGGCCGTCCTCAACTACCGACTGTGCGGTAGGCTTCGCATCGCCGTGCTTAACGAAGAACATGGTGACGAAGGACATAGCCACGAAGATAGCACCGAAGATGAAGAAGGTATATCTCATACCCTCGATGTCGTCGCCGCCAACGATGTGACCGGCGAGCTTGTAGATAGCACCCGAGAGAATGGGAGCAACGATCTGTGCCGCCATGGAAGCGGTGTAATAGTAGCCGGTGTACTTACCGACCTCGCCACCCTTGGCAAGCTCAACGACCATCGGGAAGGAGTTAACGTTGATGGTAGCCCAACCGATACCTGCGAGAATGAATACGGGATACATCGCGATCTCGGGAGTGCTGAAGGTGATGAAGTTACCTATAAGGAACGCCGATGCGAGCATTGCAACGCCGGCGAGAATGGTCTTTCTTCTACCGATCTTGGATGCGATGATACCTACGGGGATGTAGGAGATGATCGCCGCCGCCTGAGCGATAATAAGAGTGAGGTTGAAGTCGAAGAAGAGGATGTTGGTAGCGTATACAGAATACTTACTCGTGATAGAGTTGTAACCAACGTACCAAAGAGCAACCGATGCGAGAATGAGAAGAAGCGATCTCATCTCGGGCTTGGTGAGGGCTCTCTTAACGCTGTTATCAACAACGGGAGCATCCTCAAGGCCGAGTGCCTCGGTCTCTGCCTCCATCTCTTCTGCCCATTTCTTCTCTTTTACGGTAGCAATGAACACTACGAGACCGAGGATCATAATTGCACATACAGCCGCAACGTAGCCGGCGTAGTGCATATACTTATTATCCGAGGTCTTGAATATCATACCGAGAACGAGGACGAGAATACCGCCGCCCGTGCCCATAAGGTTGATAACCGCATTACCCTTGGAACGAAGGGGCTTGATAGTAACGTCGGGCATAAGCGCAACCGCAGGAGAACGGAAGGTCGCCATAGCGATAAGGGTTACAAGCAGAACGCCAAGGAAGCCGATGATGGGCCAGAGGTTGTTAAGAGTGATCTGGAGAGTTTCCTCTCTGATGAGCAGGATCACGTCGTTGATCGCATCAATCTGAGCCTGTGCTGCAGCTATAGCGATCTCGCTGCCTGTCTTACCCGCCTCTTTAAGAGCCGCGTTAGCAATCTTGAGCTGTTCTGCAGCTGCCTGATAGCTGTCTGCAAGGCCTGCGTTGATTACCGAGTTGAGCTGATAGCCGTCGATGAACGTAAGCGAGATGAACGCGAGCACAGCCGCAATCGTACCTACTACGATGAAGGGGGTACGCTTGCCGTATCTCGTCATTATCTTGTCCGAGAGAGCGCCGAATATGGGGAGCATAAATATCGCGAGCACGTTGTCGATAGACATTACGATACCCGAGAGGAGCTGATCCATACCGAAGTGGTTGGTCAGAATAAGCGGCACGATCGCGTCGTACGCCTGCCAGAATGCACTGATCAGGAAGAATGCAAATCCGACCAGTATGGTTCTCTTGTAATTGAGCTTCATAAAAGGTTTCCTTTCAAATGTTTTATTTAACACACGCCTATTTTAACACAATCGAAGGAATTTGTCAACCGCATTGCTTTTTACTCTGCTTATTATTGACATTTCGGCGGTTTAGATGTATAATTACTAGTGTAAATTTCTGAAAAAGGAGACGGCGTATGACGGTATATGAATACAAGCTCGGCGAAAAGCTTCCCGTAAGTGAATGCGCCGTAGCCATAGGATTTTTCGACGGAGTGCATCTGGCTCACAGAGAGCTGATCGCAGAGGCGGTCGCAGAGGCTAAAAGACTCGGCATCAAGTCGGGCGTTGTGACATTCGCCGCGAGCTCAGGCATCAAGTCGAATACACCTCGCATTTATTCGAGCGAAGACCGCCTTGCGCTCTTTGAGACGCTCGGCGTCGATATCGTGGTCGTATGCGACTTTGCACAGATCGCAGGCATGAGCGGCGAGGAGTTCGTGCGCGACACACTCGTCCGTGACATCGGTGCAAGATCGGTCGTGGCGGGATATAACTTCAGATTCGGAAGGGGCGCGTCCTCCGACGCCGATGCTCTGCGCGAGTATATGGCAGGCTCGGGCGGCAGAGCCATCATAAAAGAGCCTTATCTCTTCCGCGATGCACCGCTTTCCTCGACGGTGATAAGAAATTATCTCACGGATGGCGACGTAGAGTCGGCAAATGCCGCGCTCGGCGTGCCGTATTTTATCACGGGTGGGGTCTGCCATGGCAGAGGAGTCGGCAAAAAACTCGGATTTCCTACCGTAAATCTACCGCATCCCCCGGGACGTGTTAAATTAAAGCGCGGTGTTTACCGCTGTGCTGCTGTCGTGGACGGCGAGATCTACAACGCCGTTACTAACGTCGGCGTGTGCCCGACCTTTGATCTTTGCGATCTGCATAACGAGGCTCATCTGATCGATTTCTCGGGTGACCTTTACGGCAAGGACGTGAAAATATACTTCCTTGGCTATCTGCGCGAGGAGCGGAGATTCGACTCCCCCGAGGCGCTTGCCGAGCAGATCGAATCGGATACAATAAGAACTATAGAAGAAAACGGAGAGAAAACATGGCAGGAAATTGGACTAGACTGACCGTAACCGGCAAAACCGCAGACCTTGACGGAATCTGCGCCGTAATGAGCATGCTCGACAACGGTCTTATGATAGAGGATTACAGCGACTTCTCGCTTAACGGTATGTACGGCGAGCTCGTCGACGATACCATTCTCAACGCAGACCGCGACACCGTAAAGGTATCGCTCTTCGTCCCCGAAGACAAGAGCTTCATTGAGTACAAGGAATACCTCGAGACCAAGATCGCCGATCTCGGCATCGACGCCGCAATCAGCTTTGAGGGTGTCAATGAGGATGACTGGGCAGAGAGCTGGAAGCAGTACTACAAGCCCATCCCTCTCGGCCGCGTGACCGTAGTTCCCGCCTGGGAAAAGTACGAGGCGAAGGAGGGCGAGATACTCGTCCGTATGGATCCCGGAATGGCGTTTGGCACGGGAACTCACGAAACCACACGTCTCGTTATGAGAATTATGCAGGACGAGCTTAAGGGCGGCGAGCGCGTGCTCGACGTCGGCACGGGCTCGGGAATCCTCTCGATCTGCGCTTCCAAGCTCGGCGCCGCATCCTGCAACGCATACGACATCGACCCCGTTGCCGTTAAGGTAGCGCGCGAGAACGCAAAGGACGACGGATGTGACAACATTACCGTCGGCGTATCCGATCTTCTCGCGGGAGTTGATCTCTCGGGCGGCAAGTATAACTTCTGCGTTGCAAACATCGTTGCCGATATAATCATCAGAATGATGCCCGATATTTCGGATTATCTCGAGGTCGGTGCGCCCCTGATTCTCTCGGGAATCATCGCTCCACGTGCCGACGAGGTGAGAGAGGCGGTCAGAGCCGCAGGCTTTGAGATCGTCAGAGAGGAGCAGGAGAACGACTGGCTTGCCATCATGGCAAAGCTCTCCTGATTTTTATGCCAAGATTTTTCGTTGAGCCCGATGCTATCTGCGAGGATCACGCAACCGTCACAGGCGGCGACGCCTATCATATCGCGCGCTCCCTGCGAATGGCGGTAGGCGATGAGATCACTCTCGCCGACGGAAGCGGCAAGGAATATCTCTGCCGTCTGACAAAGATTCGCGACGAGGAGTGCACGGCGGAGATCCTCTCCGAGCAGATCGCAGGCTGTGAATCGCCTGCCGAGATCACCCTCTATATGGCCTATCCCAAATCCGACAAGCTCGAGCTCATAATCCAGAAGTCTGTTGAGCTCGGCGCGGCAAGGATAGTCCCCTTCGAGTCATCAAGATGTATAAAGCGCCCCAAAGCAGAGAAAATAGAAAAACAGACCGCAAGACTCGCTCGCATAGCCGAGGAAGCGGCAAAGCAGTGCGGTAGAGCAAAGCTGCCCACCGTCGCAGAGCCTATCGGCTTCAAGAAAATGCTCGAGGAGGCCGCGACGGCAGAGCTCTCGCTCTTCTGCTACGAGGGGAGCGACACGAAGTCGCTCAAGGACGTCCTCTCGGCAGGCACAGCACCGTCGACGATATCGGTAATCGTCGGCTCGGAGGGCGGCTTCTCACCCGAGGAGGCAGAGGCGGCAAGAGAGGCAGGGCTCACACCCGTCAATCTCGGCCCGAGAATACTCCGCTGTGAGACGGCTCCGATGTATGCCCTCTCGGCAATTTCCTATCAGCTTGAGCTTTAATTTATCGTATCAATCGTATCGCAACCGAGGGAAAGGACCTTTTTCTGTGTCTTTTCCCTCTTTTTTGTGCCAAAAATTACCTATTTTTTAAAAATACACAAATTTTTTCAACTTTTTTTGTGAAAAACATAAATTTTTTTCAAAAAACTATTGAAAAATAACTAAAAATGAGTTAGAATATAGTACAGTATTAACAAAAGGCGTTTTCGTAGGGCTTTCCATAGGTGGCCGTACGACGCTTTTGCTTTGTTAGCATAAACAAAAGAGAGAGGACTTTTTATGTCAAACCGTTTGTTCCAGACCGTAATATATCAGATGAAGGACGTCATCGGCCGTAATATCGGTGTTATCGATGATAGCGGCATCGTTATTGCCTGCAGTGAGATGGGCAAGGTCGGCGAATCCAAGCAGCGCATCAGAGAGGAGCTTACATATTCCTCCGAGTCCATCGTTTACGAGGGCTACACTTACAGATTCATCGGAGCGGCAGGTATAAAGAATGACTGCATCGTCTTCGTCGAGGGCGACGACAGCCATGCATCCAAGATGTCGGAGATTCTCTCCATCACTCTCGGCAACATCAAGGGTATGTATGACGAGAAGTATGATAAGAGCTCCTTCATCAAGAACATCATCCTTGACAACATCCTCCCCAGTGACATTTATATCAAATCGTCCGAGCTTCACTTCAATGCAGAGGAGCACAGAGCCGTAATCGTAGCAAAGTTCGCGAGCAGCACGACCATTGCTCCCTATGAGGCTATGCTTAACCTCATCACAGACAAGGGCAGCGACTATATCATCAACATCTCCGAGCAGGACGTAGTTATCGTCAAGGAGATCTCCAAGAACACCTCTATCGAGCAGGTTGAGAAGTTCTGCACAGATCTCATCGACTCTGCGGCAAAGGAGTACTCCGCAAAGGTAGTCATCGGCGTATCCTCGATCGTTGAGAACCTCAAGGATCTTGCAAGAGCCTACAAGGAGGCGCGTATCGCACTCGAGGTCGGCAAGGTGTTTGATATCGAGAAGCCCGTTATGTCCTACGAGAACCTCGGCATCGGCAGACTTATCTATCAGCTTCCCACCACTCTTTGTGAGATCTTCCTCGGCGAGGTATTCAAGAAGGGATCTCTCGAGTCTCTCGACCGCGAGACTCTTATGACCGTACAGAGCTTCTTTGAGAACAACCTCAACGTTTCCGAGACCTCGAGAAAGCTCTTCGTTCACCGTAACACTCTGGTCTACCGTCTTGAGAAGATCAGAAAGCTCACCGGCCTTGACCTCCGTGAGTTCGAGCACGCAGTAACCTTCAAGGTTGCGCTTATGGTCAAGAAGTACCTTACCAGCAAGCCCACCAAGTTCTGATAGCCACGGCGTCAGAGCGTGACCGTGCATCAGAGATAGACAAATATTTTTACCCTGCGAATTTTCGCAGGGTAAAATTTGCATTCTCGGCACATAAGTAATTAATATGAAGAATTTTTCTTTAACATCTAAAGCCGCCGCTCTCTTACTTGCGGTATCTCTTTTCCTGGGAATCACACTGATTCTTCCCTCCTGTCAGATTACGTTCCCGTTCTTCACTCCGGGCAACGTAATAACCGAGGAGCAGTACCCCACTCTTGCCGATCAGCTTTCAGCAAACGTCGACGCCGGCTGCGATAAACAGTTCGCCCACGTCGCGTCCTATCTCACGTATTGGGGCTTCCCCGCCTTTGACCAGGTCAAAGTCAAGATGATCGAGAACACCTACAGCACCTATCTTCTCAATGACCCCGGATATTCCAGTCCCGACAAGCTTCTCGCTCTGGCAACAAACGTTGCAAACTACTACATCGACAACGTTCTGACCAAAAACGGCGAGATAGCCTTCTCTCTTGAAGAGATAAAGGATAAGGATCTGCAGACCGACGCGATTCTCGAGGCGTACACCTCATCGGTCGGTGACAGATATTCCCGCTACTACACCGCCGACGAGTTCACCACCTATATGGAGAGCCTCTCCGGATCATTCGCCGGCATCGGCGTGTACGCGACGCTTGACAGAGTGGCGAATACCATCACCGTTTCGGACATCATTGAGGGCTCTGCGGCAGAGGCGGCAGGCATTCTCCCCGGCGATATGCTCTTCAAGGTTGACGACACCTTCCTCTCCGACACCGACGTTGATACCTTCATGGATCTGATTCGCGGTGAGATCGGCACCTCCGTAACCGTAACCGTCATTCGCGACGGCGAGGAGATCTCCTTCACGATGATCCGCGCCATAGTCGAAGCGCCCAGCGTAGCCTACGAGATGCTCGAGGGCGGCATCGCCTACGTAGCGATCTCCTCCTTCAACGAAAATACCGACGAGCAGTTTATCGAGATGATGAACGAGATCGAGGCGACCGGCGAGGTAAAGGGCTACGTCTTTGACCTTCGCTACAACGGTGGCGGCTATCTCGAGACGGCGATCAACATTCTCTCGCACTTCGTACCGAGAGGCACGAACATCGTTGCCACGGCAACCAGATACAGTAAAGAATGGAGCAAATCCAACTCCGATCACGTTATAAACGAGCCTATCGTGGTTCTCTGTAACGAATATTCCGCATCTGCGGCAGAGCTTTTCACCGCATCGATCAGAGATTTCCGCAATATGAGTCTGCTTGACGCAAAGATCGTAGGCGTGACCACCTACACCAAGGGAAAGATGCAGAATATATATCCCCTGACCGACGGCTCCGCAATCGTGTTCACAACAGGTCTTTTCAATCCCCCCTGCGACGTCAACTTTGACGGTGTAGGCGTGGCCCCCGACGTTATTGTTCCTCTCATCCCCGACGGAGAGGTCGACAATCAGTACGAGGCGGCACTTGAAGTAATCAATAATATGATAAATAAATAACTTAACACACATATAGGGAGAAATACCATGCCAGAAATGAAAATCTACACCCCTGCAGGCTTCAAGGCTCTTCAGGATGAGCTCGACTTCCTCGTTAACGTGAGAGTTGAGGAAAACAAGAAGGAGATCTCCACCGCGAGAGCCTTCGGCGACCTTTCCGAGAACTCCGAGTACG
>JAZRFQ010000041.1:0-48592 GCA_045643725.1 Eubacteriales bacterium | reverse complement strand
TTTGATAGGTCGCAGGTGTAAGCGCAGTAATGCGTTCAGCTGAGCGATACTAATTGACCGAGGGCTTGAACTGTTGTTTGCAACGGTTCAGCACAATTACTTTGAGCTTTCCGTTTCATCCTCTTTATTCGGTTTTCAGTGGGCAATAGCCTCCTAAATATTCCTACTTAGCTCAGTCGGTAGAGCGCATGTCTGTTAATCATGATGTCGCTGGTTCGAGCCCAGCAGTGGGAGCCATAAAACCATATAACCTTATACGCACCTCTAGCTCAGTTGGTAGAGCAACTGACTCTTAATCAGTGGGTCCAGGGTTCGAGTCCCTGGAGGTGCACCAAAGGTTGTATGGTTTTTATAATTTGAAATTAGAAAACTTGCACCTCTAGCTCAGCTGGTAGAGCAACTGACTCTTAATCAGTGGGTCCAGGGTTCGAGTCCCTGGAGGTGCACCAAAAAAAGGATAGTCCTTGTGACTATCCTTTTTTGTTATTTTGCACCCCGGGGACGTCTCACCGCTGGTGATTTATTTTTTTAATAGAATTTTTTGGAAAGAGTGATATAATAGCACATTTTCTCGTTATAGTAATTGAAAGCGCTTTAGATTGTATGGAAGGGGTGCATAACATGGATGATAAGCAGATAGTTGATTTGTATTGGGAACGTTCTGAATCCGCTATAAGCGAAACTGAGAAAAAGTATGGTAAATACTGTCATTATATCGCGTATCAGATTCTGAATAGTAACGAGGATGCTGAGGAAGTTGTTAATGATACATATTCGAGAGCATGGGAATCAATACCGCCCAAAAGACCGGAATCATTGAAAGCCTATTTAGGTACAATAAGTCGTCGATGTGCATTTGACGTATATGAAAGGAAGCATACTCAAAAGCGCGGTCAGATTCCGATAGTCCTTGATGAGCTCTCGGAGTGTTTACCGTGCGCAGATGATGAATGCAATGTTATTTCTAAAATCGCATTACAAGAGTCTTTGAATGTTTTTCTAAGATCTTTGCCACTTAAAACCCGCAATATTTTCATTCGCAGATATTGGTATACAAGTTCTATAGCAGAGATTTCCAATGAGTACTCAATGAAAGAGAGCGCCATATGTATGCTACTTCTACGGACACGAAAAAAACTTAAAACTTATTTACAAAAGGAGGGCTTTGACTTATGACAGAGAAAGAACTTTATCAAATACTTGGTGAAATAGACCCGGTAATGATCGAGGCAGCAGCGCCTGATGCAAAGACTCAGAAAATGAAGATATCTTGCTCGAAATGGATAGCTGTGGCGGCATGCTTTGCGCTGGTTTTGTTGACTTGTGTACTCCCTTTACGTGAATCACCGGACGGTACTGTCGCATCGCTGTTTACAATAACTGCTCGCGCCGCAGATGGAGAAAAGATTGAGTTAGAGTATGGAAGTTATTTATCCAACTCGGGATCAGAGGGGGATTTTTTTGGTGTGGATATGCCCACATTTAATTTCACTATTCTTCCGTCGGATCTAGAAAATAATGAGGTCGTGTTTTCTCGATTCAATATATCAGTTTCATATAACGGTAAGGTTGTAGACGAAAGTAGCAAAGACCCACATATAGCGATAGCCTACCAGATTGCGACTCCCTCTTTGCCTATCGCAATTCCTCCGCAGACATATTCGGTTACGGGTTGGTTTACCGACCCCACCGATGTCGTTATTACTATTACCGATAAAGAGACCAATTCAATAGCAGAGGAAATAACGATAAACGTGAAATATGATGCAGATCGACAGGAATATGAACTTAAAATAACAAATTGGGAGATGAAGTATAAATAAAAATCTACTATAAAGGGACGCTACTTCTGTGGCATCCCTTCGTATTTTTGGTTGTATTTTCTCCCATTCCTATTGCAATCCTTCCGTATTTATGGTAAAATATCTGCGTTGAGAAATATGGGAGGTAATCCTATGCACAATCAGAACTCGCTTGACACGCTTGCGGCGGCGCTCGCTTACGCTATGGGCATCGATGCCCCCGGATATGCGGCAGAGCCTAATCCCGCACTCGTTGAATATATCGATGCCACACTCGGTCGCGGCGGCGCGGACAGAGTATTTATGTACAACCCCGACGCTATCGCCGAGTGGATATACAGAAAGTACCCGAGACTCACAAGAGAGGTCACAAGAAGATGCGACATCGAACTTCCCCTGGCGACGGTAATGCCCTCGGTCACGCCCGTATGCTTTGGCACTATGTACACCGGCGCACAGCCTGCCGTTCACGGTATAACCAAGTACGAAAAGCCGGTGATCAAGATCGACACTCTCTTTGACGCCCTTATCAGAGCAGGCAAGAAGCCCGCCATCGTTGCCGATTCCGAGTGCAGTATGGGCAAGATCTTCCTTGAGCGCGATATGGACTACTATATCTTCGACACCGTCGAAGAGGTAAATGCCAAGGCGGCAGAGCTTATCCTCGCTGACAAACACGATTTTATCGCCGTCTACAACGGTAACTACGACGGCACGATGCACAAGACGGGTACAGAGAGCATCGAGGCGCTCTCGGAGCTTCACACCAACTCTCGAGCCTTCGGCACGTTCGCCGAGATGATAAAGGCGCATTGGCAGAGCCACAACACGCTTCTTGGCTTCGCGATGGATCACGGATGCCACGACATCGACAGCGGATGCGGCTCTCACGGCCTAGATATGGATGAGGACATCAACATCGTCCATCTCTACAAGGCCTACCCGAGGAGAAAATAAAATGCTAACAAATTACCACACCCACACACAGTTCTGCGACGGCAAAAGCACCGCAGAGGAGATGGTGATCTCCGCCATAGAGAAGGGCTTTACCTCCCTCGGCTTCTCGGGGCACGGATACACGCCCTTTGACTTCACCTACTGTATGCAGGACACAGACGGCTATCTCGCCGAGATCGGCCGCCTGCGCGAGAAATACAAGCGCGATATCGAGATCTACGTAGGAGTCGAGGAGGACGCGCACTATATCCAGAAGAACCGCGCCGCATTTGACTACGTTCTTGGCTCGTCACACTACGTTGAGCGCGGAGGCGTCTATATCCCCGTGGACAACACCCCCGAGAAAAGAGAGCAGGCTATCGCTCTCATAGACGGCGATCCGATGGCTATGGCCGAGTGCTACTATTCCTATTTTGTCGATTACATCAAGCGCCGCCGTCCCGATATTATCGGCCACTTTGACCTTCTCACCAAGTTCGATGAGAAGGAGAGAAACTACTACCTCGCAAGTCCCGAGTATCACAAGCTTGCGGAGAAATATCTCCGCGAGGCGCTGACCGCCGACTGCATCTTTGAGGTCAACACAGGCGCGATCTCGCGCGATTGGCGCACGCTTCCGTATCCCCACGAGAATCTCTTACGCATAATTCGTGCCGAGGGAGGCAGACTCACGATCACCTCCGACTGCCACCAGGCCGCAAATCTCGATTGCTTCTTCGACGAGTCGCGGGCCATTCTGCGCGATATCGGCTTCGAGTACACCTACGCCCTCTACCACGGCGAGTGGGTAAAGGACTACCTATAAAACGCAATAGTAAAGGCTCTGCCGCATCGTCGGCAGAGCCTCTTTTTGTTAATTCAAGAGCCAGATGGCAAAGTTCAGATACCCTGCGAAAGCAACCCACAGAGCGTACGGAATTTGCAAATAGGCGGCACCCGTGTTAAGTTTTCGGTATGACGTGATGGTCATAACCACGAGAAATTCAAGCAAAACAAGCCATATAAAGGCAGGCAGAAAGGCCCTGAGGTTGAAGAAGAGTATCGACCAGAAGAAGTTGACGAAGAGGCTCGCCGCATAGGAAATCATCGCCGATGAGCGCTCGCCCTCCTTCAAGCGACCGTCGGTCAGCACCATAGCCGCGCTCACACCCATCAGAACGTAGAGCACAGTCCACACGATCGGGAAGAATATGGCAGGCGGCGCAAGAGGCGGTTGCCTGATATCCGAATAAAGATCCATATTGCCCATCGTCAGAAGCGCCGACAGACCGCCGACTCCCAGAGCGATGGCGATAGATATTACGTAGGTCCACACGCGTCCCTTCGTCCGACTTGCATCCTTTAAGGTTTTCGTTGCATTCATAATAAATTCTCCGTATCAAAAATATCCGCTGATTCGGCTCGGTAGCAGAGTCCTTATGTAGTATTGTATGCAGGCGACGCCTGCGGTATTCTCTTCGCGCGAGGCTTCGTGGCGCGCAAAAAAAGCGGCGAGTCACAATCGACTCGCCGCTATCACGCAGACCTTTAAGTTATACAAACAAGGAGCAAAATACTATCAGTATCGCAAGGAATGCGAAATTGAAGAGAGAGAACTTCAGAATATAGCTTCCCGCCTTGCCGGGATTCACGCTGGTGTAGGAGCGGAAGGTTATCAGGCTGGCCAGCGACGCAATTAGCGTTCCCGTGCCGCCGATATTCACGCCGAGCAGAAGCTCGCGGTAGTTGTCGGTGAACTGCGAGAGCAGTATGGCCGAGGGCACGTTACTGATTACCTGGCAGGACAGCGCGCTCACAATGAGAGTGCTCTTTTCGAGAAGCATCGAGAAGAACTCGCGCACCGCCTCGATCCTGCCCATATTCCCCGAGAAAACGAAGAAGAAGCAGAAGGTCAGAAGCAGACCGTAATCCACGTTTAGAAGCGCGCGCCTATCAAGGAAGAGAAGCGCGAGAGGTATCACGATAAGTCCGACGATGTACGGAATTCCGCGGAAAACTATCAGGATCGACAAGGCGAAGAGAACAAGATAAACGATCAGCCTCGGAATAGGCGTCTTGTATCCGTCCTCCTCGAGCTCAAGTGGCTCGGGCTTGACGAAAATAAAGCAGCACAAAGTGATAAGCGCCACAGAGAGCGCAAAGGGCGGCAGCATTATCAGAATAAACTCGCCGTCGGGAATGTTGAACTTGGAGTAGAGATACAGATTCTGCGGATTGCCAAATGGCGTGAGCATACCGCCGAGGTTTGCGGCGATGTTCTGCATTATGTAGGTGAAGGCCATATACTTTTTCTTGCCCGTTGTGTGCAGAACGAAGAATCCGAGAGGCAAGAAGGTGAGCAACGCCATGTCGTTTGCGATCAGCATAGAGCCGATAAATGTGATGTAGACAAGAGCAAGCACCGCAAGGCGCAGATTGCCGAATCGCTGTACGATCTTCTTCGCTATCGTGTAGAAGAATCGTATGTTGCGAAGAGCACACACCACCGCAAGAACACAGAAAAGACAGGTCAGTGTCTTGAAGTCAAAGTATTCGATATATTTCTCGTCAGGCGGAACGAAGAACATAGTGATGATAGCCGCCACAGCCGCGATCACCGTGACTGCGTTGTTCTTCAGCATCGCCAGAATAAAGCCCGCTTTTGTTCGCATAAGCACCTCGAAATGCAGAAAATCCGTATATATTATATCACTTTCTAGGGAAAAATCAACAGTTTTTTCAAACTGTCAAAAGAAAAATCAAATTGCCCGAAATCACTTGAAAAAGGCCGTGCTTTGTGCTAAAATAATAAAAGCAAGAATTTTACAAAATCCCCGGCAATTTTAGGAGGACGATCTTATGTTGATTTCCACCTGCACCGACCGCATCGCCGCAAAATGCGGTCTCGAGCACAGCGTCCGCACGCTCTGCGAGGCGGGATACGATTGCCTTGATTTGACGCTTCACGGTGGACATAACTACTTCGAGCGCGAGGATCGCGACGAAACGCTGAAAATGCTAAAGAAGCTCTCCTCCGAGTACGGCGTCAGATTCGTTCAGGCTCACGCCCCCTATAGCAGCGACTTTGATAAGTATACTACCGAGACTGCGCCCAAGCTGCCTGCGGTTTTTGATTTCTGCGGCGAGCTTGGCATCGACGTTGTGGTAGTTCACCCTCTTAAGCAGGGCAGATATTACGGCAACGAGGATAGACTCTTCGAGATGAATATGGAGTTCTACACAAAGCTCGCGCCCTATGCCAAGAATGCAGGCGTCATGATCGGCATCGAGAATATGTGGCAGCGCCATCCCGTGACGCGTCAGATCGTCGACGACATTTGCGCGCCTCCCGCGGATCTTTGCAGATATTACGATACGCTGAACGATCCTGCGACCTTCACCGTCTGCCTCGACCTCGGCCACGTTGCCCTCTGCGGCAGAGAGCCCGAGGATGCTATCCGCACCATCGGTCACGACAGACTCGGCACACTTCACGTTCACGATAACGACTACGTTGCCGATATCCATAACCTTCCCGGTATGGGCAAAATAAATTGGGATAACGTCTGCCGCGCCCTCGCCGACGTTGATTATAAGGGAATTTTCAACTACGAGGCCGATGCCTTCTTTAACTCCTATGACGCAGAGCATTTTCCGACCTGCGCTAAATTTATGGTAGACACCGCGCGCTACCTCACCTCAAAAATAGATAAATACAAGGCAGAGAAATAAAAACGAGCCCCGAGGTCACTGCCTCGGGGCATATAAGGTCTTATTCTTCTATAAGCTTGCGGATCGACGCGCAGATGAGCTGTACCGAGCCCTCAACACCGAGAGTCGAGGAGTTGATGAGTATATCGTAGTTATCAAACTTGCCCCACTTGTTGCCGGTGTAGAAGTTATAGTAGGTTGCACGGCGCTTGTCGGTCTTGTTGATGACGTCTACCACCTGCGTAGGCTTGATCTCGGGGTGTCTCTCCATTATACGAGCCTGACGGTGATCGAGATCGCCGTATATGAAGATTCTGAAGACGTTTTTCTCATCTCTCAATACGTAGTCGGCGCATCTTCCTATGATAACACAGTTGCCCGTCTTGGCATACTCCTTGATCGTTTCGGACTGGAGAATGAAGAGCTTGTCGTTAAGAGGCATCTTATATCCGAAATGCATAGCACCGCCGAGCACGTTCGAGCCCATAGCAAGAGTGTAGAGCAGGCTGTTTGCCGCAGATTCGTCTATATTTTTTATAACGTCAGAGTCAAGGCTGCCCTTGGACGCCGCATCTGTGATAAGCTCCTTATCGTAGAGCGGAATACCGAGCTCCGCCGCGACCTTCTCACCTATTTCGCGTCCGCCGCTACCGTATTGACGGGCGATGGTAATGATAAATTTTTTCGCCATAAAAAAATGCTCCTTAAAGTATTTCTGTGGTTATTATATCAAAAAAAACACATTTTGTAAATAGCTTTTTGTCGATTCGGACAAAAAACTTTGATTAAAGTAGAAAAATACCTTACATAAACAAAACGGAGAAATTATGAAATTAGCAAGATCAGAACTGATAACCGAAATAGATGCCTACGCGCAGAACACCCTCGGCGTGTCTGTCATGACTCTTATGGAGCGTAGCGGTGAGGCCGTAGCCTCGGTCGTTCGCCATAGAGTTAAGGAGGGCGGCAGAGTCGTCATCCTCGCAGGCAAGGGCAATAACGGCGGTGACGGATATGCCACGGCCGTCAAGCTCATGGATTCCTACGACGTAAAGGTAATAGACGTATTCGGAGAGGGACAGAGAACCGAGGAGGGCAAGCACTTCCTTGAGGAATTCAAGCGCCTCGGCGGTAATCTCGAGGTCCTCGAGCTCACAGATGCGAAGAAGCGTGAGATCCGTACCGCCGACTGTATCGTCGACGCCATCTTCGGTACAGGCTTCCGCGGCGAGATCCCCGAGATCGTCAAGCAGCTTTCGGTCATCATATCCGAGTCGCTCGGCGCAGAGAAGATCGCCATCGACGTTCCCATCGGCGTTGATGCAGATGACGGTAGCGTTGAGTATTTCGCCTTTTCGGCTACCGCGACGGTAGAGCTCTGCTTTATAAAGCCCGGAATCGTCTCCTATCCTGCCAGATCCTTCGTCGGCGAGATAATATTCGACGATCTCGGCCTGCCTCGCGCCACCATACGCGAGCACTTCAAGGACAGACTTCGCTATGCTCTTATCGATAGCAAATGGGCGGCGGAGACTCTCCCCACAAGAGAGAGCAACTCCAATAAAGGCAGCTTCGGCAAGCTCCTTATGATAACGGGTAGCAAGAGATTCCGCGGCGCGGGCAGGCTCTCGCTTTCCGCGGCACTTCGCGGCGGCGTCGGTCTCGTTACCTACGTCGGCGATTCTATGCTCGTCGATGACTTCTCGGCAGAGTATCCCGAGGCGGTTTATAAATCGATGATCCTCGGCAACGAGATAACCGAGGCTACGATCGAGGAGATCGCAGAGCTTTCCGCAAAGCACAGCGCAACGCTTATCGGTTCGGGCTCTGACAACACCGACGGTCTCGCCGCACTCACGAGGAGACTTCTTGCCACCGAGGGCGGTCCTCTTGTCCTCGATGCCGATGCCATCAACGTTCTCGCTCAAAACGCCGAGGAGGGTAGAGCGGCAATTAAGTCGGCGAAGCGTAAGGTCATCCTCACGCCTCATCCTCTCGAATTTGCACGTCTCGCGAGCCTTGACGTTGCCTACGTTCAGCTCAATCGTATGGAGGTCGCAATAGATTTTGCAAAAGAGTATAACTGCACCCTCGTCCTCAAGGGCGCAGGAACTCTCGTCACCGACGGTGATTACGTCTTCGTCAATAAGTCGGGCTCGTCGGCTCTCGCCAAGGCAGGTAGCGGCGACGTCCTCGCAGGACTTCTCGGAGCACTTGCCGCATTCGTCGGCAACGCCAATGAGGCGGCGGCACTCGCCGCATTCTTCCACGGCAAGGCGGCAGACGCTCTCGCCAAGGAGCTCTCCACATTCGGTGTCACACCCTCCGACCTTCCTCTCGCTATTGCAAGACAGATAGCAAAGACAGAGGAAAGGCAGAAAGCTATCAACAAAAGAGCATAATCGTGCGTTATTACGCGGCAGAAAACGCTCTTTGCCTGAGATATAAGAAGAAAAAAGCGGCTTTTGCAGCCGCTTTTTTCTTTATTACTTTTGTGCTAAATTCATTCTATACAGATATTCTGCGGCATCGGCGCGCGTTACGTTTTCGGTCGCGTCACCCTCGTCGAGTATGCCGAGCATCGTCATTGCCGATACGCTTGGTCGCGCCCACATAGGCACCGCGCTATCCTCGCTATAGCTCGCATCCTCCTCCGACTCATTCACGTTCATGAGCATCGACATGATCTTTGCGGCCTCGTATTTTGTGATCGCCTCGTTAGGCTTGAAGAGCAGCTTTCCCGAGTCGAACGTTCCGTTGATGATGCCTGCTCTTTGCGCCGTTGCCACGTATCCGACAAGAGAGGTAGGAATGTCTGCATTATCGTCGAAGTAAGAGCTCTTTACCGTAGAGTCGGCTCTGATACCCAGCGACTTCATTGCCATAGCTACGAACTCCGCGCGGCTCACCTCGCCATCCGGAGAGAAGTAGGTATCATCGCCAAGAATGTTGCCGCACATTATTCCCATAGCCGTCATGGCTACCGCCGCTCCGTATTCCTCGCGGTCTGTCATATCGACGTACACGGTAGAGCAGAGCCTCTCCACAACCTTTATATCTACCTCGACAGGCTTTGAGTAGTTGCCGTATTCGTCGCGCACAACGTAGCAGAAGCTGTCATAGCCGACGAAATCATCGCCGGGCTCGTATTTGTACTTGCCCATCTCCTCATCGGTAAATGTCAGTACACCATCCTTGGGATAAGCCACGATGATGAATTCGGTATCATCTCCCTCGGGGTCCTCTGCCGATAGCATCCCGTATGCAGGTATGCTCGCCTGCGTTGTGATATATCCCTCACTTGCCTCTGCCTTCGGCGCCATGTTCACCTTGTCTATGAAGCGAAGCACGCATTCGATCTCGTCACCGCCATCCACCTTAAAGGTGAACTTCGACTCACTCACGTCGGTAGACGCGGGTATGAACACGAGAGAGCCGAGATGCTTGCGACGGATCTCCTGCCCCTCGCTCACACGCCTGCCAGCGAAGATCAGAGTGCCCTCCGTCGAGGAGGGAAGCGACGTGATCTTCACCGATTTGAAGTTCGTGATCGCAAGAGCGGTTTTGAAATCGGTATCCGAGAATACGATCTTCTGTCCGAAGAGTCCGGTCTTTATCAGCTTCACGCCGTTCGCAATTACCTGCGCTCCCGAGCCGATATTTGCGCTGATCGATATGCCTCCTATAGTCCCCACAATGAGCGAAATCAAGAGAAAGAGTATCAAGCCTTTTTTCATTTTTCCATTCCTTTCCGGCGAAAAACTGTATAGATGATTCCCACCGCACATTATTTTTAGCAGGAAAAGATATCCTTATGCAGAAAAACGCGCTAAAGCCTTGACAAAAAAGACAGTCTGGTGTAAAATATATTATGTAAAATTATATTATGGAGGAGTATGCCCTCGCATCGGCTCAGATATGTGTAATCAGACGTCTTTTACCATTGATAATCTCGATTTGTCTGATGCCAGGCTCCTAGTGCTCTCCGAGCCCGAGGACATAGCAGGCGGAGTTGGTACGCTCTCCGAGAAGATGCTTCACAGAATACTCAAGTATTGCATCGATCGAAACCCTGCAAACCACGAGATCGAGGTTCTCGGTAGCATCGCCGATGTTAAAAACGACAACGGAATCTTCGAGATACAGACGCGATCCTTCGATAAGCTCGCGCCAAAGCTCGCGAGGTTTCTCCCCGATAACAGAGTGACCGTCATCTATCCCATCGAGGCAGAGAAGACTCTGCGCTACGTTGATAAATCAGACGGTAGCGTCACCGAGCCGAAGAGGAGTCCGCGCCACCTTCGCATCTATGATGCGGCACGGGAGCTGCGCCACGTTTCCTCATTCATTGGTCACGAGAATCTTACGGTCAAGCTGATCTTTATGCGCGTCGAGGAGTTTCGTCTTCTTGACGGTAGCGGCCCCACCAAGACGAGAGGGGCTACCAAGCTCGAGCGCCTTCCCGTCGAGATACTCTCCGAGATCGATCTGCGGGATAAGGCCGATTACCTGGCACTTTTGCCGGACTCGCTTCCCGCTTCCTTTAGTGCCGCAGAGCACGCGCGATTGATCAAGCGCCGTTCACGCGATGCATACAACTCGCTTCGTCTGCTTTTGGACCTCGGACTTCTCTCGAGAGAGCAGGTAGGCAGAGCATACGTATATAAACGAAACAACTTTTGATATTCAATATCGATAGAATCCTAATCAAGAGAGGAGCTGCCGCAAATATCGCGGCGAAGTCAAATGACTAATATCTTAGCAAGACTTGATATTACGAGACCCGGCCGAAGCAAGGGCAGACAGAGAACGGTCGATATGACCGAGGGTAGCATCCTTAAACGTATCCTCAGATTCTCAATGCCGCTTCTTCTCGGTTATCTTCTTCAGCAGTTCTATACGGTTGTCGACGCTTGGGTAGTCGGTGAATTCGGCGGTGACGCGGATCTCCCTGCCATAGGTATCGTCGCTCCCATAACGAGCATTCTTATAGGTATATTCATGGGTATCTCCACCGGTGCAGGTGTCGTTATAGCCCAGTACTACGGCGGTAGACGTCGTTACCAGGCAAAGATTGCCGTTCATACCGCTATCACCATCGCACTTATAATGGGTGTGGTATTTATGCTGCTCGGAATATTCGTAACACCGCTTCTGCTCAGATTTATGAAGGTTGACGAGTCGATGTTCGGCGCGGCGAAAACCTATCTTACGGTATATTCCTGCGGAATAATATTCCTCGCGCTTCATAACATGGGTACGGCAATTCTTGGTGCCGTAGGTGACCACCGCCGTCCTCTCTTCTTTATGATCTCGGCAGGACTTAACATAGTTCTTGACCTTCTCTTCGTTATTGTCTTCAAGATGGGCGTTCTCGGCGTTGCTCTTGCAACGGTAATAGCGCAGGGAATAACCGCAACTCTCGTTGTTATAGCCCTTCTTCGTGATAACGACTGTATCAAGATAATCATAAGAAAGCTTGGCATAAACCTCGAGATGGCAGGTAAGATATTCCGTGTCGGTATTCCTGCGGCATTCCAGCTTATCATCGTCGCTATTGCCGAGGTTCTTGTTCAGCGTTACTTCAACAGCATCCCGGGTACCGATGACATGAACAGTATAGAGATCATGTCGGGCTATACCATCTACACGAGAATCGAGGAGTTCATCCTCCTTCCCATACAGGCGCTCTCTGTAGCTATCACGAACTTCGTTGGTCAGAACGTCGGTAAATCACAGCATAAGAGAGCCCGTCGCGGTACGTTGACCGCCCTGGGACTTGCGATCCTTTTCACTGCGGCACTCGTAGTGCTGATCAACCTGTTTACACCAGAGATCGTTTCGCTCTTCACCTCGAAGGAGAATGCTATCAGATGCGGCGTTTTACTTCTCCGATTCATATCACCCTTCTATCTCTTCTGTTGCTTCATTCAGATCTTTACCGGATCGGTCAGTGGTATCGGTCGTACCTTCGTTCCTATGATAATTCTCGTTACCTCCTTTATAGGTGCGAGACAGCTTTATCTGTATGCAGTTACCCGCTTTGCAACTAACTCTGTAGTCTCGGTAGGACTTTCATATCCTGTCGGTTGGATCTGCGCAGGTATCGCGATGATTATCTATTATGCTCTTTGTGAGTACGATACGATACTCCTTGAGGCAGAGCTTGCGGCAGAGGCCGAGCTTGAGGCGAAGGCCGAGTTCGAGCAGATGTAATTAGCAACAAAAAAATAAATACAAACAAAATAAAAAAGGAGAAAACCGCGTTTTCTCCTTTTTCTATATTAAAGCATTGTCCGACGCATTTCTTCGCCGCTCATAGCAGAGAGATATGCCGGGGGAACGTCGAATACCGTCTTACAGCCGGATGCCCCCTCGTTTGCCATTCTGAAGGTCGCTCTTGCGTATGCTACGAGTACCGATGCCGTGAACTCGGGGTTTGAGTCGAGCTTGAGGTTGTACTCGATAACGTGAGAGTTCTCCTTGTCAAATCCCGTCACGCCTGAGCGGATAACTACGCCGCCGTGGGGAATGCCGCTGTGCTTCTCGCGAAGCTCGTCGAGGGATATGAAATTGACCGTAGTGTTATAATCGGCAAAGTAGTTGGGCATCGACTTTATCTCCTCCGCGATGCGATCGAGATCAGCGCCCTCCTCGGCTACGACGTAGCACTCACGGATATGCTTCTCGCGAGTTGTGAGAGTGGGGTTCTCTCCGGCTCTTACCGACGCGAGAGCCGCATCAACGGGTACTGTATACTGTCTTGCATCTACAACGCCATCTATGCGACGGATGGCATCAGAGTGCCCCTGGCTTACGCCACGACCCCAGAAGGTGTAGTCGTTGCCCTCAGGGAGAATAACATTCGCGTAGAGTCTATTCAGAGAGAACATACCGGGATCCCAACCGACCGAAATCATTGCCACCTTGCCGGCGGTCTTCGCCGCGGCGTCAACGTTTGCAAAGTGCTCGGGGATCTTGGCATGCGTGTCAAAGCTATCTACTACGTTGAACATCTGTGCAAGAGCAGGGGTCTGCTCGGGCAGATCCTTTGCGCTACCGCCGCAGATGATCATAACGTCGATCTTGCCTACCATCGTAGCGACGTCATCCACGTGCAATACGGGCACGCCTGCGGTTCTGGTCTTCACGCTCGCAGGATCGCGCCTTGTGAATACCGCACACAGCTCCATATCGGGATTCTGTCTGATAGATGCCTCAACGCCGCGCGCAAGGTTTCCGTAGCCGTATATACCAATTCTTATACTCATAAAAGCTCCCAAAAAGAAAATCTATCTAATTGTATCACAAAATAGTCGAAAGTGCAATATTTAAGAAAAAATAAATTGCAAAAAATACAGATAGTTAAAAATAAATTCGCCCACACGCAAAATACTTGCAAATCCACACAGGATATTCCGCTTCGGTCTTGACAAAAATGGGCAAAAAATATATAATAAAATCAAATAATGATTCCAGGAGCGTGAAAATGGGTATTATCAACGACAGCTTTATGCTGAAAAACGACGTAGCGAAGAAGCTCTACAAGATGGTAGAGAAGCTCCCCATAATTGATTATCACTGTCACCTCGACCCGAAGCTGATTGCAGAGGACTATCGCTTCAGGGATGCCGCAGAGCTCTTCCTCGGCGGCGACCATTACAAGTGGCGTCAGATGCGAAGCAACGGCATCGAGGAGAAATATATTACCGGCGATGCCGACGGCTATGAGAAGTTCCTCGCATTTGCGAGAACCATCCCCGGCCTCATCGGCAATCCTATGTATCATTGGACTCACCTTGAGCTCAAGAGATATTTCGGCATTGACGAGCCTCTGACAGAGGAGTCTGCGCCTCGCATTTGGGAGAAGTGCAACGATCTTCTTGCGAAGCCCGAGTACAGCGCGAGAAACCTCATCATCCGTTCCGGCGTCGAGGCTATTTGCACCACCGACGATCCTGCCGATACTCTCGAGTATCACAAGCAGCTTCGCGATTTCGAGGTAAAGGTGCTTCCCACCTTCCGTCCCGACAAGGCGGTAGACATCGAGAAGATCTTCTTTATGCCCTACATCGAGAAGATCGGCGTCAAGTCCTTTGACGAGCTTACCGCTTTTCTTCGTGAGAGAATTGCATACTTTGCAGAAAACGGTTGCCGCCTCTCCGACCACGCCTTCGAGTATGTGCCCTTCGCAGAGGGTGACGCCTCGGCAATATTCGAGAAGAAGATGCGCGGCGAGGAGCTCTCGCGCTATGAGATCGACTCCTTCAAGACCGCGGTGCTCAAGGTCTGCGCCGCCGAGTACGCACGTCTCGGCTGGGCTATGCAGATCCACATCGGCGTCATCCGTAACAACAACTCGAGAATGTTCGAGGCCATCGGCCCCGACGCAGGCTTCGACTCTATCAACGATCTTTGCATCGCAGAGTCGCTCTCGAAGTTCCTCAACTCTCTCAACTCGGCAGACGCCCTGCCAAAGACCATTCTCTACGTCCTCAATCCCAAGGATAACTACGTTATCGGTACGATGATCGGCAATTTCCAGTCCGCACCTATTCAGGGCAAGATCCAGTTCGGCTCGGGCTGGTGGTTCAACGATCAGCGCGACGGTATGGAGGCGCAGATGCAGGCTCTTGCTAACCTCGGTATGATCTCCAACTTCGTCGGTATGCTCACCGACAGCCGCTCCTTCGTGTCCTATCCCCGTCACGAATACTTCAGACGTATTATGTGCAATCTCATCGGCAAATGGGTAGAGGAGGGCGAGTATCCCGAGGATTACGCATCCCTCGAGAGAATCGTTCAGGGCATCGCATATTACAACGCAAAGCGTTATTTTAATTTCTGATAATCATAAAGCGACAGGTCATCTCTGCGTGACTTGTCGCTCGTTTTTTGTTCAAAAGCACATAAAATCACGCGAATTATTTGTGAAAATATGCTAAAATGCCAAAAAAACTGAGCAAAAAGGCTAAAATGTTGACAAGTAAACAAAAATATGGTAGAATAAGCCGTGATATCTTTTTGAGATTATGCCTGCACCGTGGGTTCTGTGCGACAAATATTTGACCCCGTCGTCGCATAGTATAATGTAACTCGAAAGGTAGTTTTTTATGAATGAGTATGTAATTTTCACCGACTCATCCTGCGACGTCTCGCCCGAGATTCTTGCAGAATGGGGCGTAGAATCGCTTTCCCTGACGTTTCGCTTCAGCGATTCGGATAGAGAATATAATAACGGCGATATGGACGTTGCCGATTTTTATCAGAAAATGAGAGATGGCGGAGTGGCAAAAACCTCTGCTATAAATACACAGAGCTTCAAGGAGGCCTTTGAGAAGATTCTCGCGGACGGCCGCGACGTTCTTTATATCGGCTTTTCCTCGGGGCTCAGCACGACCTATAACTCGGCGGCTGTGGCCGCACAGATGCTCCGAGACGAGTTCCCCGAGCGTACTGTGATCACGGTTGATAGCCTTGCCGCATCTGCCGGACTCGGCCTTCTTGTGAGGCTCGCGGCAGAGAAGAGAGCGCAGGGCGCGCCTATTGACGAGCTCGCCTCTTACGTTGAGAGCCTGAAGCTCCGCATTTGCCATTGGTTTACCGTAGAGGACCTCGTGTACCTCAAGCGCGGCGGCAGAGTCAGTCCTACGGCGGCTCTCGTCGGAAATATGCTGGGTATAAAGCCGGTCTTGCACGTAGACGATGCAGGACATCTTGTCAACGTGACGAAGATCAGGGGTCGCAAGCCCTCTGTCGTCGCCTTGGCAGACAAGTATACCGAGCTTTCAGATCCAAATTTTAAAAGAATATTTATCTCCCATGGAGATTGTATTGAAGATGCAGAATATCTTGCCTCTCGTATCGAGGCAGAACACGGTGTAAAAGCAGAAATCATAACCTACGTGGGCTCCGTAATAGGAGCGCATTCCGGACCGGGCACACTCGCGCTGTTCTTTGTTGGCCGCGACGGTGTGCAGAGATAATTAACGGAGAGAATTATGAAAGACGATAAGAAAAGCACTAAAGCTCAGACCGAAAAAGTCGAGAAAGTAGAGAAGACAACTAAGGCTAAGACCAAGAAGGCGGCAAAAGCCAAGCCCGAAAAGGCGGCAAAAGCCAAGCCCGAAAAGACGGCAAAAGCTAATCCCGAAAAGGCAGCAAAGCCCAAGGCCAAGAAGGCAGCAAAGCCTGAGGTTGAGAAGATAGAAAAAACCAAGACCAAGAAGATAGCAAAGCCCAAGGCCGAGAAAACTCAGAAGCCTAAAAAAGAGGCGAAGGCTAAAAAGTCTCCCGCAAAAAAAGAGACAAAAAAGTCGGGCGAAGGCAAAATCGGTAAGTATATCACCGGTCTCCTCTTTGCCAAGATGGTAAGAGGCGGCGCAAACGAGCTTCGCTCCAACGCCGAAGAGGTAAACAAGCTTAACGTGTTCCCCGTTCCCGACGGTGACACGGGCGACAATATGCGTATGACCATCGAGAGCGGTATCGCCGCTATCGAGAATCTTGATTCCGACGACCTTGCCGACGTTATGAAGGTCTTCTCCCACGGTATGCTTCTCGGTGCGAGAGGCAACTCGGGCGTTATACTTTCACAGCTCTTTGCGGGTATGGCGTCGAGCCTACAGAACTCTACACAGGCAGATACCGTAGCCTTTGCAAAATCTCTCCAGCGCGGAGTAGAGCAGGCGTACAGCTCTGTCGTAACCCCCGTTGAGGGAACTATCCTGACTGTAGCGAGAGAGGCGACAGAGTACGCCGTTTCCCGTCTTAATCCCCAGAGTACGATCCGTAGCCTTCTTCGCGATCTCGTTAAGGAGATGAAGCGCAGTCTTGACCGTACCCCCGAGATCCTCGTAGCTCTCAAGGAGGCAGGCGTCGTTGATAGCGGCGCGGCAGGTCTCCTTTACATAATGGACGGCTTCAACCGCGTATTTAACGGTGAGGAGATCCCCGAGGCAGACGTAGCACCTCTTGCGACTCCTGCCGCGACTTCGGTTCTTGATACCTCATTCGGCCCCGATAGCGTAATGACCTACGGCTATTGTACCGAGCTTCTTCTTCAGCTCCTTCGCAAGAAGGTCGATATCGACACCTTCGACGTCGAGCCCCTGAAGCAGTATCTTCTCTCTATCGGTGACTCGGTCGTATGCTTCAAGACCGACTCTATCGTCAAGCTTCACGTACATACAAAATCCCCCGAGAAAGTACTTAAATATTGCCGTCAGTTCGGTGAGTTCCTCACCGTCAAGATCGAGAATATGTCTGTTCAGCACTCCGACCTCGGAGAAGCAAAAACCGAGGAAAAGGAAGAGTCGAAGAAGGCAGATATGCCTCGCAAGAAGCACGCTATCGTCACCGTTTCCAACGGTGCAGGACTCTCCGCGACCTTCCGTGAGCTTGGCGCAGACGAGATTGTTGAGGGCGGACAGACCAATAACCCCTCCACCCAGGACTTTCTCGAGGCGTATGCAAAGATCAACGCAGAGCATATCTTCGTCTTGCCCAACAACAGTAATATAATGATGGCGGCAGAGCAGTCTGCCGAGCTCTATGAGGATGCCAAGATCCACGTCCTTCCTGCCAAGAATATCGGTGCAGGCTACGCTGCGATCTCCTCCGCTGACCTTGAGAGTCAGTCGGTTGATGAGATCATCGAGGCTATGACCGAGGCTATCGGCAGAATCGAGACCGGCTACGTCTCTCCCTCTATCCGCGACGCCGAGATGAACGGCATCAGCATCGCAGAGGGCGATACCATCGGCATCATTGCCAAGGAGATCGTTACCGCGAATGCCGACCGCCTTGTCGCAACCACCGAGCTTATCGATAAGCTCATCACCGAGGATCGCTTCGTTCTCACCTGCTTCTATGGCAAGGATTCCGACGCCGAGGAGCGCGAGCAGCTCGAGGCTCTCATCGCAGAGAAGTACCCCGACGTTGAGACCTATTTCCTCGACGGCACCCAGGAGATATACCCATATATCTTCGTTGCAGAATAATTAAAAGCAAAGTAAAAATGCCCGACGTCCGTCGGGCATTTTTTGCATCTTATGTATTGTAGATATCTGCCATTTACTGCTTGTTGGCGAGCTCCTCGGGGGAGGTAATGATCGGCTTTCCATCGCTGTCGAGAAGCACGGAGAGACCTCCGCCGTATCCGCCGTTAACGTACAGATAGTTCACACCGGTGCTCTTGTCCACCCATATTTCCGTCGTTCCCATACCTTGGGAATAGGTCTTGATAAATCTCTTTTCCTTTGCCATTTTTAATATCTCCTATATATCAAATTTCGTTTTAAAGAATATAATGTCGGGCAGAATCCCTCGCGACCCTAGTTGCTATCACCGACTCGCACGATTGATTGAACGCTCGTGACCTGCGGAGGATAAGACATCGCCACCTTGCCGTCAAAGGCTATTCGCAGGTTGTCGCCTGCCCTGTACTCGCTGTGGAGCTCGGTGTTGACCTGCACTCTCTCACCGAGAGCAAACGAGCCGTTGCCGCCATCGGTGACCTCGACGAGAAATCCTTTTGAGTTGGTCTCTATCACTCTGCCACAGAAATACGGGCTTTTTGTGTCGATCGCCTCGAATCTCGTATTATTAAATACCTCAAAGCCGAAGATCTCGACAATAGTTCCAACAGTATAGCCGAAGGTCTCACCCTCGTCGCTTATCCTATGCATATCATATACGTCGTATGCTATGGCATCGTAATGCACAGATCCGCCGTCCTTGTATTGATGACGAACAGGGAACAGTAGCAGAAGAAGCAAAACGCATACAACTATTATCACCTTATCCATAGAAAAGTTCTCCCTTCATAAGCTCTATTAAAATTTGCCTTTTTTGTATTCATACAAGCGATACAGCTTCTTCGAGAAGCCGCCTGCATAAAGCTTCGCGAAAACACGCTTCTCGAAGCCAGAGAGCTCGTCGATGTACCGTTGCGGCGTCATCGGGTGCTCTTCGACGAAGGTCAGCGCCTCGCATTGATAATCTCCGGGATCGTCAATGCCGTAAACCTCGGTCACGCCTACGTCGTTTATGGGATTTCTTCGCTTTGACATTCTCGCGGCAAATGAGGTATAAGCATCCACCAAGAGCACAAGCTCGTCGAAATGACCGCATAATCTGTCGGTCAGCTCTCGCACGTCGGCGGCAGTCATATACATGCTCACGCCCTCCATAACCACGATCGCGCGGCCCGTTTCCTTGATAGCAGAGAGCCACTCCCCCTCGCGCGCATCGCCCGCAATCATCTTGTAGCCGTCGCTCTCGGCGTAGTAGCGGCGCCTTTCCGCAATAACCTCGGGAAAGTCCATGTCATACCACTTATGATCTCCCTCGCCGACTCTTACGATACGGCTATCCATTCCGCAACCGATATGAAGCACCACGGCATCGGGCATATCCGCCATTTGCTCCTTCAGCCACTCGTCAAACACGGCCGAGCGCACGCCCATATAGTATGCGAGCCATTTTGACTTGGATTTGCCCTTGAGAGCGAACCCCTCCGCCGCCCAGATCTCCTCGGCCTTTTTATCGTCAAGGAACAGACCCTTTTTGCTAACGTAGGATTTGCCGTATAAGGGAATATACAACGTCTTGTTTACACTATTCATAAATTCACCTGAAATTTAAGTTTGTCATTGTACGCCCAATCAATTTCATTATATCATAACTTTCACTAAAAGTAAATAGCAGGGCAGAGAAAGTTACGCGCCGCTCTCGCCCCATCCAAAATTGAAGCCGCGCGCCTCCCTTACCTCAAAGGCATAACAAAAAATGCCCAGCATAAGCTGAGCATTTTTTGTATTCGACCAAGGTCAAAATTATCTCTTCGAGTTTTAAGAGTATCGTTTGATATCGTGAATATCGTGAGTATCGCCCGATAAAGTGTTGCACCAAATTTGCACCAAAATCACTGGGGCATTCAACGCCCATTTAGCTCGACAAATTGAAATTGGTAAAACATCGTTCTATTTTACTGCATCTAATAATTCAACCAATTCGCTAATTTCTTCTTTGGTGCATTCAACTTCAATAATCTCTTGACCTTTAATGTTGCGTCCCAAAGGAGAATAAATGATTATGTGCTCTTCGTGTAAAGCAAAGTCGTATTTTCCAATTTCTACAAGGTATATATACTCGGGATAGAAAGTCATCGTTTCCGATATGGGCTTGCCGTCTATAGAATTTACCAATTTTTCAAAAAACGCAGGATCTTCTACAGGCAATTTCTCCTCACCCTTTTTTACCGTAATATTTGGAGTTGTGTTTGGATAATCGAAATACACCTTGCCGTCTTTGGTGCCGATTTCAATGGTTGATAAACTGCATCCAGCCAAGGAAAGAAGCATTGTTGACATCAAAATAATAGCGAAGATCTTTTTCATACAAATAACCTCTTCGTCAAATTCAAGTTTATCGATTAGATACCTAACCAATTATATTATATCACAAAAGGTGCCGTTTGTAAATTCCTTTTTATCATGTGTAGTGTTGTGCCAAATTTGCACCAACATTCAACATCTATTCAACTCGACAAATTGGAATTCAATTTGCGCTATTATCTGCGCCATCGTTTTGTAGGGGGCTTTTCACTGCAAGTATCGTAGCCAAGCTTTTATTTATGTATATACATTCTTTCTCACTTTTTCCAATGAATTCAATGCAGTAAATATATTCCTCTCGGTCAATATACAGTTCTGTATGCTCGTATTCTATTGTGCAGTCATCCTTTGCTTTCATAAGTATATCTTCGATATTATGCCAGGATAACGGATCTCCCGAATAGCGTGAGTAATCTCGCCCCGTGTTTACGAAGCCGGAGGTTCTGATGTTACTGTCGTTTTCGTTGGCGTAGGATCGGACCTCATCAAAAGAGAAAGTTCCGTATGGATCGCTTGGCTCGGAATCGTATATTTCTTGAGGTACAACACTTCTTAATAAAAGCTCCCATGCCGAAGAATCGCAGCCTCCGTAATCCCAAGCATAGAGCTCGTCTTTATTAGGGTCATATCGTTCAGCATATCCGTACGGCGATACTGTCTCGAATCCTCCGTTTGAATGATTAATTTTAACTGCCATTGTATTGCTGTAGTTTAGACAGGGGTCATTTGCGGCAATGATGATAAGTACTGTGGTAAATTCAAGATTTGTTAAGGTGTCAAGGAAATCATCGTATTGTTCGGGGGATAGGGTGTAGATGGGATCCATCAGCTCGTAGAATCCTACGTCGTGCCGATACTCGTCTCGCAAATCGTATATTTCAATACTGGTGACGTTTGATTTATCTATGTAGTCGAATTTGTATTTCTTTGCTATACAGCTTGAAAAATTCATAGCAATCAAGACGAAAATCATGGTTGTTGCAATTATCTTACGACATTTCATGGCATTATCTCCTTTCGTGATTGTATCTTACCAACTTTATTGTATCATAAAAGGTTCTGCTTGTAAATACCTTTTTTGCGTGCGTAAAGTGATGTTACGCTCCGCGTAGTTATAAGATGCTTCGCATCGTTATGATATGATTGCCTTGTTACTTCAAACTATGCCGCAGGCACATCATAACCTGGCGAAGCCAATCATAACTCATAACTTGCCCGTAGGACAATCATAGTTGTTCTCCAAGAGATAACAAAAAGCACCCCGCGTGATGCGAAGTGCTTTTTGAAGTTTCGACCAAAGGTCGAAATTATCTCTTGTGAACTGTGAGAGCGTAAAGAAAACAGTCCGGTGGACTGTTTTTAGCTCGAACGACAAAACCCTGCGTTTTGTCGGCCTCAGTTCGAGTGGGGTAATCAAAATGCGGGGGAGAGCAGTTCTCTCGAGAAAATCAAAATAAAAGGCCCAGCCAAAGCTGAGCCTTTTTGAGAATATTTTGATTATCTCTTGGAGAACTGAGGTGCACGTCTTGCGCCCTTGAGTCCGTACTTCTTTCTCTCCTTCATACGAGGATCACGAGTGAGAAGACCTGCCTTCTTGAGAAGAGGCTTGTAGGTCTCGTCAGCCGAGAGAAGAGCACGAGCTACGCCGTGACGGATAGCACCTGCCTGACCGGAGAAGCCGCCACCGTTTACGTTAGCAACGATGTCGAACTTGCCCATGGTCTCGGTAACGCCGAAGGGCTGGTTAACGATGAGCTTGAGAGTATCAAGGCCGAAGTAATCGTCGATATCTCTGCCGTTAATGGTGATAGCACCGGTACCGGGGTAGAGACGAACTCTTGCAACAGACTTCTTTCTTCTGCCGGTGCCGTAGAAATAAGGTTTAGCACTAGTATACATTATCATTATCCTCCCTTATTAGTCAACTACGATGGGCTTCTGAGCAGCCTGGTTGTGGGTCTCGCCTGCATAAACGTGAAGACGAGTGAAAGCCTTGTCGCCAAGAGAGTTGTGGGGGAGCATACCCTTAACTGCAAGCTCCATAGCCATCTCGGGACGAGTAGCCATAAGAGTCTTGTACTGGGTCTCCTTGAGACCACCGATGTAACCGGAGTGGTGACGGTAGTACTTCTGCTCAAGCTTCTTACCGGTGAGAACTGCCTTGTCTGCATTTACGATGATAACGAACTCACCGCAGTCAGCGTGGGGAGTAAACTCAGGTCTGTGCTTGCCGCGAAGAATGGTAGCAGCCTTAACAGCAGTTCTGCCGAGAGGCTTGCCAGCGGCATCAATAACGAACCATCTGCGCTCGATGGTGTCTTTGTTTGCCATGAAAGTAGACATTTTGATTTCCTCCAATAAATTTGTTTTTGCCGGGCTCGCCCGACAACCTTTTTACAAGCTTGTATATTATAACATAAACTCCCTCGCTTGTCAACACCTTTTCGAAAACTTTTTGCCGTAAAAATGATTTAGAATTTGAAAGCTCGCAAAAGCTCGCAAATGCTCGCAAATGCTCTCGTTTTCTAAAGTGCGAAAAATAAAATTTTTTCAAAAAATCTTCGAAAATCGGTTAAAATGTCCATATTTCACACCCTTTCTATGTCAAAAACAAACAAAAAGGCGCGTGCCGCACTCGGCACGCGCCATCTGTATTTCGTCCTTATCTGACCACCGAAGAGTGTCTGTAAATGTAGAACTCTTCCTGCGACGGACGCCATTCTTTTTCTTTCTTCGGGAAGGTCGCATCAAACGCCTCGACCGCACAGGTGTCGTCACAGCAGTCTGCCGCGGTGGAGGGAATATACATCCACTTCTTGCCGTCAAGTACACCCGGAACGAGCTCACACACGAGTAGCGCAGTAGGGAAGTTGCCCTCTTGAACGAAACTGACGTTCTTCTTTTTACAGCTCACGAATCCGCGACTCATATAGTTGCCGGGATTGCCAAAGTTGATGTTTACGTCATATCCCATCTCTCGTGCAGCCGCAAACGAGTGCTCTATAAGCAGCTTGCCGAGCTTCATTCTCTGATATTTCGGCGCAACGCAAAGAGGGCCAAAGGAGAGTATCTCTCGACGATTTCCGCTTTCATCTTCAAGCCACGCCTTGGTATACATAATATTGGCGATAATCTCACCGTCAAGCTCCAGCACGAAGGCAAGCTCGGGGATAAAATCGGGATGATTTCGCATCGTATGCACGTAATAATGCTCGGATGCACCGGGCACGTATACGTTCCAGAACGCCTCGCGCGTAAGCTCCTCAACTGCTCTGTAGTCTGCCTCGGTTTCTCTGCGAATAATAACGTTTTCTAACATTTCCTCTAACCTTATATCTGTCTTTGTACGCTCTTATACTCGTCGTAGAACTTGTAGTAGTGACAGCCCTTCGTGTTTTGCGACAGGAAGCCCGCCATCTCGTCCTCGTCGAGATTCATATTGCAGGTGTAGGAATCTGTGTACTCGTCATAGACGTAGAACTCACAGCTCTCGCAGGTTCCTACCTGCTTTTTGCCGTATTTAGAAAAATCCATACAAGCCTCTTACATCACAAAGCGCACGATCAGAGCCACGGTCGCCGCCAGAATGCAAACGCCAACGGCGATGAGAGCCATCGCATTGGTTTTCTTTATTTTGCGCTCGAACGCCTCCATCATCTCGCTCGCCGCCTGCTCGCCCTCTGCGATCTCGGCACAGATCAGCGTGTCGGCGCTCTCCGCCGCCGCAAGCTTTGCGAGAAATTCCTCAAGCGACTCCTCAAAGGCCTTGACGTCACCGAGAATCTCGTCGTCCTCCACGCGATCATTCGCTACGACAACAGAAGAGCAGAAGCACAGACCGTTATCCTTGTCGATCTTGTCGGTGAAAACGTTGATGTCGAGTGAAATAAATCCACTCTCCTCAATAGCCTCAACCTTGTCAAATCCATCGTCCTCGAGGTATATCTCCGAGTCGTATTTTACGTCAAAACCCGACAGCTTTGCCTCATATTTATCACGAAGCTCGGTGTAAATTCCCCTAACCTGATCTAAAGTCATATCTATCTCCTTATGATTTTTTCGTCTATTACAAGACCGCCTGCGGTCTTCTTGATTCCGTACAAGCACTCCAGCGCCATAGAGAAGAGTCGGTTGCCGTCCACTCCGACGCAGTTGTCGATGCTGTCAAGAAACTTCTTCGCACCCGAATGGAAGCTTGCCGACACAACGTAGATGCCTCGCGAGCCCTGCTTCGCGCAGACCGCGCCGTAGAAGCCGCGCACCGCGGTTTCATCCACCACGATCATTCTGTTTTTCGTCTGCACCATGATCGTCTCGCGGAAGCCGAGGAGATCCTCGGTCTTGATAATTCCGTCGATGCCACCGTCCTCCGTGCCACCGGTAACGTAGCACTCGAGCACCTTTTTGCCCTGCTTTTCCATATAACGCGCAAGGAGCGCCATAAAGTAGTTCTCAAGGAACTCGCCGCCCTGCGTATGTACGGCAGATAGGAACTCGCTTCGCAGAGAGAGCAGAGCATTCACGTCATCGGCCTTTGCCACGAGCTTTGGAGATAGCGAATAACGTGTTCCATCGAGAACGATAGCGCCGTCGTCCTTCAAATGCTTGATTATCTGTCCCGTGCAGGCATATATCTTTTCATCGTCGAGCAGAGAAGCGGTCTTGTCCGCACCGAGAGCGGTGAGAACTCTGTTGCGTATCTCGGTTCTCGTCATGGGACTCTCGGACAGCGCGCGGAATATCTCACGCTCACAGCCCTCGATCCGCACGGTGATAGGCTTCTCGTATACCAGAGTATAGCGCATCTGCTCGTCAAGCTCGATAACGCCGTGCTTCTGCATATCGTTTATCATAGTGCCAAGACGGCTTCGCAGAATATTCTGCAGACTGTTTACGCCTCTGTCCGCGAGCTGCTCACGCGTGAGCTGTAGCTCGCCGATAACGTCGGCGATCAACTGCTTTCTCGTCCTCGGGGACTTTGCGAGCACCTCGGTGACAGTTTTATATAATTTCGTATCACTTACGCGTCTTATCATAATATCACCGTCCTTCGATTTTATTTTAGCATAAATACACCGCCAAATCAAGTGTTTTTGCGAAAACGCCCGCGCAAAAAGACCAATAAAAAGCAAGGACGGCACGCCGTAATAAACGACACGCCGCCCGCTTCGCTTTTATAAAGCTGTTTTTCGTATTAAATTTGATCCAAATGCTCGAATATTTCTGCCCACACGGCATCGTCCTGCACAGTCATAGCATCCCAGTCAAAGGATTCTACGAATCTGCGCTTGTCCTCGGCCGTGGCCTTCTTATTCTTTGCGATTTTTGCTCTTGCTTTGCCAAACTCCCCGAGGAGCTTCACCGCATCCTCCGTGTAGTTGGGATTGTGTCCCTTATTCTGACAGAGTATGAAACGTACGTTCTCGCGACCTTCGAGTCCTGCCTTCATAATATCGTAGTGAACTCGCTTGCACAGCTGATCGTCCTCGGAATATATGAGAAGCGCCTTTGTCTTCGACTCCGAGAGCGTTTTCACGGCGTTGAAGTCAACGAACCTCGGGTTCGCTCCTCTCTCGAGCTCGAGTACCGCACCGCGATAGCCCTTCAGCAGACCTGCGAAGAAGGTCTTTATCATCTCCTCCACCGAGACGAAGCCACACATAGCAACAATGCGCGAAATCTCGGGGTGAAGAGCCGTAATATTCATGGTAGAGAACGCGCCCCAGCTGTGTCCCATTACTGAGATGTCATAGCCTGCAAAGCGCGCATCCGCCTTTAAGGTGGTAATACAATCGTCGAGGTCGCAGAGCGAATGAGAGAGACCGCCGGGCGTCTTGCCGCCCGATTCCATACAACCGGTGTGATCGTATGCAAATACGGTGTAGCCGTGAGAGCAGAGCTTCTCGATCTCCTTCATATAGGCCTTGTGTCCGCCGCCAAATCCGTGGTCGAATACAACGAGCCTGTTCGGCTTGGGCGAGTCGTAGTGATAGATATATCCCTGCAGAGTGTGTCCCTCCGAGGAGGTGAATGGATACGCCTCGGCCACAAGACCGGGGAAATCCTCGGCAGAGAAGTAGAATACCGTTTCGGTATCGTCACAACGGGTATACATCATACCCTTGAACGCATTTACAACTTGCTTTTCGAATATCATAATTCCCTCCGTTAAAACAAGCCCTCCGCGCCATCAGTGCGCGAACTGGCTGTTATAAAGCTCGTGATAGAAGCCGCCCTTTGCGATCAGCTCATCGTGCGTGCCGCTTTCTATGATATGGCCGTCCTTCATAACGAGGATCACGTCAGCTTCGCGTATTGTAGACAGTCGGTGAGCGACGATAAAGCTGGTTCTGCCTCGCATCAGCTCGGCAAAAGCCTTCTGTATACGCATTTCGGTACGCGTGTCGATAGAGGACGTTGCCTCGTCAAGTATGAGCAGAGGAGGAAGCGCCAGCATTACGCGAGTAATGCAGAGCAGCTGCTTCTGTCCCTCGGACAGCTCCTCGCCGCCCTCGCCGATCTTGGTATCGTAGCCGTTTTTCAGCCTCTTTATGAAGCTGTGTGCGTGCGCCGCCTTTGCCGCCGCTACGATCTCCTCGTCGGTGGCGTCGGGCTTGCCGAATGCGATGTTCTCGCGCACAGTACCCGACTTGAGCCAGGTCTCCTGCAGCACCATTCCGTAGGATGCGCGCAGACTGTCGCGCGTTATGTCGCGCACGTCGTGCCCGTCTACCGAGATCGATCCGCCGCACACGTCATAGAAGCGCATGAGCAAATTGATGATAGTAGTCTTTCCACAGCCCGTCGGACCGACTATAGCCACTCTTTGTCCGGGCTTGACCGAGAGATTCAGATCCTCGATGAGAGGCTTGCTCGGCGAGTAGGAGAAGCTGACCTTCGACAGCTCCACGTTGCCCTCTGCCGATTCGAGCACCACGGCACTCTCCCCGTCGGGAATCTCTGCCGGTGCTTCAATAAGCTCAAATACACGCGATGCCGATGCAAGGGCGTTCTGGAACTCTGCAAAAATGCCCGAGATCTCATTGAAGGGCTTGGTGTACTGATTTGAGTAGGAGAGAATGCAGGCAAACTCACCTACGGTGAACGCCGCCGCAGTGCCTGCGGTGCTGATAGCGATGATCGCACCTACGAGAGCCGTTGCCGCGTAAACGATACTGTTGATAAATCTTGTTGTCGGGTTGGTAAGAGAAGAGAAGAAGATGGCACGGAGTGCCGCCTTTTCAAGTCTCGAGTTTACCTCGTTGAATCTCTCGACGGCCTCGTTTTCGTGCGAGAACGCCTTTACAACCTTCTGGTTGCCAAGCATTTCCTCGATGAGAGCGGTCTCCTCGCCCTCGGTCTCCGAGCGCTCGCGGAACATACTGTACGTCCTCGACGAGATGAACCTTGCAATGAAGATAGAGATAGGAGTGAGCAGAACGACCACCGCGGCGATAATGGGATTTATCACCACCATGAACACAAGCGTGCCGAGAATAGTCAGAACTCCCGTGAACACCTGCGTGAAGCCGAGAAGCAGACCCTCGGAGAATCGCTCGGTATCGTTGATAACTCTGTTCACCGTGTCGCCTCTCGAGTGCGAGTCGATATACGAGAGCGGAAGCCTCTCGATATGCGAGAAGGCATCGTTTCTTATATCTCTTGCAACGTGATATGCGATGCGATTGTTGATGGTGCTCATCAGCCACTGCGAGAGGGCCGTAATGCCGATCAGGATGGCCGCCTTGATAAGAAGCGGACGGATTCCGTCAAAGTTGACCGCACCCTCGCCGATTATCATATCGATCGCGTCACCGATAAGTATCGGCACGTAGAGAGTCAGCGCCACCGTGATCAGGGCAAAGAGCATCGAGATAGGTAACAGTAATTTGTATTTTCCGATATAGGACAGCACCTTTTTTATAGTGCCGGGATTCGCCTTTTGTATCTTTTTAGCCATCTACGCGCCCTCCTTCTTGAACTGGGAGTCGTAGATCTCGCGATATACCGAGCAGGATTCGAGTAGCTCATCGTGAGTGCCGAGTCCTACGCATTCGCCGTCATCGAGAACGAGTATCTTGTCGGCGTGCATAACCGATGCCGCGCGCTGTGAGACCACGAAGGTGGTAGTATCGCCGCCCATCTCGCGAAGCGAGCGGCGCAGAGCCGCATCAGTCGCATAGTCGAGAGCCGATGCCGAGTCGTCGAGAATGAGTATCCTCGGCGAGCCTACGATAGCGCGAGCGATAGTGAGCCTCTGCTTCTGACCGCCCGAGAGATTTTTTCCGCCCTGCTCGATCATAGCGTCAAGGCCGCCCTTTTCGTCAACCACGTCGCGTGCCTGCGCGATATCGATTGCGCGAAGCATCTCTGCCTCGCTTGCATTGGCATCACCCCAGGCGAGATTCTCGCGAATACTGCCGCGGAAGAGCACCGCACGCTGGGGCACAACGCCGATCTTCTCGCGAAGTCCCGCCTCGGAGTAGGAGTGTATCTCCTTGCCGAAGATCCTGACCTCGCCCTCGGTAGCATCGTAGAAGCCGGGGATGAGATTGACGAGCGAGCTCTTGCCCGAGCCCGTGCCGCCGATGATTCCCACCGTCTCGCCGGGACGAACCTTGAGATCGATTCCCGACACGGCAGGAGCTCCGCCGCTCTTGTAGGTGAGAGAAATATTGTCAAATTCCACAGCGTACTCGGCATTCTCAAAGTCAGAGTCCCTGCCGAATCTTGCTGTTGCCTCGGTGTCGAGCACCTTGGAGATTCTTCCCGCAGAGGCGAGAGCCTTACTGATCGTGATTATGAGGTTCGCCAGCTTGACAAGCTCGATGAGGATCTGCGACATATAGTTGTAGAGCGCGATGACCTCACCCTGGGTCAGATCACCCGTGTTAACCTTGATAGCGCCCGAATATATGAGCCAAAGTATCGCAAGGTTGATGAGAATATAGGTCAGAGGATTGAGAAGCGCAGATATGCGACCGACACGCTTCTGCACGAGAGTCAGAACGTCGTTCTTACCCTCGAAGGCGCGTATCTCGTCGCTCTCCTTGCGGAACGCGCGGATAACTCTCGCACCTGCGAGATTCTCTCTCGTAGATAGGAGCAGACCGTCGGTGCCGCCCTGAACCTTCTTGTATAGAGGCATAGTGATCAAGAGAATTCCGAACACGACGATAGAGAGAAGCGGTATCACCGCGATAAACGAAACCGAAGCCTCGAAATCAATGGTGAACGCCATTATCATAGCGCCAAACACCACGAAGGGCGAGCGGAGCAGAAGTCTCAACGTAAAGTTGAGTCCCGACTGCACCTTGTCCGCATCGGCCGTCATTCTTGTTATCATCGTCGACGTGCCAAGCTCGTCAATGTCGGTGTATGAGAAGCTCTGCATGTGTGAGAACAGAGCGCTTCTTATTCTTGTGCCAAAGCCGACCGCCGCCTTCGCGCAGAAGTACTGCGCCGTTACAGAGAAGGCGAGTCCCACAGCGCCGAGCAGTAGCAGGATCAGCGAGTACTTTACAACCGTACCCGTGTCCCCGCCCTTGATGCCGTAGTCGATCATATAGGCGATTATAAGCGGTACGATAAGCTCAAGAGTCGCCTCGGTCAGCTTGAAAAGCGGACCGAGAATACTCTCCTTAACGTATCCGCGAAGATATTTTGAAAGTCTCTTCATTTAATATCCTTTTACGTACGTATATATTGTTTTGCTGAATTAAAAAACATAATTCGAGGCAGAATTAACAATCAAATTATTTTAGTAATCCCCCGAAGATGCCTCGGGGGATGTCTTTATTAGTGCTTTTTGGTCTCGATCTCGTCTACAAGCTTTGCAACGAACTCGTCAACCGAGAACTTGCCGCCCTCGCCCTCAACGCGGGCTCTGACGGTAACCGATCCGGTGTTCATCTCGTCCTCACCGACGACTACCATGTAGGGAACCTTGGTGACCTGCGCCTCACGGATACGGTAGCCAAGCTTCTCGTTTCTGTCGTCGAGCTCGGCTCTTACGCCTGCCGCCTGGAGCTTCTTCGTTACCTCTGCCGCATAGTCTGCAAAGTCTGCAACAACGGGGATAACCACAACCTGGGTAGGAGCGAGCCAGAGGGGAAGAGCACCCGCGTACTTCTCGAGAATGAGCGCGAGAGTTCTCTCATAGCAGCCGAGAGAGGTTCTGTGAATGATGTAGGGAGTCTTCATCGTGTTGTCGCGGTCAACGTACTCCATACCGAACTTCTTTGCGAGAAGCATATCTACCTGGATGGTAACGATAGTATCCTCCTTGCCAAATACGTTCTTGCACTGGATGTCGAGCTTGGGGCCGTAGAACGCCGCCTCATCGATACCGATAGCGTAGTTGTCATGACCGAGATATGTGTCGAGAAGCTCGCCCATTATGGTCTGCGCCTCGTTCCACTGCTCGGGAGTACCCTCGTACTTGTCGGTTCTCTTGGGATCCCACTGGGAGAATCGGAAGGAGCAGTCCTCCCAAAGACCAATGGTCCCGAGGCAGTACTTTGCAAGGTCAAGACAGCCCTTGAACTCCTCTGCAAGCTGCTCGGGACGGAGAATGAGGTGACCCTCGGAGATAGTGAACTGACGAACTCTGATAAGACCGTGCATCTCACCCGAATCTTCGTTACGGAAGAGCGTCGAGGTCTCGCCGAGTCTCATGGGAAGCTCTCTGTAGGAGCGCTTCTTGTTAAGAAATACCTGATACTGGAAGGGGCAGGTCATAGGACGGAGAGCAAAGCACTCCTTGGTATAATCGTCGGGATCGCCCATAACGAACATACCGTCAAGATAATGATCCCAGTGACCCGAGATCTTGTAGAGCTCGCGCTTTGCCATAAGAGGAGTCTTGGTGAGAAGGTATCCTCTCGATTCCTCCACGTCCTCAACCCATCTCTGAAGACGCTGAATAGTTCTCGCGCCCTTGGGAAGAAGAATAGGAAGACCCTGACCGATAGAATCAACGGTGGTGAAGTACTCGAGCTCGCGACCGATCTTGTTGTGGTCGCGCTTGAGTGCCTCCTCCTGCTGAAGAACGTAAGCGTTAAGCTCGTCTTTAGAGGGGAATGCCACGCCGTAAACTCTCTGAAGCTGCTTGTTGTTCTGGTCGCCCTTGTAGTATGCACCGGTGCACTGGGTGAGCTTGAATGCCTTGACCATGCCGGTCGAGCGAAGGTGAGGACCTGCACAGAGGTCAACGTACTCGCCCTGTCTGTAGATAGAAATGATAGCATCCTCGGGAAGCTCGTTGATTCTCTCAACCTTGTAGGGCTCGTCGAGCTCGGTCATGAGCTTGAGCGCCTCCTCCTTCGAGAGCTCCTCGCGCTTGATGAGAAGATTCTCCTTGACGATCTTCTTCATCTCGGCCTCGATGTCCTTCAGTACGTCGGGAGTGAAGGAAACCTCGGCGTCAAAGTCCTGGAAGTAACCGGTGTCGGTTGCAGGACCGATAGTCTGCTTTGTAGTGGGGAAGAGTCTCTTAACCGCCTGCGCCATAACGTGCGCCGCAGTATGACGGAAAACGTGCTTACCGTCCTCATCCTTGAAGGTGAGAAGAGTAACCTCTGCCTCGCCGTCAACGATAGCGGAGAGTTCCTTGAGCTCACCGTTCAGATGGCAGGTAATGTGTTCTCTCGCAACAATGCCGAGAGATGCCGCGGCGTCATATACCGAGATCGCCTCTGCGCCCTCGTATACCTCACCGGTAGAAAACTTGATTTTAACCATGATTTATATCCTCCTGTTGTTAACAAAATTACTGTAGGGACCGGAGTCCCCGACGGTCCGTTTTTTCGGACACAAATAAAAAAATCCCACTCCAAAGACAAATCATCTTGCCTTCGGGGTGAGGACTGAAAAGTCCCGCACGGTTCCACCCGAGCGTTTAACTCATTTCTATTCAAGCTACCAAAGCTAACCCACCTTTGGTGGACTTCATCTGCCGCAAGGCAGATTTCATTCGCTCCGCGGATTTCACTTGCCAAAAGGCAAATTTCATCGCGAGCCTGCTCGCTTTGCATGGGCGGTACCGCTATGGGCGCACACACCGTCTTTTCAGCTCCCGACGGCTCTCTTTGGAGTTCGTATCCACGCGACTTGTTCCATTAAATTAATTTTATCATAAATATTAGTGAAAGTCAATAGATTTTAAGCAAATTGTGCGATGTAAAAGATGCATTTTTATTTGAATAAATGAATTCATACTTATCCTCCACAAATAATACTCATTCTACCAATTCGAATCGTACGGAAATAACACCGTTATAATCATCCTTGTACGAAACAGTTACAGTGATCACGTTTGATTTGTTACCTTGAACAACCTCTCCATTCAAAATCCATTCCTTTACTTGATATCCCTCGTTAGGAATTGCAATAAAGGTTAATTCACGACTACCTCTCTTGCCACCCCTCAGGCAAACAAGATGTGAGTCATTGTTACAATCCAAGTCGCACATATCCACATCTTTGCATAAATATATTGTTGGATTAAAATCGGGTTCGACGACTATTTTTCCTTGTTTTTCATTTGTATAAAAATGAAAATAGTACCCATAAGTTTCATGTGCGCAACCAGTCAAGGATGTTAAAAGGATTAAACATATGAGAACACAACATATTACTTTCATATTTTTTCCCTTCATATTACGGTTGATTTATAAACAACTCCTTCAGAGCTAAAGAATTCTGTGAAAACAAACACGAGAGCAAACATAGCTATCAAAAACTTACATTTCACAGTTATAAATGTTAATCTACCAATAGTTGTAAAACCTGATCGCCGCTCATTTGTTCGATTTTATGTAAATATTATATCATGAAATTTTAAAATTTCAATGATTTCAGATGATTATTACAACAATCAGCGGTAACTTCATTATGACACAGGATTCAATATGAGTGTTCTTTTTTCTAAAAAGTGTTGCACTTAATAGTATAATTCACCCAATCCAAAACAAAAGGCACGCATATTCTGCGTGCCTTCCTCAATTACTTAACGATAAACTTCTCGATCTTCGAGATAAGATCCTCTGCGTACTCGGTGTGCGCCTGAAGAGCGATGGGAGAGAGAAGGTCGAGAGAGAAGATACCCATAATCGACTTTGCGTCAACTACGTATCTGCCCTGAACGAGGTCTACGTCATAATCTACGAGGATAACCTGATTTACGAAATCACGGATATCCTGAATGTTGCTTAAAACAATCTTTACTTCTTTCATTGTGAAATCCTCCATATAGTTTAGTTTTTTATCAATATCATTCTACCAAAAACTTTGGCAATTGTCAACAGATTTTTAGAGAAAAATCAATCATTTGCCACAAGCTTATAAAACTCGGATTTTGCCATACCGCGATCCTTTGCCGCTGCCTTGATAGCGTCCTTGCGGCTCATTCCAGCATCGGTGTATCGCTTGACGTGATCCTCGGGCGAGAGTGCAGAGAAGTCCTCCTCCGCGACAGTAGCCTCGACACCCTCAAGTATCAGCACGTACTCTCCTCGCGGCTCGCGCTCGCGATAGTACTCCACCGCCTCCGCAAGAGTGAAGCGGAGCACCTCCTCGTTGAGCTTCGTCAGCTCGCGACAGAGCGAGATTCTTCTCTCACCGCCGAGAGCATCATATAGGTCGGTGAGCGTCGTCACCAGCTTGTGCGGAGCCTCGTAGAGAATAGCCGTTCGTTCCTCGCACGCGAGCATCTCGATGCGACCGCGGCGCTCCTTGCCCTTCACGGGAAGGAAGCCTTCAAAGGCAAATCTTCCGGTAGGCAGACCCGACATCGCAAGAGCCGAAACCGCGGCACAAGGGCCGGGAACGACCGACACCTTGATGCCTGCCTCTGCGGCAAGCGCAACCACGTCCTCACCGGGATCGCTGATTGCGGGCATACCCGCATCGGTGATGAGCGCACAGCTCTCGCCGGCAAGAAGTCTCGCGATGAGTCGCTCGCCCGCCACACGCTTGTTATGCTCGTGATAACTCACAAGATCGCCCTTTATTCCGAGGCAGAGTAGCAACTTTGCCGAGTTGCGCGTATCCTCTGCGGCTATAAAATCAACCTCCGAGAGCACCTTTTTCGCTCTCTCGGATATATCCGCAAGGTTGCCGATCGGCGTTCCTACAAGGTACAGAACACCGCCCTCAACCCTGTTCTTTTCGTTCATATCCATTATCTTTTAACGAACCCGTCGGGGAACGAGCCCATCTCCATTATATATTTCATATCGTCGCCGTATTCGCTGTTTTTCTCGTCACGGTAGATGATCAGCGGCGGCGTTGTGAAGAGTCCGCACTTGCCTCCAAACCTGCCCTCGATCAGAACCATAGACGGCTCGGCCGCAGGGTTAGCAAACACAAGCGTCATGCGCTTCGGCTCAAGGCTGCATCGTCTCATCTCATAGATAAGATCGCAGAGTCTGTCGGGACGGTAGACAACGTAGAAGCTGCCGCCGTACTTGAGAAGCCTCTTTGCCGCCTCGCAGAAGTCGCCAATACCGCCAAAGACCTCGTGGCGCGCCACGTTCTTCTTGCTCGCGAGATTCGCTCTGCCGCTATCGGTTTTCATATACGGCGGATTGGTGAACACCACCTCGGCCGTGCCGTTGCCCACAAGCTCGCGCACGTCGGCGCATACGCACTCCATTCTCTCCGAGAGGCCGTTCAGCTCGGCATTACGCCTCATAAGATCGGCGTATTCCTCCTGCACCTCCACTACCGTGGCGTGCCCGACCTTCTTTCTCGTCAGAGCGAGCATAGATATTATACCGCTGCCTCCGCCAAGCTCGTAGCCGCGCGCGTAGCTCCCCTGCATGAAGCCTGCAAGGAGCAGAGCATCGGTGCCAAAGGTCAAGCCCTCTGGCTTCTGTATAAGCGATAGCGAGTCGTTGACGTAGTCCAGTCTCTCACCCTCAAGTAGCATAGCATCCTCACAAATAAGTGTATTTAAGGAAAGAAGCTGCCGTGTTATACGACAGCTTCATTTTCTATAAGGAATAAATTATTCCTCAGCGGGAGCGCCTACGGGGCAAGCATCAGCACAGCTGCCGCAGCTTACGCAATCGTCAGCATTGATAACGAACTTACCGTCGCCCTCTGCGATGCAGCCGGTGGGGCAAGCATCAACACATGCGCCGCAAGAAATGCACTCGTCGGAAATCTTATAAGCCATCGTGAAAACCTCCAAAAAATTATTTCCACTTATATTCTAGCATATCTTTCGGAAAAATCAAGTATTTTTCGAAAAAAATATCAAAAAAGCTTATTCCTCGTCCTTTTCGCCGTCATCTTTTCCGCGGGAATCCTTCTTGCCGCTTCGAAGCACCTTGACGTCCGCAACCTTGAACCATTTTACGGTATCCTTGTCGCCGGAGGAGAATCTGACCTTGATCTCACCTGCAAGAGGCTTGGTCTCAACAACCACACCCTCGCCGTCGGAGGCCTTGACGATAGAGCCTGTCGAGGGAGTCTTCTTTATCGCCTCGTCGTACACCTCGTGCTCATAGCGCAGACAGCACATAAGTCTGCCGCAAGCACCCGAGATCTTTGCCGAGTTGAGAGAGAAGTTCTGCTCCTTGGCCATCTTGATAGAAACCTGAACAAAATCGGTCAAGAAGTTCGCACAGCAGTACTTTCTGCCGCACACACCGAGACCGCACATCATCTTCGCCTCGTCGCGAATACCGATCTGTCGGAGCTCGATTCTCGTTCTGAAGGTAGACGCGAGATCCTTTACAAGCTCTCTGAAATCTACTCTCGACTCACAGGTGAAGTAGAATATCAGCTTCGAGCGATCAAAGGTGTACTCAACGTCCACGAGATCCATCTCGAGCTTGTGCGTCGCGATCTTTTTCTTGCATATTACAGCCGCCTCTGCCTCGTCAGCGTGATTCTTCTCGTTCTGCTCGAGGTCTGCCTTGGTCGCCACGCGCTTCACCTCTTTCAGGGGAGGCACGATCTCGGACGCAGGCACGGTCTTGTTTTCGGCCTTTACAAGTCCCATCTCTACACCGCGAGAGGTCTCGACGATGACGTAATCACCGCGCGAGAGCTTCAGTCCGCCGGGTGCAAAGTAGTATATCTTTCCGGCCTCCTTGAAGCTTACGCCGACCACCTCAACAGGGGTGTCGTCCTTGGCTTCGGGAGTATCGTTTTTGATTATTTCTTCTGCCATTATATGTTCCTCATATTCGTTCATTTTTTGATCTTTGCCGTTAGATTGGTTATAAGCATCGCAATATTTGCGTTTTTCTGGTTGTCCTCATAGGCGTCACACACCGAGTCGAAGAGATAGTTCAGTCTCTTCAGATCGAACTCGCGCACAAGCTCGGCGAGCTCCTCGTCGGAGGTGAAGAACAGAGGCTCCGCCCCTGTGTTCAGCTTCTTTGCGATCATGTCACGCAGAGCCAGCATAACGCTCTCAAGCTCCGTCGATAGCTCGGCTCGCTTCTGCGACAGCTCACCCATCGCCGATAGCAGAGCGGCGTATGAAGCCTTCGCCACCATCGCACGCACGATTCCCTCGGTCACAGAGCGACGTCGCTCATTCTCCTCGGCGAGCCTCGGATCGGTCAGCCTGAGCGCCTGTCCGATACATCCGTCGGATGCGAGCACAATACTGTCGAGCCGCTTTTTATCGGTCGACTTCAGTCTTCTCGCCTCGGCAGAATGCTCGGTGACGTATGCCTCGATCTCCGCAGAGGTGAAGCGCGCCATAGCGATATACTGCACGCGGCTTCGTATCGTCGTCAGGAGCTTGTCTGCCTGCTCGCACAGTAGCATTATAACTACGTTTCGCGGCGGCTCCTCGAGAGTTATCAGGAGTGAGTTCTGCGCCTGCGGAGTCATAAGATCCGCCGACTCAATAACGTATATCTTGTATTCAGACTCGGTCGCCGAGAGGTACATATCCTCCTTGAAGTCAGAGACCTCGCCGACACCGATAGTAGCCTTGTCCTTCGCCTTCGCGAGATACTTCACGTCGGGGAACTCACGCGCCATAATGCGCCTGCAGTTGTTGCAGGAGTGACAGGGAAGCGCACCACCCTCTCGCCTCTCGCAGTTCATCGCCGCCGCAAGCTCAAGAGCCAGGGTATGCTTTCCCGAGCCCGAGGGCCCCTCGATCAGATAAGCGTGGGAAACAGTACCGCGCACCACCGACTCACCGAGCCTCGCGCGCGTCCGGTCGTTACCGACCACCGCGGTCAGATAACCTCTCATCGTACCCCTCCCATCCGTGAAAAAACAATACTACATATTACATTGTACCATTTCTTTTGTCAAAAGTCAATCGTGCGAGTATATATTTTTACTGAAAACAACTGCATTTAAAAAGAAAAAGCGCAAATTTATCAAAAAACCTTGTAATATTCTTCCACTTGTGTTAAAATATTAAATGTCAAAATATGCGCGCCCATTCGCGCGCAAGTTAGGAAGTAACGAAAATGGAAAAGTTTTATCTCACAACAGCAATAGCTTACGCGTCGCGTAAGCCTCACATCGGCAACACCTACGAGATCATTATGGCGGATGCCTTCGCGCGCTTCCAGCGCCAGATGGGCAAGGACGTCTTCCTCTGCACCGGTACCGACGAGCACGGTCAGAAGATCGAGGACCTTGCGAAGGATGCAGGCATCACTCCCAAGGCATACGTAGACAACGTGGCCGGCGAGATCAAGAATATATGGGATCTTATGAACGTCAAGTACGATCATTTCATCCGCACCACCGACGATTATCACGAGGCGGCAGTAGCCAAGATCTTCGAGCGCTTCTATAATCAGGGCGACATCTACAAGGGCTTCTACGAGGGCTGGTATTGCACACCCTGCGAGTCCTTCTTCACCGCGACACAGGTCGTAGACGGCAAGTGCCCCGACTGCGGCAGACCCGTCTCCCAGGCAAAGGAGGAGGCATACTTCTTCAAGATGTCGAAGTACGCTGACCGCCTTATCAAGCACATCGAGGACAACCCCGGCTTCATTGAGCCCGAGTCGAGAAAGAAGGAGATGGTCAACAACTTCCTCAAGGCCGGCCTCCAGGATCTCTGCGTATCGGGAACCTCCTTTAAGTGGGGAATTCCCGTGCCCTTCGACGATAAGCACGTAACCTACGTTTGGCTCGACGCTCTCACCAACTACATCACCGCTATCGGCTACGATCCCGACAAGTCTTTCGCAGAGCAGAGTGAGAACTTCAAGAAGTGGTGGCCCGCCGACGTTCACATCATCGGTAAGGACATTCTCCGCTTCCACACTATCTATTGGCCCATCTTCCTGATGGCGCTCGATATTCCTCTTCCCGAGAAGGTATTCGGCCACCCCTGGTTCAACTTCGGCAACGATAAGATGTCCAAGTCCAAGGGTAACGTTATCTACGCCGACGAGCTCGCAGAGACCTTCGGCGTTGACGGTGTTCGTCACTACGCGCTCTCTGAGATGCCTTATGGCTCCGACGGCTCTATCACCTATGAGTCTGTTATCACAAGATACAATAACGACCTCGCCAACAACCTTGGCAACCTCGTCAGCCGTACTCACGCTATGACCAAGAAGTACTTTGACGGCATCGTTCCCGCGCCCGCAGTTGAGGCAGAGCCCGACGGCGAGCTCAAGGCGGCAGTCGCAGAGGGCATCAAGCTCTCTCGCGAGCTTATGGACGCATACCACGTGGCAGACGCATCCGAGGCGATCTTCGCAATGCTTCGCCGCGCTAACAAGTACATCGACGAGACAACCCCCTGGATCCTCGCAAAGAACGAGGAGGACAAGCCCCGCCTCGCAACCGTAATATACAATCTCCTCGAGGTTATCCGCATCGGCGCAGTTCTTCTTTCGCCCTATATGCCCGCTACCTCCGAGAAGATCCTCGCCCAGCTCGGCACCGACCTCGGCGATTATTCCACCGTTGCCACCTTCGGCGCACTTGAGCCCGGCAAGCCTCTCGGCGAGGCTTCTACTCTCTTCGCCCGTATCGATGAGAAGAAGTTCCTCGAGGAAATGGAGGCAAAGATGGCGGCAGCCGCTGCAGCCGCAGCTCCCGTAGAGGAGCCCGAGCACGAGGCAGAGATCGGCATCGACGCATTCGCGGCAGTTGAGCTCCGCGTTGCAGAGATCATCGCCTGCGAGTCGGTTCCCAAGCCAAAGAAGCTTCTCAAGCTTCAGGTCGACCTCGGCTATGAGAAGCGCCAGGTCGTTTCCGGAATTGCAAAGTTCTATCAGCCCGATGACCTCATCGGCAAGAAGGTAGTTCTCGTCACCAACCTCAAGCCTGCCAAGCTCTGCGGAGTTGACAGCTACGGTATGCTTCTCGCATCGGGTGAGGAGGACGTTAAGGTAGTGTTCCTCGATCCCACCGCAAAGAACGGAGACAGAATCCACTAATGAAATATTTTGATTCGCATTCTCATTACTACGACGAGCGTTTTGTTGAGGAGCGAGAGGGAGGCGCTGATCCGTTGATCAGCGCTCTTCTTTCAGGTGAGGTTTCGGGCATTATCAACGTCGGAACGAGCCCCGAGACCTGCCGCGCCGCTATCGCACAGGCAGAGAAATACGACAATATGTACCTCGCCCTCGGCATCCACCCCAGCGATACGCGCTTTCTCTCTGATGTGGATACAGAGCTCGCAGAAATCGAAAATATGATAAAAAAACAAGGCAGAAAGTGTATCTGCCTTGGTGAAATAGGTCTTGACTATCATTATCCCGACACCGACAAGGAGCGCCAGCATCGCTACTTCCGCGCGCAGATGGCACTCGCCGAGAGGCTCGGACTCCCCGTTTGCATTCACGACAGAGATGCCCACGCCGACGTTATGGCGGTGATCCGAGAGTTCCCGAACGTCAGAGGAGTTCTTCATAGCTACTCGGGCGGCGTCGACATGGCGCGCGAGCTTGTCGAGCTCGGATATATGATATCCTTCTCGGGCACGCTCACCTTTACCAACGCCCGCCGTCCTCGCGAGGTCGCCGCAACGCTCCCTCACGATAGAATTCTCATCGAGACCGATTGCCCCTATCTCGCGCCCCATCCTCTTCGCGGCACGCTGAACCACTCGGGCAATCTCAAGTACACAAACGCCACCCTCGCCGAGATCCTCGGCATCACAGAGGAGGAGTGCGCCGCACTCACAGAGGCCAACGCCAAGCGCTTTTTTGGCATCTAAATCTGCCCGAAGATCGAGGTGTAACCGATCCCCGAGAACAGAGCAGAATAAGCCATAAGATGCGCGATAGGCGTCCTGCCAACGTCAAAGCTGATTCCCATATAGCCAAGCTCACTAACAAGGTCGAGCTTGGCTTTTATATTTTCCAGCGACTCGAATTCCACGGCGATCTCCTCGCCGCCTCGACCGCGATATCGGTACTCGCACACGCCGCGCCCCGCATTGTGACGGATCTCCGCACCCACCTTCGCCGCAGTTTTAACCGCCGCCATATAGTCTAGATACTCGCCGCCCGCCACGGCAAAGCTCGTGATGTCCATAAATGTCTTGGAGCTCTCGGCCTCCTCTGCAAATTCCTCAAAGGCGCGCCTCTCGCGCCTCGCCCGATCATCCGCAGGCGGAGCGCAGGATAGCACGCATCCGTCGGCAAGATCGGCATAGCTGTGATCCCGATCGCAGACCGCCTCGCAGAAGAGTATCAGCCCCGAGCCGATCATCCGCTTGCGTAGATTCAAGAGAAACTCCTCGTACACCTTCGCCTCTACGTCACCCTCGGGCACAGAAAGCGCGAGCCCCGAGTATCCGCCCTCTCGCGCAAGCCCGATCAAGATGTCGGCAAAGCCGTCACCGCCGCGGTAGCACTCGCCGCATCCCTCAAGGAACACTCGCAGTATCGGCACCTTTCCGTACTCGCGCGCGAGCTTTATCGCGCCTGAGCCGTCGAATAACCGCGCTACCTCGCCACCCCTGATAGCAACCTCTGCCACCGCGAGATAGGTCAGATAGGGAAGTCCTCTCAGGATAGCCTCCTTCGAGCACCCCGAGAACACGTATCCACAGGACGCCGCCATTCCGAGCCTCGCATCTCCATACCCGAGCGATAGAGTCTGCCCGTCATATAGACGATCCTTGCAGAGCAGCGACGGATTCGCCGCATATAGCTCCTCCTTCTTCATTCCGAATCGCCGCGCCACATCCGATACCGTGTCACCGCTTCGAGCCGTGTAGACCCTCCTTGGCGTCAGCACGAGCAGCTCCTGCCCCACAGCAAGCGCGTCGGGATTCTCGAGCCCGTTCACCTCGATAATGCTCGCCGCAGGCACACCGTACGCCCTCGCTATACCAAATACGCTCTCACCCCTTGAGACTCTATGTATATGCATCAGAAAAATCTCCTTTTCGCATTCATCCTTCCTATTATATGCACATAGTCCCTCTCGGTGACCAAAATCCCGAAGCAAAACAAAAAACCGCCGCAAGAGCGACGGTTTTCTATTGTTATAAATTACTTCTTGGTGGGCTTCTGCTTGGTCATTCTGGAAGCAACGTCGGGTGCGATCTCGTGAACGAGAGGCTCGCCCTTGGTGAAGTGCACAAGCTCCTCGGCCATTGCCATACCGATATACTTTCTTCTGTCGGTGGTAGGACCGCCCATGTGAGGAATGCAGTATACGTTGGGAAGAGTACGAAGAGGGTTATCTGCTGCAGGGGGCTCCTGGCAGAATACGTCGAGCACGGCCTTCATCTTGGGTCTCTCCTTGAGAACCTCGATCATCTCCTCCTCGCGGATTACAGCACCTCTTGCAGTGTTGATGAATATCGCGTTCTCCTGCATCATCTCGAAATGCTCACGGCCGATGCTGCCTCTGGTTTTGTCGTTAAGAGCAGAGTGGAGCGAGATAATGTGACAGGTCTTGAGAACCTCCTCGAGAGGAACCTGCTTTGCGTTTACGCTAGCGAGGAACTCGGGATCAACGGCGTAGTTGGATGCAACCTTGAACTTGCATCTGAAGGGCTGAAGAAGCTGCATAACGCACTTGGAGATAGCACCGCAGCTGATGATACCGATCTCCTGGTCAAGAAGACCCTCGGAGGTATCGAGAAGCACGGGATCCTTCCACTGACCGTTACGCATATTCTGAACGTGGTCGGGAATAGAACGGAGCGCGGACATGATGTAAGCCGCTACGCCCTCTGCAACAGACTCTGCATAGTAGAAGTTACCGCTGCAGACCTTTACGCCCTTTTCATATACAGTATTGTCAACGTAGTCGGCAACGCTGCCGCCAACGTGAGCGATCATCTTAAATCTGTCGTTGCCGTCAAGAACACCGTCGCCAAAGGAGGGAGTACCCCAACCTGTGAGCGCGAAATCAATGTCCTTGAGCTCCTCCTTGAGCTCCTCCTGGGTGTAGTTTCTACCGAGGTCGTTATATCTCACGTTGAAATTCTCTGCAAGATACTCACGCACGTCGGGAGTAAGGAATGTTTCCTTAGGCTGACCGTCAGGAATGGTAACGAGTACGTTATACTTCATAGTATACCTCAACTTTCTTTGCCACGGGGGCTTTTGTTCCTATACATTATAGTACAAAAGCCTCAAAAAGTCAATAGAAAGCCGAGAAAAAACTACACACCTTTTGTAATTTTCAAAACAGCGTCAGCAAGACGCCTCACGTCTGATTCGCGGTTGAAATAAGAAAAAGACACCCTCACCGCCCCACCATCAAGAGTGCCGAGAAGCCTGTGCGCCGACGGAGCGCAATGTAGTCCCGAACGCACGCAGATTCCGAGTCTGTCAAGCTCTGCTTCTACTCGCGAGGAAGGCATATCCGCGACGTTAAAGCAGAGAATTCCGCCCTCGGCACCAAGCACTCGAGCTCCCGAAATGTCAGAGAGCGAGTCCTTCGCCATCTTGGTCAGTCCATCAAGCTTCGCGGAGACGTTATCGATTCCCACCGAGCGAATAAATCTGATCCCTGCCGCAAGCGACACGATAGACGGCGTTGCCAGCGTGCCTGCCTCGTATCGCTCGGGCAGAGCGTGAGGCATATCGGGACTTAAGGAGTCGAATCCGCTTCCGCCCTCCATAAGTCCGTCGGTATCGTAATCGTCATCAAAAATAACGAAGCCCGAGCCCTGAAGACCGAAAAGGCCCTTGTGGCCGGGAGCGCAGAGAGCGGCGCAGGGCGTCGCTGATAGATCTATCGCCTCGTGCCCTGCGAGCTGTGAGGCATCTAAAATGAGCTTCAAACCTCGCTCCTTTGCAAAGCGCGAGAGCGCCTTAACGTCGGCTCTTTTTCCCGTTACGTTGGAGGCGAGAGTGCATACGATAGCCTCGGTATCCGCTCTCACGGCCTCGGTCAGATTCGCATAAAGATCGCCATCGAGCGAGAAGTATGAGTACTCAATTCCTATATCGCGACGCAATCTCTCAAGCGGACGCACCACCGAATTATGCTCAATATCCGAACATAAAACGTGGCAGTTTGCCTTGATTTGCGACTTTATAGCCAGGTTAAGCGCGTGAGTTGCATTGCTTGTGAAGATCACACGCTCGGGATTTTCACATCCAAAAAAGCTCGCGATCTCCTCGCGCGCGAGGTACACCGCCTCGGCGGCACGGGCGGCAAGACGGTGACCGCTCCTGCCGGGATTTCCGCAGTCACGCCGAATATATTTGCTCACCTCGGTCAGCACCGTCCTCGGCTTCGGGAAGCTCGTTGCGGCATTGTCAAGATAGATCACGGCGCACCCTCACGGTAAACAGAATAAGGAACGCCGTTCTCCTTCAGTATCACCACCGCGTCAAAGAAGCGCGCGGAGGCTATCACTATTCCGTAAGAACAGCCGCCCGCAGTCTCGCTTGGCGCGACCTTTATAAGCTTTGCTTTGATACCGCCGCGGGCAAGAAGTCGCCGCGCCTTTACGGCGTAGGTGATCGAGCCGACGGCGATTGTTGTATTATCCAAGGTCAAAGGCTCCTTCCTTGCGTATGCCATATCGCTTACGCACTAGCATTATATGAAAAGTGGCTAAAAAGTTTCAAAAACTTGCGAAAAACGCTAGACATTTTCCTACCTTTATGATATACTATTATATTATAGATGGAGTGCTTAACAATGGAAGTATATAAGTTTTGCCCGAGAAGCTACGTCGGCTCGAATTCTTACGTCCTCCTCGACGGAGACGAGGCCGCGATAGTCGATCCCTCAATAACCTATGCCGAGGTCTCTTCGCTTATAGGCAACCGCCGTGTCAGATATATCCTTCTTACTCATTGTCACTACGATCACTTCAGACGTATCGACGAGTGGGTAGAGAAGACCGGTGCCGAGGTCATTATCGGCGAGCTTGACCGCGCAGGCCTCTCCAGCTCTATCGTTAATTGCTATCGTGCATTCCTCGGAGTTGATGGCGGCTATTTCGGTCGCTCAACAGGCGTCCGCCACGGTGACAGACTGCCACTCGGTAACACCACTATTCGCGTTATATCCACGCCCGGTCATACGGCAGGCGGCGTGTCTTATTATGAAGGCAACTCGCTTTTCGCGGGCGATACGGTATTTGCCGCAGGCGGCTGGGGCAGATGCGATCTCCCCGGCGGCGATGAGCTGACGCTTTTCTCCTCGATCCGCAGACTCTGCGATCTGCCCACGGGCATCACGGTCTATTGCGGTCACGGTGAGGAGACAAGCACCGACGAGTTAAAAAAGAATTTTAAGTAACATAAACAGAGGTTCAAAAATGGAAGAGCTCAAAAACAATTTTATCCATGACATTATCGACGAGGACTTGAGAGAGAACCCCGATCTCAAGATCCATACCAGATTCCCCCCCGAGCCTAACGGTTATCTCCATATCGGCTCTGCGAAGGCGATCTGGATCAATGCTATGACTGCAAAGAAGTACGGCGGTCTCTTCAACCTCCGTTATGACGATACCAACCCCTCGAAGGAGGATAACGAGTACGTTGAGAGCATCTATGAGGACCTCAAGTGGCTCGGTTGCGAGCCCAGCGGCGGTATCTTCTACGGCTCCGACTACTTCGATAAGTGCTATGAGTACGCAGTACAGCTCATCAAGGACGGCAAGGCATACGTTTGTGACCTCTCTGCCGACGAGATGCGTGAGTACAGAGGCACTCTCACCGAGCCCGGTAAGAACAGCCCCTACCGCGACAGAAGCGTTGAGGAGAACCTCGACCTCTTCGAGAGAATGAAGAACGGCGAGTTCCCCGACGGAGCGAAGACGCTCCGTGCCAAGATCGATATGGCATCCCCTAACATCAATATGCGCGATCCCGCGATCTACCGTATAGTTCACACCTCTCACCACAGACAGGGCAACAAGTGGTGCATCTATCCTCTCTACGATTACGCGCATCCCATTCAGGACGCCACCGAGGAGATCACCCACTCGCTTTGCTCCATCGAGTTCGAGAACCACAGACCTCTTTACGACTGGGTTATCGAGAATATCGGCTTCGAGTGCAAGCCCAAGCAGAGAGAGTTCGCGCGTCTTAACGTTACCCACACCGTAATGTCCAAGAGATACCTCCGTCAGCTTGTTGAGACAGGCCTCGTTGACGGCTGGGACGATCCCAGAATGCCCACTCTTTGCGGACTTCGCCGCCGCGGCTACACTCCTGCAGCGATCTTCGATTTCGTTGCCAGAGCAGGCGTTGCAAAGGCGTATAGCGTTGTAGATTACGAGCTTCTCGAGCATTGCATCAGAGAAGAGCTTAACGAGACCGCAGAGCGCAGAATTGCAGTTCTTGATCCCGTTAAGGTCGTAGTTACCAACTATCCCGAGGATATGGTCGAGTACTTCGAGGTTTCCAACAATCCCTCGAACCCCGATGCAGGCACGAGAAAGGTTCCGTTCACTCGCGAGCTTTACATCGACCGCGCAGACTTCGCAGAGGTTCCCCCGCCTAAGTTCTTCAGAATGAAGCCCGACGGCGAGGTCAGACTTATGGGCGCTTATATCGTTAAGTGCAACGAGATCATCAAGGACGATGCAGGCAATGTAGTCGAGATCAGATGTACCGCAGACCTTGAGACCAAGAACGGCAACCCCGTTGATGGCAGAAAGGTGAAGGGAACTATCCATTGGCTCTCCTCCGAGTTCGCCAAGGATACCACCGTCAAGCTCTACGACTTCCTCTTCGAGATCGAGAACACCGGCGATATTCCCGAGGGCAAGACCTTCGATGATTACCTTAACACTAATTCTGTCACCACATACGAGGGTGCGAAGATCGAGGCTTCTCTTGCAGAGGCTGATGCCGGCGAGAGATTCCAGTTCGTCAGAACCGGTTACTTCGTTAAGGATACCAAGCACGAGAACACCTTCAACCGCATCGTAGGTCTGAAGGATAGCTTCCCCAAAGCAAAGTAATATTTTAAAGCAGAAATAAAAAAAAGCACCGCGCGATACAGTCGACGCGGTGCTTTGTAATAGGAATTAATATGACAAAGCTGAAGAAAATATATAAATGGTCACTCTTTCTTCTCGGTGTCCCGACCTGCGTAGGATGCGGCGAGCGTCTCGATAATCCCTGGTCGCCCATCTGTCCCGATTGCAAGAATCGCTACTACGAGGTCAAGACGTCAAATTGCTCGCTCTGCGCCAAGCCGCTTCACAGATGCTCCTGCGTTGGCGAGTATCTTGAGTCCCACTTCATAAAGCGGCATTTCAAGGTCTTTCGCTATCAGAACAGAGAAGAGAACGCCGTCGCGAACAAGCTCCTCTACAGTATGAAGCGCGATAACAGAGCCGACGTCCGCGAGTTCCTCGCTGACGAGCTTGCCGATGCCCTTCGCGAGTTTATGGCAGATAGGCAGGACGTGATATTCACCAACGTGCCTCGCCGCCGTGCCGCCATCGTAGAGTACGGCATGGATCACGCGGCAGACCTTGCAAAGCTTCTTGCCAAGCGCTTTGACTGTGAATACAGAGCGCTCCTCGTCTCAAAGTCCGAGCAGGAGCAGAAAAGCACCCACGGCAAGGAAAGAGAAAATAACGTTATATTTGATATAAAAGGAAGAAATCCGCTTCCGCTAAACGGCAAGACAGTCATTATAGTCGATGATATCGTCACCACAGGCGCATCTATGGCCACCGCCGGAGCGCTGATACGCTCCCTCGGCGCGAAGGAAATCATCGCTGCCTCTCTGGCAGAGACCTATAAGGATAAGCCCTCGCCCCTCTATCACGAAATCAAATCATAAGCCCCTATCCCTCCACACGAAACTAAATCAAAAAATGCGCCCGCGGCGATCTGCCGCAGGCGCGTTTTCTTTATCGGTTTTAATTAGCCGAGCTTGGAGTAGTTGATCTTGATGCCGGGGCCCATAGTGGTAGCTACGACACAGCTCTTGATGTACTGACCCTTTGCAGCAGCGGGCTTAGCCTTGATGATAGCGCCAACGAGAGCGTTGAAGTTCTCGGTGAGCTTCTCAGTACCGAAGGATGCCTTGCCGATGGGGCAGTGAATGATGTTGGTCTTGTCGAGACGGTACTCGATCTTACCGGCCTTAGCCTCGAGAACTGCCTTAGCAGCATCGGGGGTAACGGTACCTGCCTTGGGGTTAGGCATAAGTCCCTTAGGACCAAGCACCTTACCAAGACGACCGATAACGCCCATCATGTCGGGGGTAGCGATAACTACGTCGAAGTCGAACCAGTTCTCGGTAGTGATCTTCTGTACCATATCCTCAGCACCTACGAAGTCAGCACCTGCAGCGCGAGCAGCGTCAAGTCGGATCGTAGCCATGTCGTTC
>JAZRFQ010000040.1:0-85158 GCA_045643725.1 Eubacteriales bacterium | reverse complement strand
TCGCCAAGAGAGCCGGGCTCCTTGGTTCTGTCGAGTACGGAAACAACCTTTGCACTTGCGGGGATAGCCTCGCAAAGCTTCTCTGCAACGAAGGGTCTGTAAAGACGAACCTTAACAAGACCAACCTTCTCGCCCTTTGCGGTGAGGTAATCGATAACCTCCTCTGCTACGTCACAAACAGAGCCCATAGCGATGATAACGCGCTCTGCATCGGGTGCACCGTAGTAGTTGAAGAGCTTGTAGTTAGTGCCGATCTTGGCATTAACCTTGTCCATGTACTCCTCTACGATTGCGGGAAGTGCATCATAGTAGGGGTTGCAGGACTCTCTGTGCTGGAAGAAGATATCGCCGTTCTCTGCGGAGCCACGAAGCTGGGGGTTGGACTCGGGGTTGAGAGATCTGTTACGGAATGCTGCAACAGCGTCCCAGTCAAGCATCTCTGCAAGATCCTTGTAATCCCAAGCAGCAACCTTGGTGATCTCGTGAGAGGTACGGAAACCGTCGAAGAAGTTGAGGAAGGGAACTCTGCCCTTGATGGTAGCAAGGTGTGCAACGGCACCAAGGTCCATAACCTCCTGGCCATTGGACTCAGCCATCATTGCGAAACCGGTCTGACGGCAGGAGTAAACGTCGGAGTGATCGCCGAAGATGTTAAGAGCGTGAGAAGCAACACATCTTGCAGATACGTGAATAACGCAAGGAAGAAGCTCACCCGCGATCTTGTACATGTTGGGGATCATAAGAAGAAGACCCTGAGATGCGGTGTAGGTGGTGGTGAGTGCGCCTGCTGCAAGAGAGCCGTGAACGGCACCTGCTGCGCCTGCCTCGGACTGCATTTCTACAACCTTAACGTTAGTGCCGAACACGTTCTTCGCGGGCTCGCCAAAAATGTTCTTGTTGGATGCGGACCAGGTGTCAGTAACCTCAGCCATGTTGGATGAGGGGGTGATAGGATAGATGGCAGCAACTTCGGTGAACGCGTAGGAAACGTGAGCCGCAGCAGTGTTACCATCCATAGAGACTTTACGTCTTTCTATCATTGGTTTGTACCTCCATATAAAATATATTTTTTGATAACTCGTTGGGGAAGCTCGTCCGATTTTGGCAAAAATCAGGCAAAATTTGCCTAAAATTGTAAAATCTTTTTAGCCACTTGATATTATAGCACAAATTATAGTAAAAGTAAAGGGGTTTAGGTGATTTTTTAAGAGATTGATATTATTTTAACATATTCACTAAAGCATAACCGCCACCCGAGCGACAAGCACCGCAAAAGTGCATAAAAAAGACGCGAGGGTGAGCCAAAAGCAAGACTCACCCCGAAAGTTAGATTTTTTTAATTAAAGAAATCGCCTCGTCATAGGAATAAAGCAGGTTCAGAGCCTCGAGCAGGGCGTTTGGTGTCATGCCGCTTGGCAGACCTGCGAGGGCGGAGAGTCTGTCGCGTCTGTCGGCAGAGCCGTCGGCGCCTGTGAGCTTATGCTCGAAAAAGTCAACTTTAGTTAACATTTCGCCATTGTTTTTGCGAGAAAACTCAACACGCTCCCCGACTTCTATGAAAGGAGCAAGTGCGTGCTCAAGAGTCTCGCGGCTCATTCCCTCAACGCCGAGAAGGCCTGCTTTGCCTGCCTTGGTCTTGCGTTTTTCCTTGCCCTCGACCTTGGGGATATAGGCGTGGCGGATCTTATCCTTCGGCAAAATGCCCGAGAGGAATGACCGTATCTGCACACCGCCTCCGTCGGAGTCGGTGAGGATGACCGCACCATCGGCGCAGAGCCTCTTCAGAAGCGCCTGCTTCTCCTTTGAGTTGAAGACGCCAAATCCGCCCACCGAAATGACTGTACAGTCGAACATACTGGTCAGCGTGGTCTTATCGTACTTCCCTTCCACGATTATGGGCAGGGAGATCTTCTTCTTTTCCATCAGTCCTTATTCTCCATTATTTCGCCGAGACTCTTGCGCCCTTATAGTGCTCGCAAAGGTCGGAAATGGGGCACGCCTCGCATCTCGGCGAGCGCGCGGTGCACACCTCTCTGCCGAAGAGGACGATCCTGTGACAGAAGTCCGAGCCGTGTCCCGCGGGAAGAAGCTCGCGGAGGATCTTCTCTATCTTATCGGGGGATTTCTCGCGCTCGGGATACATACCGAATCGGCCGCAAATCCTGATACAATGGGTGTCGCAGACCACGGCGTCGCCGCCGAAGACGTCACCGATCAGAAGATTCGCGATCTTTCTGCCAACGCCGGGAAGCGTGAGCAGCTCGTCCATCTCGCGCGGAAGCTCGCCGCCGTATCTCGCCACAAGCTCGGCCGAGGCGTCCTTGATATTCGCCGCCTTCATTCTATAGAGTCCGCAGGATCTGATAAGCTCCTCGATGCGAAGGATGTCACCCTCGGCCATGCTCATAGCGTCGGGAAACTCGGCGAAGAGCGCCTTTGACACCTCGTTGACTCTCGCGTCGGTGCACTGCGCCGAGAGGCGCGCCATAACGAGAAGCCGCCAGGGATCGCCGCCGTACTTGAGGGCGCACTCGGCATCGGGATAGAGCTCTGCAAGGCGTAGGTCTATCTCGGCTATTCTCTGCTTTTTCTCCTTCTTATTCATGGCTCTGTGCCTCTGCGACCAATTTTGCGGTCAACGAGACCGAGAGTCCCACAACGGTATCGTAGTTGCCACAGAAGCCAACGACAAATCTGCCGCCGAGGCCCTGAATGCCGTATGCGCCGGCCTTGTCCATAGGCTCGCCCGTAGCGATGTACTCGTCGATCTCGGCGTCGGTGAGAGTGCGGAACTCCACGCGAGTGGTATCAACGCCCGAGTGACATCTGTCGCGGTAATGCACCGCCACGCCGGTGTGGACGTTGTGCACTCTGCCCGAGAGCATAGCGAGCATACGGTGAGCGTCGGCCGCCGACTCGGGCTTGCCGAGAATTACACCGTCGAGCTCTACCATAGTGTCGGAGGAAATAACGAGAGCCTCCTCGCCTGCCTCATCGGCTACGGCGCGGCCCTTGCGCGCGGCCACGATCTCGGCGCACTCGGCAGGGGTGTGATCCGCGGGAAGCGACTCGTCAGCGTCGGAAACTATTATATCAAAATCGGGAAAGATCTCAGCGAGAAGCTCGCGGCGTCTCGGAGACTTCGATGCTAGGATAACACGCATAAACCAAACCTTCTTTTAATTATTGTACGCCCTATACTACCATATTTCTGCGCGAAAGTCAAGCAAGAGCAAGAAAAAACGGGCTGCCTCTTTCGAGACAGCCCGCGGCTTTTTAAGTTATTGCTAATTTCAGATCCTACTATTAGTTAGGAAGATCGTCGTAAGCAGTTCTGATCTCCTCAAGGAAGCCTTCCTTAGCCTGAACGGCTGCGGTGTATCTGGTACGGATATCATATGCCTTCCAGTTAGCCTGTCTGGGGAGATAGCACCAACGATAGTCAACGTCAGGGAAGTAAGCCTTGATAGCGTCATCGTAGCACTTATCAAGTGCGGTAGATGCGTTATCACGGAGCATCTCAAGAACGTCTACGTTGTGGGGGTTACCTGCAGCGTAGCCATACTGAAGCTTATCTCTGTAGTACTTGTTGAGGATGTCGGTGGAGTGAGTCGACTGATAGTCAAGCCAAGCGGAAGCCTGCTTGAACTTAGTGGTCGAGAAGGAGATACCTGCACACTTAGCAATGTTGTGCGAAGCGGTGCGGTAGTATCTGTTGATCTGATGCTCATCAACGTCGATGGACTCGTCGTACTCTCTGTACATAGGAACGGGAGCAACACCGAAGCCCTGACCCTCTGCGTTCATCTTCTGATACTCACCAAGCTCGAGGTTACCTGCACAGATAACACCACCGAAGAGAAGCTGGTTAGCAGCAAACTTTGCGGTGATCTGCATAGAAGGAGTACTGGTGGTAGTACCGTAATCAACATCGTATACACCGGGAGTAGAGAAGAGATCTGCAAGAGCATCGCAGAACTGAGCATAGCCGCTGGTCTCTGCAGAATCGGGATAGTAAACGTTGTAGAATCCGTCATCGCCAAGCTCTCTGGTAATGATCTCAACGTCAGTACCGTAGAGGATACCAACGCCGTGGATACCGGAGTGAGCAGAACCGAGTGCGAAGCCGAATACGTCCTTAGAATCCTGACCCTTCCAGTTAGGCTTCTCGCCCTCTACAAGTGCAACTGCCTGAGAGAATACCTTAACTGCAGAGTAGTTCCACTTGTAGTTCCAGATAACCTGTGCATAGAAATCGTCGATGTCGAATACGTCATCGCCGTTGTTGTACTGCTCAACCATGGAAGAATCGATACCGTTGATCATCTCAACGTTAACGGGAACAACGAAGAACGCACGAACTACGTCGATAAGGTAGTCGGAAGTAAGAACGTACATCTTCTTGGTGGAGAAGGAAAGAGAGCTCATAAGGTCATACATGTAACCCTTATCGTCTGCAACGGGATCATAACCGTTTGCAGTGAACTCGAAGTAGTTCTTGTCAACGCTACCGTACATAGTAGTAGAACGAAGGTTAGCGAACGCCTTCTGAAGCGATGCGCCCACCATATCGTAAATGAAGTTGATGTAAACGTCTGCGCTGTTGTCAGCACCTGCCTTTGCCTCCTTAGCGATACGGTCCATGCTCTTACCCCAAGCATTGGTGGAGTTATCGGGGAGGTAGGTGTACTTGATCTTGGTTCTGGTTACCTTCTCCGCTCTTGCGTTTCTGGTACGAACCTGCTCGTCGAGAGGCTCACTTGCGGAAGCGTCCTCACCTGCGAGATATCTTCTGGTTCTGGAGATGAGCTCCTGAGAAGCGGTGTGCTCGGAGATCTCGACGTTGAGATTCGTGGTGCTCCAAGTGTACTCATAGTACTTGCTGATCTTAGCATCTTCCGCATCATCGAACTCGTCTTCGGTACGTTCACCCTCACCTCTGTAGTTGGGGTCGGTATTTTCGTTATCCTTGTTCTTACAAGAAGCAAGGGTCGAGCATACGCTGAACACCATCACGAGAACGAGAAGAAGACACAAAATTCTTTTTGCCATATTTTCTCCTTTTCTTATTTCGAGCCGATCATTACGGTCCTCGGCTCTCGAACCGTATTTTCATAAAGCTTTGAGCATCGTCCGCCGTCGTTCCAAGAAGAAAATCCAAGACTTGCTCCACTTTAGCGTATATATAATAGCATAAAATTTTTGGCAAGTCAAGCGTATAAAATGAACAAAGTCAAGTTTTGTCGATTTGCACAACACGCGCGCAGAGACTTTGTGCACCTTGCATATTTATTAAATAATCTTAACTTTTTATTTTTTCGCAGTTCGTGCCGTTTTCGCGCCTCTTTAGCGGTGAGAGGAGCTCCCTCCAACGTTTTTTAGTCAGGGGGACTTGCAATTTCGCAAAAAAGGCGTTATAATATATAAAACGGAGGAATTACTATGAGAAATATTACTTCTTTCTTTGAGAAGCTCGGCAAGGAGGTCCTCGACGGCGCGCTCTGTCTTATCGCGGCGGCGATCCTCTTCTTCTCTCCCGTCGATCTCCTATACACGATCGTAAGAATAATCGGCGCGCTGATCATCATCACGGCGGCGATACGCTTCATCTATCTGCTCAAAAAGCGCGGCACTTCTCTGCCGGTATCCGAGGCTATGCACGCCTTGGCTCTCTTCGCTCTCGGCGCGATACTCGTCGGAATACCCGGCGGTACGCTGCGATTCATATTCTCCGCTATCGGTGTTTACCTGATCGCAACCGCGATCTCGCAGGCGGCAAAGCTTATGCTCGCACCGCCCTACGCGCGCAATACGCTCTGGTGGGTGGATGCGATCTTCTCCGCCGCAGTATTTGCGCTCGGCGTATGGCTTCTTCTCTCTCCCATCGGTGCCGGAAGAGTCACCGAGATCGTAGCGGCTGTATCTCTGACGCTCAAGGGCGTGGACGTTCTGCTCGGCTCATTCGGCAACGCAAAGTCCGAGAACAAAAAGAACAAGAACGGCGACATCGAGGCCGATTTCATCGACAGATCGCACGAAATTTAAGTAAAGGTCGGCAAGACGGCCGAATTCAAATAGAAAACGGAGGGCAAATCCCTCCGTTTTTTTGTTCAGTTATACATTCCGTTATCTGCCATATAATTGTAGAGCTTCTCGCCATGGTTCTGCTCTTCCTTCTGTATAGACGCGAGCACGTCGCGCAGAAGCGGCTGTGCGAACTCAAAGACGGCGGTGTTGTAGACCGAGGATACGTGCTTCTCCATCGAGAGCGCATCGTTGCAGAGAAAGGCGTCGTTCTTCTTCGCCTCTGCCGAGCAGACCGAGGGCGTGCAGGTGAATTTCTCCTCTGTGGCGCTCTTCGGTGTTTCTGCGGTCACGCTCTCGCCTGCGAGGATCTTATTGACGGTGTTAAGATGCCCGACCTCCACCGCTTTGATGGAGTTAAAGAGCCCCGAAAGGCAGGGATCACAGGCCTCCTCGGCGTATTTTTCGTACTTCGTGATGCAGAGCTGCTCCGCCGCCTTCAGATCCTCAAGAAGCGTTCTTTCCTTTTGTGTTAAGACCATAAAAAGCCTCCTTTTTTCTTGCATTTTTCGGTTTTACCCTGGTGCAAGTGTTGACAAGGAGGCTTTTTTCTATTCAGTTCATTCGGACTTTTTCGGAACGGAGACGAGCAGCAACGTGCCGCATCCCTCGAGGGCAAGATTACCGTATCCCGCAGGCACAAAGATCGTCTCAAAAGGCGAGACAGGCTCGCCGTCGAGGCTCGCCGAGCCGTCGACGCAGGTAACGGCCAAAAAGGAGCTTTTATCGACAAAAAGGTCGGTTTTAGTAAAGTTAAGTTTACATTTTTGCACTTTGAAATAGTCACAAGCGCCTATGTTTTCTTCGGATAATTTAACACGGGGTTGGGTTTCATAGGGTTTTAGGTTGGCAACCTCGAGCGCCTGATCGAGATGCAATTCGCGCATCCTTCCCGAGCCGTCGCGGCGCATATAATCGTAGAGTCTGTAGGTCAGATCGCTGTTCTGTTGTATCTCGAAGATAAGAACTCCTCCGCAGATCGAGTGTATCGTCCCTGCGGGGATAAATATCACGTCGCCCTCCCTGACGGGCACAAAACGAAGAAGCCTCTCAAGGTCGCCGTCCTCGGCGTGCGAGCGAAGCTCCTCTCGCGTTATCTTTCGACTCGGGCCGAGGTAAACGCCTGCGCCCGACTCGGCAGACACGACGTACCACATCTCGCTCTTTCCCCACTCGCCCTCGTGGGCTCGGGCGTATTCATCCGTCGGGTGCACCTGCACCGAGAGCTTCTCGCCTGCATCTATGAGCTTTGTGAGCACCGGGAATCGCTCAAAGCGGCGCGCATTCTCGCCCCACTCCTCGCTCGGTATTGCGGCGCTGATGGGCTCGCCGTCCACCGTAGACTCGCATCCCGGGACGAAGGATAGTGCCCAGCTCTCGCCTATCGGCTCGCCACCGCCTTGCGCGGCCAGTCTGTTGCCGCCCCATATCCTCTCGCAGAGCTTCGGGGTTATTCTGTAGATCTTCTTATCCGTCATGGCGCGCCTCCGATTTCTTTCGGGAATATTTTATCACTTTCGAGACGGCAAATCAATAGCGTTTCGCGCTTTTGTGCGCACAAATTTCATTTAAATTGTTAAATTTATAAAAATCACTTTATTTTTTGCTTTTTGTGTGCTATAATGATAAACGGACATTTTTGCCCTTATCAGATTTACATACCACCTCCACATAAACGAAAGGATATTCAAAATGAGCGAAAAGAAAAACGACCTCTCCTGCCGTCTCGGAAAAGTCGGCGGCCAAGCAGTGCTTGAGGGCGTAATGATGAAGGCGGGCGACAGAACCGTCACCTCCTGCAGAAAGGCAGACGGCACGATCTACGTGCACGACGATACCTTCACCTCTATCAGAACAAAGAACAAGCTTCTCAACCTCCCGATAATCCGCGGAGTCGTCAACTTCATCGAGATGATGAAGCTGAGCGTCGGTACTATGACCGCGGCGGCAGACGCCCTCGGCTTTGAGGAAGAGGAGGAAACCAAATTCGAGAAGTGGCTGAAAAAGCACTTCGGCGCAAGACTTGTCGACTTCATTATGCTGATCGGCATGGTGCTCGGTCTCGGTCTATCGCTATTTCTCTTCCTGTTCTTACCGAACTTCCTCGCGAGCATTCTTGACACCTACGTCTTCGGAGGCGCTCTCGGCGTATGGACGGCAGTCATCGAGGGTGTTCTGAAGGTGGCGATCTTCCTCGCTTATCTTTGGGCTGTATCGCTGATGCCCGACATCAAGCGCACCTTTATGTACCACGGCGCAGAGCATAAGTCCATCGCCTGCTTTGAGGCGGGCGCAGAGCTCACACCCGAGCGCGCAAAGGAATATACTCGCTTCCACCCGAGATGCGGCACGAGCTTTATGTTCCTTACCATACTTATCGGCATCATCGCCGGTTTCTTCATCAAGTTTATGATTACCGACCTGCCTCTTTGGGCTTATACCGTCATAAGACTCGCTATCCTCCCCATCCTTATGGGTCTTGGATATGAGGTCATCAGACTCGCAGGCAAGCACGATAACGTTCTGACTCGCATTATGTCCGCGCCCGGTCTCTGGGCACAGAGACTCACCACCAAGGAGCCCACCGAGGACATGCTCGAGATTGCTATCACCTCGCTCAAGTGCGCGCTTCGCGATGATTTCCCCGAATTCCGTGAGTTCTACGAGAATCGCGGCTGGGAGCCGAAGGTAGACGAGTCGACCGAGGAAGACTGTGAGGCGGAATCTGCCGACGGCGCAGGTGAGACTGTGAACGAGCCTGCCGCAAATCCCGATCACGCCGAGGAGATCTTCGAGGACATTCAGCCCGTCACCGCCGCCAAGGTAAAGCTCGACGAGGAGCAGGTATGAGGCTATCCTCTGCCATAGCGAGACTCACCGAGGCGGGAATCGACGAGGCGAGGCTCGAGGCGAGAATCTTATTCTCGAAAATCGGTAAGATCAAGGAGTGCGACCTTCTCTTTGACCCCGAGTGCGACTCGGCCGAGCTCGACTCTGCCCTTGAGGCGCGCTGTCGGCGCATCCCTCTCGCCTATATTCTCGGCGAGGCCGATTTCTACCGCGAAAATTACGTTGTAACACCCGATTGTCTGATTCCGCGTCCCGAGACCGAGCTTCTCGTGGACTACGCGGTGAATCATATTCCGAGCGGTGCGCGCTTTGCCGATATTTGCACGGGAAGCGGCTGTATCGCGATTTCTACGCTCAAAAACACGGAGGACACCACGGCAGTTGCCCTCGACCTCTCGGTCGGCGCTCTTGATGTGGCTCGCAGAAATGCCGAGCGCAACGCGGTGTCGGATAGAATCGAGTTCATTCACGGCGACGCTCTTCTCGGCATCGAGGGCGAGTTCTTCGCCATTCTGTCGAATCCGCCATACGTCTCCGAGTCGGCTTACGCCGAGCTCGAGGCCGAGATCTACGAAGAGCCGAAAATGGCATTCGTCGGCGGTATCGACGGCGGTGATTTCTACCGCAAAATGATACCTCTATACAAAAACAATCTGCAAAGCGGCGGCTTTTTCGCCTTTGAGATCGGCTACGATCAGGGTGAGCTTCTCCGCTCGCTTGGCGAAGCCCACGGCATGCAGACCGAGATCATCCGCGACTACTCCGGCTTCGACCGCATCGCCATACTCAAAAAGCAGTAATTTAACCTTGTGATCCATTGTGAATCCGCGCGAATTCGTGCGCGATTTCGTCGTGATGCCATGCGTCACGCATAGCATCACTCCGTCATATATTGCCCTTGAGGTGAATTTATGACGAACAAAAAGCAGATCGCGCTCTTCTTCGGCGGCAGAGGATACGAGCACTCGGTGTCGGTATCGGGGGCAAAAAATCTCCTCTCGCTGATCGACCGAGAGCGATACGGTGTTTACACCGTTTTTATTGAAAAGAGCGGCAAAATGCGGCTCACAACGCCCGATCTTGAGGTCGGCGAGGCGGTTTTTCCCATTCTTGACGAGGGGCGTTGTGCGCTTCTCACAGAGTCGGGCGAGAGATTGCAGATCGACTGCGCCTTTCCGCTTTTGCACGGCGATTTCGGCGAGGACGGCACGATTCAGGGACTTCTCGCATCCTGCTCTCTTCCATTCGTCGGCTCGGACACACGCGCGTCGGCGATATGCCTTGACAAGGCGGCGACAAAAGCCCTAGCCAAGGCGCTTGGAATCCCCACGGTTCCCTGGCGGCTTCTGACTGGCGGCGAGGACTACACCGACCTTGAGCTTCCGCTGTTTATCAAGCCCACGGGCCTCGGCAGCTCGGTTGGGGCTTCGCCCGCGCACTCGCGCGAGGAGCTCCTCGCGGCTATCCGAAGCGCCGCGTCGCTTGGCGGAGGCAGAGTGCTCGCAGAGCGACTGATAAGCCCGATTCGCGAGCTTGAGTGCGCCTATTTCTCGGCGCAGGGGGAAGAGATCGTCAGCTATCCCGGCGAGATCCTCTGCGACGGCTTCTACAGCTACGAGCGCAAGTACTCCACCGAGGCGGCAGGCACGTCCGCGCGCGCTGACGTGTCGCGCGAGCTCGCAGAGCGCATGCGCGAGCACACGAGGCGGCTATGCCGAGCGATCGGTGTGCGGCATCTTGCGAGAGTGGACTTCTTTCTCTCGGGCGATGCGCTCTATCTCAACGAGATCAACACTATGCCGGGTATGACTGCGAGCAGTCTCTACCCGAGGCTTCTCGAGCGGTCGGGAATCTCCCCTGCCGAGGCCATAAACCGAATGATATCCGACGCCATCGCGGAGGGAGCTCTGTGATCGGCGTATTCGACAGCGGTGTCGGAGGACTCACGGCTCTTGCCGAGCTTCGTCGGCTTCTGCCCCGCACCGATATGATATATCTTGCCGACCGTGAGCACGCACCCTACGGCACGAAGAGCGAGGAGGAGATCCTCTCGCTCGCAGAAAGCTGCATTAAGAGACTTATCACGGCGGGCGCCGAGAAAATTCTCATCGCCTGCTGTACCGCAAGCACCCTGCATTCACGGCTGACCGAGGGCGCGCGACGGATCACAACGCCAATAATCGCCCCTGCAGCGAGGGCGGCACAAAGAGTCAGCCGAGGCAAAATAGCCGTCATAGCCACCGAGGCTACAGTCAGATCCCACGCCTTCAGGCGTGAGCTTCTCGCCATCGGCGAGTGCGAGGTGACAGAGCACGCGGCGCAGGAGCTCGTGGCTATGGTCGAGAGCGGCGCATCCGACGAGAGGCCCTTGACAAGCGAAGAGAAAAGCAGGCTCTCGCGCCTGCTTGAGCCAGTCGAGGCAAGCCGCGCCGACACGCTGATACTTGGGTGCACGCATTTTCCTCATCTGCGCGGTCACATCGCGGCGATGCTCCCCGAAGTGAAGCTCATCAGTCCTTCTCGCGAGGGCGCGCTTGAGATCGCAAGATCCACCGAGGATCGCGGCGACGGCAAAACGGTCTTTCTATAGTTAAAAACGACGCCACGCGGCGTCCTTCTCATAAAACGAAAGGAATTTGAAAACATGTCAAAGTACAGAAGAGGCAGAATAAACGACGCCGTAGCGCAGGAGCTTGCCATTGCTCTTAACGAAGTGCGCGAGCCCAAGGTCATCAACAACTTCGTCAGCATCACGCGCGCCGAGGTTGCTCCCGACCTCAAGTACGCGAGCATATATTTCTCCTGCATCGGCGACTCGAAGGAGGCCATCGAGGGTCTCAAGAAGTGCACGGGTATGCTCCGCCATCACCTGGCAGTGAAGCTCAATCTCCGCATCACTCCCGAGCTCGCATTCATCAAGGACGGCTCTATCGAGCACGGTGCGAAGATCGCTCGACTCATCGAGGAGATCCACGCAACCGACGACAAATCCGAGGAGCAGTAAGTGCGCCGCGGTATAAACGCTGCCGACGGGCACTGCTGCCCCAAGGCGAGAAAGGAACTCCGCGCCTTTAACGAGGCGATCGCGGACAGGCTCTGATATGGAAATAAGAAGAGCAACCACCGCCGACGTGTCGGGCATAGCCCGCGCAGAGGAGATATGCTTCTCCGATCCCTGGTGCGAGCGCGATATTCTCGGCTACGTATCGACCGTGGACGGAATGTGCTTCGTCGCGCGCCGCGACGGTGAGGTCATCGCATATATTCTCGGCAGGCTCATCGCCCCCGAGGCCGAGATCTACCGCATCGCAGTGCTCCCCGAGCACAGACAGCGCGGCATCGGCTACCGACTTCTCGACTTCGCTATGAAGACCGAGCGCGGTCGCGGTCTCGAGACGGTGTTTCTCGAGGTGAGAAGCCGCAACCTACCTGCAATAAACCTCTACTCTGCCTACGGCTTTAAGCGCGCGGGCATCAGAAAGAACTACTACAAGAATCCCGACGATGACGCTATCGTAATGCTGCGAGCGCATCCCGATGACTTGAAGAATTAAAGGACCTTTATGAACATTCTGGCATTTGAGAGCTCCTGCGACGAGACCGCCTGCGCGGTTGTCACCGCAGACGAGGGTATACTCTCCATAAAATCGAACATAGTTGCCTCGCAGATAGAAACGCACAGGCTCTACGGCGGCGTAGTCCCCGAGATCGCGAGCCGCGCGCACGTCGAGGTAATATCCAAAATTACATATGAGGCTCTCGATGAGGCAAAGCTCTCGCTCGCTGATATCGACCTTATCGCCGTGACGGCGAATCCCGGCCTTATCGGCGCACTTCTCGTGGCGGTGAACTTCGCAAAGTCGCTCGCCATGGCAAACGACATTCCGCTCGTCGCCGTGGATCACATCAAGGGGCATATCGCGGCCTCATACATCGGTGAGGACACACCGAAGCCGCCCTTCCTCGCTCTTGCGGTATCGGGTGGACACACCTCCATCTACAAGGTGGAATCCTACACGAAGATGGTCACCGTCGGCTCGACGAGAGACGATGCTATCGGCGAGTCCTTTGACAAGATCGGCCGAATGATCGGACTCTGCTATCCTGCAGGCAAGGAATTCGATGCGCTTGCGCGTGTTGGCTTCATCAAGGCGACGGGCGACGAGACGAACTTCTACAAGAAGTACAAGAAGACCGACGCCTATCGCGATGCGAATATGGTGCTTCCCTCTCCTGCCCTCCGCGACGGAAGCCTCGACTTCTCCTTCTCGGGACTCAAGACGGCAGCGATAAATCTGCTGCACCGTCACGAGCAAAGAGGCGAGCAGATCGACCGCGAGCTTCTGGCCGCGAGATACACCTACGAGGCTACCGAGGCAGTGGCAAAGCAGATCGGCGAGGCCCTCGAGCGCAATCCCGAGTGTGATCTCGTTATGGCGGGCGGAGTTGCGGCAAACTCGCACCTGCGCGCAAGAATCGCCGAAATTACGGCAAAATCGAGGAGAAAACTCTACACGCCCCCCCTCTATCTCTGCGGTGACAACGCCGTGATGATCGCGGCGCAGGGCTACTATGAGCATCTCGCAGGCAGATATGCCGACGCATCGCTCAACGCATCGGCGCTCGATTCCAAGGAATAAATTCCATCAAAAAATCAGACAAAAGGATCTTCATATATGGAAAGCATCGACAAGATTCACGGAACATACGAAAAGAAAATATCCGAGGCAAAGACCTCGGTATCAAACGCGGTCATCAAAAGACTGCCGAGATACCACAGATACCTCGGCGACCTTCTGCGCGAGGGCAAATTCAGAATATCCTCGGCAGAGCTGTCGCGTATAATGAACGTGACCGCATCCCAGATACGCCAGGACCTCAACTGCTTCGGCGGCTTCGGTCAGCAGGGCTACGGCTACAACGTAAAGTATCTCTATAGCAAGATCAGCGAGCTTCTCGGCGTGAACGACGGCTTTAACGCAGTTATCGTCGGCGCAGGTAACCTCGGTCGCGCGCTTGCCGCAACTCATATGTTCGAGCGCCGCGGCGTAAACCGCCTTGCACTCTTTGACACCAATCCCGACCTCATCGGCGGCGATATTTACGGTATTCCCGTATATTCCGTCGACGTTCTCGCCGATTTCTGCCGCGAGAACAAGGTCAGCATCGGCGTTCTCACCGTTCCGAAGGAGGCTGCGTACGACGTTGCCGTAACAATGGCAGATGCAGGTGTCGCAGGCATCTGGAACTTCGCGAATATGGAGCTGAAGCTCCCCGAGCATCGTGATGTGATCGTCGAAAATATACACCTCGGCGACTCCCTGATGACTCTGTGCTACGAAATCAAGACAAAAAATGATGAAAAAGGAAACAACTCCGACAATGAGTGAGTTCAAGCTATATAAAAAGAGCCCTGCGGCATCGGCAGAGAGCTTCTCGGAGGCTACGGCGGAGGAGCTTCGCGTTCTCGTTGTGCTGATGGAGTCCGAGGGCGAGTCCTTGACCTACAAGGAGATCGCCGCACGCGCATCGGTAAGCGCGGCAAGAGCAAAATCCGCAACGGCACTCTGGCGCGCAGACGGCGTGCTCGACAAGGCACCCAAGGTCGATGTGATCGACGTATCTCCTGCGACAGTCGCGGCGACGGCAATCACCGCCGGCAATAGCACCAATAAAAATAATGATAACGTAAAAGACGAGTTTGCCGAGAGATTCTCCTCGGATATGTATGAGGAGCGCTCGGTAGAAACCGCGAAAACCATAAGAGATGGCGAGCTCGCACAGCTGCTCGAGGATTGCGCTATGCTACTCGACAAGCCTGCACTCTCCACCGAGGAGGTCAAGAAGATCACGTCGGTCTACAGTCAGCTGTCGCTCAGCGCCGAGTATATCTCCACCCTGGCGTTACACCTCGCACAGAGCGGAAAGCTCACCGCGGTGAATCTCGCAAAAAGAGCCGAGGCTCTTGCCGAGCGCGGCGTGGACAGTCTCGAGGCTCTGTGCCTCTACATAGAGGACGAGAAGAGCGAAAACGGAACGGATAAGGAGTTCCGCCGCCTCTTCGGCATCTGGAACAGAAAGCTCTCTAAGGCGGAGCGCGACTACTTCAGAAAATGGAGCGAGGACTACGGCTACTCGACCGAGATCGTAGGCGAGGCCTACGGCATTATGACCGCCAACAACGCAAGCGGCGGCGTGAGCCTCAAGTACATCGATACCATCCTCACCCATTGGCACGAGGCAGGCTGCAAAACCGTGGCACAGTGCCGCGCCGAAGAGGAGCGCTCGAGAGCCGAAAAAGCCGAGAAAAACGGCGGTAAGATCGGTCGCAAAAAGCCCGAGGCGAAGCCGAAATTCGTGGACTTTGACGTAGAGGACGCCTTCCAGCGCGCTCTCCAGAGAAGCTACGGAAATGGCGAAAATGACAACTAAAGTTTACAAATAACGCAGAAAATTCTCTTTTTGGGAGGAATTATGTATACATACGACAACTTTCATAGAGTAAAAGAGGAGATTGAGGCGAAGAGGCTCCGCGCAAGATCCGAGGCCGAGGAAAGATCGGCACGTCTCTCCGAGATCTCGCCCGAGATCGCGGCTATCGACGAGGAGCTTCGCGCCACGGGTATGGTCATCTTCAAGACCGCCTGCCAGGGCGGCGACATATCGGCTATCAGAGACAGAAATCTCGCACTCAACGAAAAGCGCCGCGAGATAATGATCTCACTCGGCTATCCTGCCGACTACACAGAGCCGAAATACTCCTGCGAGAAGTGCTCCGACACCGGATTTATCGACGGCGTCAAGCTCTGCTCCTGCTTTAGAGAGCGACTCATCACCCTCAACGTTGAGTCCTCGGGCATGGGATGCCTCATGGAGAAGCAGTCCTTCGACAACTTCGACCTTGAGTGGTACTCGAACGACGAGGCTCTCTATGCCAGAATGAAGGCTAATTTCGAGGCGGCAAAGCGCTTTGCCGCGGAGTTCTCCCAGCGCGGCGGCAATATGCTCATCGTCGGCGGCACCGGCACGGGCAAGACTCACATCACCACCTCTATTGCGAGAGTTGTGATCTCCCAGGGACGCTCGGTGATCTACGACGGCATCGAGAATATCATCGCAGACTTCGAGGAGGACAAGTTCAAGAGCGGCTACACCCAGAAGGAGCCCAAGGCGGCGAAATATATGGACTGCGACCTGCTCATTATTGACGATCTCGGCACAGAGTTCTCGAGTCAGTTCTCGACCTCCTGCCTCTATAACCTCGTCAACACAAGACAGAACAAGGGCCTGTCGACCATCATATCGACAAACCTCTCGCCAAAGGACTTGGCGGAGCGCTACGACGGCAGAATCTACTCGAGAATCGCCGGCAACGACTACCAGGTACTCATCTTCGGCGGAAAAAACCACAGACTTTTCTAATATGAAAGGAGGTCTGATATGAAGACCTTTATCAGAATTTTTGCGGTTATTTCTCTCCTTTTGCTATCAATATTCTCTATCGCTTGCCATAGCAAGAGCCCTTCGTCTTCTGTCGAGAGCGAATCGACGAAATCATCGATTTTCTATGTTCTTAACGGAGGAAGTCTGCCCGATAACGCACCGACAGAGTATGCTCCCGGGACCGAGCTTACGCTGCCCACACCAATAAGAGAAGGCTATATCTTCTCGGGTTGGTTTACGTCGTCAGACCTACGCGTCGAGAACAGCATAATTGCTATCTCAAATAACGTCACGGGCGATCAAACGGTATATGCAAAGTGGAACAGAATCATCTCGGTGCTCGACGGCTCTATGCTTGGCGACGGAGATGACAACGCGAAAAACCGGTATGCAATCACAAGGACGACCAACGGTAGTAAGGAGACCACCGATCTCAAAAACGCATTCTCAACCGTCGACCGCAAGCTCTTGTGGAAGCAGGGCAACAGCCGTTCGAGCAATCTGCTCTGCCACGGCGATCTTGTGGAGGCTCTTGGTGGCGAAAGAGAACTTACATTCAGCCTGACTGTCTCAATTCCTGACGAAAAGAACTCTCCAACTACTGTTTTCAGACTGAAGATCGACGGCTATTCCATTCCCCTTTTTAAAACGAGCAAGTCGGGCGAGGTCACTCTTGGACAGGAAGAGGCGGCGCACGTGTTAAATTTAGGTAGCGAGATTACCACTTTTTCCATAGTTGTCAGCTTTGACGATAGCAGGATCTATGCCTACGACAATAAAGGCGTCCTCATTATCTCCTCTCCGCTCATAATAGCCGAGGGAAACGACCTTACCACCGACGAGTTCTACAGCTTGATGACCAACTACTACTGGCAATGGTACTCACAAGCACAGGGCGCGGCGGCCACAGATCACAGATATATGTATGTTCATAACGTATCGGTCTTTGGCGGAAATTCCGCCGTGAAGATCGACAAAGAATCCTACAACAAGGCAGAACGCGATGCGCTTCTGGCCGAGATCAAGCCTCTCTACGAGGCACAGCGCGAGCAGATCGCGTCCGGAGCTCTTCTCGGCGTTGCTACCGAGAACATAGGCGTGCCCCTCTGGGAGGCCGCTCCCACTACTCCCTCCAGCGAGCATCCGAGACTTCTCATAACAAGCGATGATCTCCCTCTCATCCGCGAAATGCTGGAGGAAAACAACGAAACCAACAAACGTTTTCGCGCTCTTCTTGAGTCCGAACTCGAGAGCGGCGGTCGTCTCGGCGAACCTCTTCCCGATTTTGACGATCGCGACGGTCTGCATAACTACGACAAGAGCGTTCTTGAGCTTATTCAGGTCAAGGCGCTGGGATATCTCCTCGAAGGCCACGAACTCTTCGGATATCAGGCGATATATTATATAAAAAACTTCCTGCTCACGCTGGATATTCAGTACATAGCCTCCGACCAATGCCACGAATACGGCAACACTATGTTTACGGCGGCTCTTGTGTACGATTGGTGCTATGATCTTCTCACAGAAGATGACAAGGCACAGCTTATGGCGGGGGTCGAAACTCGCACCGCATCGGGATATTGCGGCGACCCCTCTTATACGTCAAATCCGGTATATAAGCTGAAGATGGAGGTGGGCTTCCCGCCTTCGGGACAGAGCGCGGTCAGCGGTCACGGTGCAGGCGCGCAGGTGCTTCGAAACTATCTCGCCGCCGCTATTGCATTCTACGGCGACAACGATTCCTGGTGGGATTACGTTGCGGCAAGAGTCTACTCAGAGTATGTGCCCGTACGTAACTACTACTACACTTCCGGCATTACCTCGCAGGGCACGGCTGTATACGCCGCTCACCGCATCTCATACGATCATATCTCGGCCTGGCTTTTGACTGCGGCTACAGGGGAGAACCCCTACGTCGGCATGGAGAACACCGTGCGTGGTATGATGGGCTATGAGTGCGCCGCGGGAATCCTATTCACCGAGGGAGACGGAACATACGAAACAAGAAAGCAATCCACCTTCTTACACTCGGCCTATATGGCGGCCTATCTCTACAAGGACGGCGAAATGCTGGTCTTTGCAGAGGATCTGCTCGGCGCAGGCAGCTTTGGCGCGGAGACAAAACATCTGACCTCAGCTCTTTACGTTGCTCTTCGCGGCACCGCTCGCGTGGAGCGCGCCGAAAACAAATACGAAAGCATGGAGCTGATCCAATATAACGGACATCCTGTCGGTCAGTATATTGTTCACGAAGCCTGGAACTCCAATGAGTCTGCCGCCGTCTTTATGAAGATAAAGGAAATGAACACCGCCAACCACGAGCACGACGATGCAGGTGTCTTTGAGATCTATTACAAGGGTATGCTGACCTCCGACGGCGGATGCTACAACGTATACGGCAAGCCGCAGACAAAATATTTCCACAAGGCGACCATATCTCATAACGGCCTTATCATATTTAACCCCTCAAAGTGGGATTATTCCTCAAGCGATCTTAGCAAGAAATGGTATTCGGGTAGCCAAATATCGCCCGGTGCTATCAATTCCTTTGACGAATTTCTGACCCTTGAGTATTGCAAAACCGGCACGATCACCGGAAGACAGCACGGATACTTTGACGGTGACATCGCGCGCCCCGAGTATGCCTATATTGCAGGAGATATTACTGCGGCGTATCCAAAGGATACGGTATCTTACGTCGGACGACGAATGCTCACGGTATATACGGGAGACGAGAGCTTTCCTATGGTGTTCTTCGTCTATGACGATATAACCGCCCTCTCCGCCTCCTATGAAAAAAGATTTCTTTTGCAGATAAGCTCAATGGAAGAGCCTACAGTAAACGAAGCCGAGAAAACGATAATTACCGAAAACGGTGACGGCAGACTTGTCCTCGCCTGCCTATCCGACGGCGTTAGCTTCAATAAGGTCGGAGGCAGAAATAACGGCACATACAGCGCAAAGCTATCGATGAACTACGCGATAAACGGACACCAATGCCTGCCAGAGAGCGACTCAGCCGACGACAAGCACTGGGGACGCGTTGAAATAACCGCCCCCACCACATCAAAGGAATCTACCTTTATGAACCTTCTCTACGTCACCGACAGAGGACAAACCAAGGCCGCCCCTACCATCGATAGAATCATGGGAGAGGGCGTTCAGGGAGGCGCATTCGGTGAAATTGCAGCAGTTTTCGCTACGTCCAGAGATCGAGAGGAGGATACTCTCTCATTTACCACAACAGGTGGCGACGTTATGCATTACTACGTCTGCGGCCTTGCCGAAGGCGAGTGGTCTATCAGCATTGACGGCAAATTCTACGATGTTTGTGCCGCATCGGCAGACGGCGGAATGCTCACTTTTACCGCGCCTGCGGGAAGCGTCGTTATTACTCACAAGCGCTAACTCCACACGGAGGTTTATTATATGAAAAAACGGCTTTTTGCCCTTATTTTGCTGCTGGCGGCGGTGTTTATCACGGCGGCTCTTTCGTCATGCGTCGGCGATAACAATAACAACGAGCCCGAGGAGGTATGGACTCCCACGGGTGAGCTCGTGGTGCTCTTTGACGCGATGGCAGATAGCGACTATGCCATAGTGTATAAATACCGCGACGAGGACTCTCGTCTCGCGGCGGTAGACTTCGGCAAGGCTCTCGCGGCAGAAGAGCTGATCCCCTCGGGCACGTCGGCACTCTCCGATGCGGTATCCGAGGCGCGGCACGAGGTTCTCTTCGGCGCGACCGACCGCAAGGCCTCCGCGATCGCGGGCGAGCTTCTCGCCGAGAAGGTAGCGGCCGCACCGAGCGACCTGCACTGCGTATTCTATTATATGGATGGCAGACTCGCCATCGTGGCGAACAGCGAGCGCGGCTACGATATGGGTATCAGCGTGTTTATGGAGCGCTACTGCTCTGACGGCAAGATTTCCTTCCCCGACACGCTGAAGGAGCACGTCTCCCAGGACATCAACGACTACGAGGACTCGCTCCTCGAGGATCTCATCGCTGACAACGCCGACACGCGAGCCGAGCACGACGAGGCTCTGGGCGAGCTTCTTAAGAAGATCGACGCGCAGAGAAAGGAGCTCATCAGCAGCCGCTTCTTCGGCACTTCGACGAAAAACATCGGCAAATCCATCTGGGGCACGGCTCCCACGACTCCGAGCGAGGAGCATCCGAGGCTTCTTCTCAATAATGACACGCTTCCCGAGGTAAAAAGGGCGCTGACACGCGAGGACTCTACGAATTCCCGACTTTTCAGGCTCTTTAACACCGATATTGCGAACGATTGTATTCTTCCTGCGGCGTCCTACCAGGGAACGAACTCTACCGTAAACAAGGACAACTACCACAACTTCAACGAGGAGCCTCTCGAGGTCATTCAGGCAAAGGCTCTGGCGTATCTTCTCTACGATGATCCCTACTACGGCTATCAGGCCATCTACTACATCAAAAACTACCTTAAATCACTCGATATAGTCCGCATCGCCTCCGACCAATGCAGACAGTACGGCTACGTTATGTACACCGCCGCTATCGTCTACGACTGGTGCTATCCGCTCCTGACCGAGCTTGACCGTGAGCAGATCATCGCGGGCGTTGAGAACAGGATCTGCCGCTACAGTAACCAAAGCGGCGCGGCTATGGCCGTGGGCTTCCCGCCATCGAGTCAGCGCTCTGTCACGGGACACGGCGCGGAAAGGCAGATCCTGCGCGATTATCTCTCCTTCTCGGTCGCTATCTACGGTGACAATAACTCCTGGTGGGATTTCGTTGCGGCGAGAGTCTACAACGACTTCATCCCAATGCGTAACTACTACTATAAGTCGGGCTCGACCTATCAGGGCACGGGCTACGCCGCGGCAAGATACACCTCCGATCTCTTCTCGGCCTGGATAATCCTGGCCGCAACGGGTGAGAATCCCTACGATAACCTCGCCGAGGTCACAAGAGGCCTCGTCGGGCTCGAGGTCGCGCCGGGAATGCTCTTCAACAGCGGCGACAAGAGCGGCGACTACGCCGCCATCAAGGACATACTTCATCCCATCACCATCGCGGCATATCTCGAGGGCGACGCGACGCTTCTCGCCCAGGCGAACGACATTCGCGGAACGTCGGCATTCTCGAGCAGCTTCCTATACTTGACGTCTGCCGCCTACGCGGCTCTGCGCGGACTCTCCGACCCGATCCCCGAGGCGAACAAATACGAGGGGCTTGACCTCATTCAGTATAACGGCTCGCCTCTCGGTCAGTACGTCGCTCGCGAGGCCTTTGGCGTCTATGATTCGGCGGCGATATTTATGCGGATCAAGGAGCGCGCTACCTCAAATCACGAGCACTGTGATGCAGGAACCTTTGAAATCTACTATAAAGGCGCACTTTCCACCGACGGCGGATGCTACGATAACTACGATCACGCACACACGCAATACTACCATCAGGCGACCATATCTCACAACGGTCTGATAATCTACAATCCCGCGCTCGCGGGCACGCAGGGCGGATGGTACTCGGGCGGTCAGATGAAGCTCGCCGAGCCTGCAAATATGGATAAGTGGCTAGGTTCCTACTACGATGCAGGGCGCGTGACAGGTCACCAGCACGCCTATACCGACGCGAGCGAGACAAAGCCGCTCTACGCCTACGTCGCGGGCGACATTACGGCATCCTACGACTCGCAGACGGTAGACTACGTCGGCAGACGAATGCTCACCGTCTTCACGGGTGACGAGAGCGCACCGATGGTTCTCTTCGTCTATGATGACATCACCTCCGACTCGGCAGAGTTCGAGAAGCGCTTCCTCCTGCAGATCTCATCGCAGGACGCGCCCACCATCAGCGGAAATACAGTTGTCACCGAGAACGACGGCGGCAGGCTGATGCTCACCTGCCTTTCGAATAACGTCAAGATAAACGGCGTGGGCGGCAGAACAAGCGGCAACTACGTCTCCGAGAAGTCTCAAAACTACCTTATAAATGGTAAGCAGCTTGTCTCGAAATCCCTGGCCGACGACGGACATTGGGGCAGGATCGAGATCGTCTGGGACAAGCAGTCGAAGAACGCGACCTTCCTTAACGTCATCGCCGTCACCGACGCGGGCAACGATAATATCCCAACCGCGGTGGCAACACAGGTCAACTCGGGCATCGAGGGCGCGGTATTCGGCGGTAAGATCGCGGCGCTCTTCGCAACCGCGAGAAACGGCGAGAGCGATATTATCTCCTGCTTGACCCGCGGCGGTGAATCTATGGATTACTACGTCTCGGGCGTTGCCGCAGGCGATTGGATAGTCAAGGTCGACGGTCAAAGCTACGGCGTTTACACCGCTACCGAGGAGGGCGGAATGCTCACCTTCACCGCTCCTGCGGGACGAGTTGTTATCTCTCCTGCAAAATAGTCGAAAAAAGTTCACAGTTTGTCAATTTTTGCAGAGCCGAGAAGCCAATTCTCGGCTCTTTTCTTTGGTTATTATGTATAAAATATTTTAGGCAACTTGACGATTTTAAACAAGGCTTATTGCATTGTCGCGCTTTATAATATATAATTATAGTGGAAAAACATTTTAAATCGGAGAACCCCTGTGATAAGAAAACTCAAACCCCTAATTTTACTTGCAATTTTCGTCCTGACGCTCGGCTCGCTGACGGCCTGCTTCCTCTTCCCGACCGAAGAGCCGGAGTCCGACCCCGATAAAGTCATCGACGTAATAATCGCCACCCCCTCGGCGACCTTTGAATATATGGTACTCTTCGACAGTAATAGCGAGGAGGACATTGCACGAAACGGCGCCGTCGCATTTGCCGACGAGCTCTATGCGAAAAAGTTCGTAAAGAACAGCATCATCTCCTACTCCGCCACTAAGATCAACGAGGAAAAGGAGATAATCTTCGGCGCATCCGACAGAGAGGCATCGAAGAAGGCCTCCGAGCTCATTGATGCGAAGAGCGCGAAGGCTCCCGAGGACTTCCATTGGGCGATCGTTTTTGCAGACGGTAAGCTCGCCGTCGTAGCAAACAGCGCGAAGGGCTATGATCTGGCTGTTGGCGAGCTCTTCTCAACTTATTTGAAGAACGGCAGGATCATAGTCAAGAGCAACCTCGTAGCAGAGGGCACTCTGACCTACGCAGACTATAAGGCCGAGCTCGACGAAGAGGCGCGCCAGGAGGCAGAGGCCAAGAAAGAGGCAAATCAGAAGATCCTCAAGGAGCTTATGCCCTCGATCACCGCGCAGAGAAACACCCTCTCGAGCTATATGGGTAAGATCAGTCCCTATAACACAAGCGACTCCAAGATCTACCTCTTCAAGCAGTATACCAAGAACATCGGCACGTCCTCCTGGGGCACGTCGCCCGTCAAGCCGACGAGCGATCAGCATCCGAGACTTCTCGTCACCGAGGACATGCTCCCCGATCTGCGTATCTCTCTCAATCAGGACAACGCTTTCACCGAGCGATTCTTCGAGCTTCTCGATGCAACGCTTGAGAATGACGGCATCCTTCCCGCAAAGACCAATCTCGGTGTCAACGGCACGGTTGACAAAGACAACATCCATAACTACGATGACTCCTATCTCGAGCTCATTCAGGTAAAGGCGCTCGGATATCTCGCATACGGCGACGAGCTCTACGGCTATCAGGCGATTTATTATATGAAGAATTTCATCAAGTCGCTTGACATCGAGCAGATCGCATCCGACCAGTGCAGACAGTACGGCTACACTATGTTCACGGCGGCGATCGTCTACGACTGGTGCTACGACCTTCTCACCGAGGACGATAAGGTTCAGTTCATCGCAGGCGTTGAAAACTGTCTGTGCCGCGGCAGTAACGCGGGCGGCGTAAAAATGGAGGTCGGCTTCCCGCCTTCCAAGCAGGGCTCGGTATCCGGCCACGGCTCGGAGTACCAGATTCTCCGCGATTATCTCGCATTTGCAACCGCGATCTACGATGAGAACGCATCCTGGTGGAACTACATCGCGGCGCGAGTCTGCAACGACTACGTAGAAATGCGTAACTACTACTTCCAGTCGGGCATTGCACAGCAGGGCACCGGCTACGCGACGGCAAGACACATCTGTGATCTCTACTCGGCGTGGATCATCAAGATCGCTACCGGCACTAACCCCTACGTCGGTATGGAGAACACGGTAAAATCCTTCATTGGATATGAATACACACCCGGCACGATCTTCACCGACGGCGATAACAGCGGCGACGGCAAGAAGACGAGCGCCTTCGCAGATATGGCCTACATCGCGGCATATCTCTACAGCGACGAGACTCTCCTGGCGCAGGCAATGCATCTGAAGAGCTCTGCATTCTCCTCTAACTTCCAGGGACTCTCGACTCCCATATATCTTGCGCTCACCGCGATAGCAGAGGTCGAGCCCGCAGAGGACAGATACGAGGGTATGGATCTCATTCAGTATAACGGCGCGCCTCTCGGTCAGTACGTTATCCGCGCATCCTGGAACGATCCCGCATCCGCGGCAGTCTTCATGCGTATCAAGGAGCGCTCCACCGCTAACCACGAGCACTACGACTCCGGTACGTTCGAGATCTACTACAAGGGAATGCTCACCTCCGACGGCGGTATGTATAACAACTACAGCCACGAGCACACAAAGTACTTCCACAAGGCAACTATTTCTCATAACGGACTTATAATCTACAATCCGAGCCTCGCATCCACCGAGGACGGCTGGTACTCGGGCGGCCAGGAGAGATTCGTCTCCGAGTCCTCGAGCCTCAATCAGTGGCTCACATCCGACTACGATACGGGTACGGTGACGGGACGCCAGCACGGCTACCTTAACGGCGATACCACAAAGCCCCTCTACGCCTACGTCGCAGGTGACATCACCGAGGCCTACAGCACCAAGACGGTAAACTACGTCGGCAGACGAATGCTCACGGTTTACACCGGCGACGCAGAGTATCCTATGGTATTCTTCGTCTACGACGATATCAGCTCGGTTTCTGCGACCTATCAGAAGCGATTCCTGCTTCAGATCTCCTCGAAGAGCGCACCCACCATCGACGAGTCCGCACAGACCGTCATCACCGAGAACGGCGACGGCAGACTCGTTCTTACCTGCCTCTCCGACAACGTCAAGCTCACAGGTGTGGGCGGCAGAAACAGCGGCAGCTACGACGCGACCCTCTCCCAGAACTACCTCATCAACGGCAAGCAGCTCGTTCCCAAGACCAAGACCGCAGACGACGGACATTGGGGCAGAGTCGAGATCGAGTGGACCAAGTCCACAACCGACGCCAAGTTCATGAACGTGCTCTACGTCACCGACAAGGGCAACAAGGATATGGCAACAGTCAAGGATACCACCTCCGAGAACGGCCTAACGGGCGGAGTATTTAACGAAAAGATCGCGGCGCTCTTTGCTACCTCGAGAACCGAGGCAAAGACCGAGCTCTCCTGCAAGACCTCCGGCTCCTCAAGCATGGACTACTACGTATCCGGCCTCGCCGCAGGCAAGTGGCGTGTCACGGTCAACGGCAACGTAATCGGCACCTTCACGGCGACCGAGGAGGGCGGACTTCTCACCTTCGAGGCTCCCGCAGGAACAGTCACGATCTCACCCGTTTGATTCACTTGATAATTTTTTAAAAGGAGAAATATATGAAAAACATCGCAAAACTCTTAGCGGTACTTCTGTGCGTTATCGTAGCAATGGCTGCCACGGCGTGCGATCTACCCTTTGACCTTCCCTTCGACATCCCCGGATTTAATAACGGTGATGATCCTACACCCGGCCCCGGCGATAAGCCCGGCCCCGGTAACACCGACACTCCTGCTTGGGCTCCCACGGGCGAGAGCGTTGACGTCCTTGACGCCGCAGCTCCCGACAAGTCGGTTATCGTATACGGCACCGGTCTGTCCGACAAGGCAAAGGCACTCGCCGCTCTGCTTGATGGCGCAGGCATCTCCGACATCGGCACGTCTGCTGTAATTGGCGATGCGGAGCACGCTATAATCCTCGGTCTTTCTGATCATCCTGCTGCAGAGGCCGCAAAAGCGCTCTTTAACGCGGCAAACGCCGAAGCGCCCAAGGATTATCACTGGGCATACTCCTTCTATGACGGCGTACTCGCTATTTACTCCGGCTCCGATGTTGGATACGAGAAGGCATTCGCCGCTCTTATCTCCGAGTTCGTTACCGACGGCAAGCTCACCGTTGTTGACACTCTCTCCGTCGCCAAGGCATACACTCGTGCAGATTACGTAGCGGAACTTGTAGAGCTCGACCGCATCGCGTACGAGGCAAACAGAGAGAACAACAAGCAGTATATCGACGAGCTCGTTGCAAAGCTCACCTCCCAGCGCGAGGAGCTTAACGGCTTTATGGGCTCGATCTACAAGCATCACGATAAGTACTACGCCGGCGACGACACTCTCATGTTCGTTACTCACACAGAGAATCTTATGGCGATCGGCTCGCCCAGATGGGATGCTCCCACCGTAAATCCCCAGGAGCAGCATCCGAGACTTCTCATCAACTCTGATATGTACGCAGAGATCAGAGAGTCCATTGCCAAGGGCGGTAAAGACGCTGAAGAGTTCAAGAGACTTCTCTATATGGAGCTCCCGAACGGCGGTCTTCTCGGCGAGCGTATCCAGACCGACGTTAACGCCGTAACAGGCAAAAACAGCGATCACAACATCAACTACGAGTATCTTCAGGTAATTCAGGCAAAGGCTCTCGCTCATCTGATCTACGACGATGATTTCTACGGATATCAGGCAGTTTACTACATGAAGAACTTCTTGAAATCGCTTGACATCAGACAGATGTACAACGACCAGACCCGTGACTACGGATACATCATGTTCTCCGCGGCAATCGTCTACGACTGGTGCTACGACCTTCTCACCGAGGAGGATAAGACCCAGTTCATCGCAGGCGTTGAGAACGTGCTCTGTAAGGGAAGCAATGCTAACGGCGCAAAGATGGAGGTAGGATTCCCTCCCTCAGCTCTCGGTGCTGTTGCAGACCACGCGTGCGAGTACATGGTTCTTCGTGACTATCTCTCCTTCGCAGTTGCAGTTTACGGCGACAATAACTCCTGGTGGGAGTACGTCGGCGGCAGAGTTTACGCCGAGTACGTTCCCGTTCGTAACTACTACTACCAGTCGGGCATGGCTCCCCAGGGTACAGGCGTATATATCACCGCAAGATTCGTTGGCGATATTTTCTCTGCTTGGATCATTGAGACCGCAACCGGCGAGAACCCCTACGTTGGCATAGAAAACGTTGTAAGAAGTGCTCTTTCCTATGAGTTTGAGCCCGGTAAGCTCTTCAACGACGGTGACGGCGACGGCAACTACGTTGATGCAAAGAGATTTATCGACATCGCATACATTGCGGCTTACCTCTTTGACGATCCTACCATGCTCGCACAGGCAAAGTTCCTCGTTGGCGACAATATCGTAATAAAGTATCACGAGGGCGGCAAGGGCTACATCGCTATTGACTCTCCTCTTCTTATGGCTCTCTCGGGTCTTTCCGATATCGAGCCTGCGGATGACAGATACGAGGGCATGGATCTCATAAACTACAACGGCTCGCCTCTCGGTCAGTATCTCGCTCATTCCAAGTGGAATGATCCTGCGGCGGTATCCGTATTCATGCGTATCAAGGAGAGATCCACCGCGAACCATGAGCATCTTGACTCGGGTACGTTCGAGATCTACTACAAGGGTATGCTCACCTCCGACGGCGGCGTTTACAACGGCTACGGCACGCCTCACACAGACTTCTATCATCAGGCTACCATCTCTCACAACGGTCTGCTCATTATAGACCCTGCGAAGAAGGGCTCTGAAGGCGGCTACTACTCCGGAGGCCAGAGAGTTGTCGGCGGTTCGGGTACTACTCTCGACAGCTGGGATCTCAACACCAACACCTTCACCGGTACTGTTACCGGATACGAGCACGGCTACGTCGACGGCGATAAGAGCCAGCCTCTCTACGCTTACATAGCAGGCGATATTTCGAAGGCTTATCACTCCGACTCCGCATCCTACGTTGGCAGAAGAATGCTCACCGTCTTCACAGGCGACGAGGAGTTCCCCATGGCGTTCTTCGTATTCGACGACATCACCTCCAAGGTCGGATGTCAGAGAACCTTCCTGCTTCAGATCACCTCTCCCGATGAGCCCACTATCGTGAACAACACCAAGAAGGGCATCAACACCGTTACCACCGAGAACGGCGAGGGTAAGCTCGTTCTTACCTGTCTGACCGAGGGCAACATCATCATTCAGGGACAGGGCGGCAGAAACAGCGGCAAATACGATGCAACCAAGTCCCAGAACTACTTGGTAAACGGCAAGCAGGTAGCTCCCAACGACATCGGACGCGATGACGGTCACTGGGGACGTGTTGAGATCACTCTTGCATCTCCGAAGGCGAGCATCACCTTCATGAACGTTCTCTACGTTACCGATAAGGGCAACGAGAACGCGGCAAGCATCGAGAAGGTTGCCAATGCAACCGGCCTTGAGGGTAGCGTATTTAACGGCAAGATCGCAGGTCTCTTCGCAAGCTCGAGAACCGGCGCTACCGAGGCTCTTTCCTGCATCACCGAGGGCGAGGATAGCATTGACTACTACGTATCCGGCGTTGCCGCAGGCGAGTGGTCGGTTACCGTTGACGGTAAGGATTGCGGCACTTATACCGCTACCGCAGAGGGTGGACTTCTCACCTTCACCGCTCCCGCAGGCGCGGTAGTTATCACTCCCGTAAAATAATAAAGCTTATAGAGACGAAGGTCTCGGAGAGCCCGCCAATCACGGTGGGCTCTTTTTTGCGCGATTTTGGCATAGAGCCATAGAATCGACCTTGTGCTATACATTTTGTTGATAAAACCATTGAAATTACCTTATAAATATGTTATAATTACTATGTATAACTATATAATATCGACGCGCGCAAAGGAAAAGCCATGAAAAGCATTAAAAAGCTACTTATCATACTCATCTGCATAATTCTCGCGACTCTCACCGTCGCGTGCAATACAACTACGCCTACCGTGAAGCCCTCGGGTCCCTCGGCGGGCGACTCCGGCACGAATCAGACGCCGGGCGAGGACTCAAACGGCGGCTCGGACGAGGATAACTCGAATAACGGCGGCTCGAACGAAGGCGGCTCGAGCACCGATCCTATTCCGCTCCCGAAGCCCGATCCCGTCCCCTCATACGAGGACACGACGGTTGCGGTGCTTGACAGAAACAATCCGACGGATTCGGTCATTATCTACGCGAGCGGTCTTTCGGAGGAGGCTTCGGCCCTCCAATCAAAGCTCACTGCCGCATATATTCCGGGAATCGCGGTGACGAGTACAGATAGCGCGAGCGCAAAATACAGAATAGTGCTGGGTGAGGTCGACTGCGAGGCAACACGCATAGCCAAAGCGCTCTACACCGAGGCGAGCGCGAAATCTACCGGAGATCACTGCTGGGCATTCGCATATGTTGACGGCGATCTCGCCGTCTATGCAGGCGACGGGCTCGGCTACGAGCAGGCGATCTCCGACCTCGTATCGAAGAACGTCAACCTCGGCAAGCTCATAATTGAAAAGGACTTCTCCGCCACGGGCGTATACACGAAGGCGCAGCACGAGGCTCTGCTCGAGCGCATCGAGAAGGAAAAGGAGTCGGTTGATATCCACCTGCCTCACATAGACGCGCTTCTCTCGCTCCTCGAGGCGCAGAGAGAGGAGCTCAAGACCTACAAGGGCAAGATCAGCAAATATAGTGCAAGCGATGCCGAAATTCTTCTCTTCCAGAAATACAGCGCACACATTGGCGTGCCTGCCGCAGGCAGACCTGACGTGACGCCATCAGACGAGCATCCGAGACTCTTTATCACCAAGGACACGATCCCCGAGATCAAAAACAGCCTCCGCGCAGATGACGCTATGGCGGTTCGATTTGAGACGCTTTTGAGAAAGACTCTCGCAAACGGCGCGACTCTCAGGGAGCTCGACCCGAGCGGCAAATCGCACAACCTCGACTACACCTATCTCGAGGTCATTCAAGCGAAGGCTCTCGCCGCGGCCGTATACGGAGATGACTACTACGGCTATCAGGCTATTTACTATATGAAAAACGTGCTGAAGAGCCTCGATATTCAGTACATCGCGAGCGATCAATGCCGCGACTACGGCTACGTTATGTTCACGGCGGCGCTCGTCTACGACTGGTGCTACGACCTTCTCACCGAGGAGGACAAGATACAGCTTATCGCGGGCGTTGAGAACTGTCTCTGCCGCGGAACGAACAAGGCGGGCAGTAAGACCGAGGTCGGCTTCCCTCCCTCGGGCGGCGGCGCAGTTGTCGGTCACTCCTGCGAGTACATAATTCTGCGCGATTACCTCTCCTTTGCCATCGCGATATACGGTGACAACAACTCCTGGTGGAACTACATCGGCGGACGAGTTTACAACGAATTTATACCAGTACGAAATTACTACTATCAGTCGGATATGGCGCCGCAGGGCACGGGTACCTACGTTACCGCGAGATTCGGCGCGGATATTTTCACCGCCTGGATGCTTAAGACCGCCACCGGCGAGAACCCTCTCTCCTCTATGGATAGAGTGGTCAGAAGCTGTCTTTCCTACGAATTCAGCGCAAAGCGACTCTTCAACGACGGAGACGGCAACGGCAGTTACGTCGATGCCTTCCGTTATATGGATATAGCCTATATGTCGGCATATCTTTACGGCGACACGACGCTTCTCGCCCAGGGCAATTTCCTTCTCGGCACGAAGACGCTCTCCTGCAACGTGCATAGAAAGGGATATATGGGCATCAACAATCCTCTCTATATGGCACTCTCGGGACTCTGTGACATTCAGCCGAAGGCCGACAGATACAAGGATATGGAGCTCTTGAATTACAACGGCTCACCGCTCGGTCAGTATCTCGCCCACTCGGCGTGGAATGATCCAAGCTCGGTATCGGTGTTTATGCGTATCAAGGAGCGCACGACCGGCAACCACGAGCACGCCGACTCCGGCACCTTTGAGATCTACTACAAGGGTATGCTCACCTCCGACGGAGGTATATACGATAACAACTCCTCACACGGATCCTTCTATCACAGTGCAACGGTATCGCACAACGGTCTTTTGATCTATGATCCCGCGAAGAGAAACTCCGAGGGCGGACTTTATTCCGGCGGACAGATAATCGGCGTCGGATCATCGTCGAATCTTAATAATTGGCTCGCCGATGAAAACATGAAAACCGGCACCGTCACAGGCCGTCAGCACGAATATATCGGCGGCGACAAATCAAAGCCAAAGTACGCCTATATCGCCGGTGACATCACGGCGGCGTACGACTCTGCCTCGGCGTCCTACGTTGGCAGAAGAATGCTCACCGTCTTTACGGGTGACGCCGAGTTCCCGATGGTCTTCTTCGTCTTTGACGACATCACCTCGAAGCAGGGCTGTCAGCGCAGCTTCCTACTCCAGATAACCTCGAAGGACGCTCCAACGGTAAACGAGAACGATAAGACCGTCACCACCGAGAACGAGGGCGGCAGATTGGTTCTCACCTGCCTCACCGCACCCACGGGTAGCGAAAGACTTATCTTCGAGAAGCACGGCGGCAGAAACAGCGGAAGCTACAACGCCTCGAAGTCACAAAACTATCTCATAAACGGCAAGCAATGCGTCCCCAGCAGCAATTCCTCCGACGACGGACATTGGGGCAGAGTTGAGATCATTTACGCAACTCCTAAGGCGTCGGTCACCTTTATGAACGTGCTCTACGTTACCGACAAGGGCAACAAGAACGCGGCATCCGTCGTATCTATCGAGGATGCTATAGGTCTTGAGGGCGGAGTCTTTGAGGGCAGAATCGCAGGTCTCTTTGCCACCTCGAGAGTCGGCGCTGACGAGAGTCTCTCCTGCACTACCTCGGGCGAGGGATACCTCGACTACTACGTCTCGGGCGTCGCGGCAGGCGAATGGTCTGTCAGTGTTAACGGCGCGGACTACGGCACTTATACCGCAACCGAGGAGGGTGGGCTTCTCACCTTTACCGCCCCTGCAGGCAAAATCACGATTTCACCCACTAATTGATAAAGCAGGTGATCAATATGAAACCAACCAAGAAACTACTGCCTCTGCTTCTCTGCGCGGCACTCGCGATCTTCGCCGCGTCCTGTAACGAGCAGAGCGATCCCCCGGAGCCCCATAGCCACAGTTACCTGGAGGGAAAATGCTCCTGCGGCGCGACCGATCCCGATTATAAACCTCACGAGCATAGCTACACGGGTGGTAAGTGCGAGTGCGGTGCGACCGATCCAAACTACGAAGCCCACGAGCACAGCTATATTGAGGGCAAATGCTCCTGCGGTGCGACAGATCCTGACTATAGCGAGCCCCACGAGCATAGCTACGTTGACGGTATGTGCGAGTGCGGTGACATCGAACCCGGTAGCCCTCTCGCTCTTCTCCTTGAAAGCCTCGCCGCAGGGCGCGAGGAGCTGAAGACTCACACGGGCAAGGTCAGCAGGTACGATGACAGCGACACCGAGATACTGCTCTTCCAGAGCTACACCGCCGACATCGGCACAGCAACCTCAGGCGCACCTACGGTCACTCCCTCGGCAGAGCATCCGAGGCTTCTCCTGAACAAGAGTACGCTGCCAAAGGTCAGAGAGAATCTTGCAAAGGACGGAGTTCAGGCGGCAAGATTCGCCGAGCTGCTCGCATCCGATATTCCGAACGACGCGGCTCTCGGTACGGCGTACGATCAAAGCTCGATCGATAAACACAACCTGAGTTACGAATATCTTGAGATCATTCAGGCCAAGGCCCTCGGATATCTCACCGAGGATAACGCCTACTACGGCTATCAGGCGATCCTCTATATGAAGAATTTCCTCAAAACACTCGATATTGAAACAGCAAACGAGCAGATGCGCCATTACGGCTACGTTATGTTCACGGCGGCACTCGTCTACGACTGGTGCTACGATCTTCTCACCGAAGATGATAAGATTCAGTTCATCGCGGGCGTTGAGAATTGTCTGTGCCGCGGCGAGAATAAGTCGGGCGCAAAAATCGAGCTCGGATTCCCTCCCACCACAGGCAGAGCCGTCGCAGGGCACTCCTGCGAGTACATCCTTCTGCGCGATTATCTCTCCTTTGCCATCGCTATATACGGCGATAACGACTCCTGGTGGGATCTTATCGGTGGCCGCGTTTACGGCGAATTCATACCCGTGAGAAATTACTATTATCAGTCGGGAATGACCTCACAGGGCACGGGAACCTATATTACGGCGAGATTCGTCGGAGACATCTACTCGGCGTGGATGCTGACGACCGCAACCGGCACGAACCCCTACACGAATATGGAAAAGGTTCTGCGCAGTTGCCTATCATACGAGGTCACACCCGGCAAGCTGCTCGGCGACGGTGACGGCGGAGGCGACTACGTGGACGCCTTCAGATATATGGATATCGCTTATATGTCAGCATATCTCTTCGGCGACTCTACCGTTCTCGCGCACGCAAATTATCTGCTCGGCGACAGACCCCTTTCCTGCGACATTCACAAAGTCGGATACATGGGCATCAACAATCCAATCTATATGGCACTCACCGGACTTTCCGACGTTGAGCCGGCAGAGGACAGATATGCCGATCTCGATCTCATCAACTACAACGGTGCGCCTCTCGGCGATTATCTCATTCACTCGGCGTGGAATTCTCCCGACGCGGTGACGGTCTTTATGCGAATTAAGGAGCGCACGACGGCAGGTCACGAGCACGATGACTCAGGCACGTTTGAAATCTACTACAAGGGTGCACTCTCCACCGACGGAGGCATTTATGGCGATCCGAATCACGTGCATATGCAGTACTTCCATCAGGCGACCATCTCTCACAACGGACTTCTGATCTATGATCCGTCCAGAGCTACAGAGAACGAGGGCTGGTACTCGGGTAGTCAGCGCGACGTGAGAAGCACCTCAACGAATCTAAATGCCTGGCTCGGAAGCGACGTGATGAAGCGCGGCGAGATCATCGCCCATGAGTCGGCATACACCGATGCGAGCGAGAGAGCACCTCTCTACGCCTACCTTGCAGGCGACATCACCGCGGCCTACGATTCTGCCACGGTATCCTACGTCGGCAGACGAATGCTCACGGTATTCACGGGTGACTCCGAGTTCCCGATGGTATTCTTCGTCTATGACGATATTACCGCAAAGGACGCGGGCTTTGAGAAGCGATTCCTGCTTCAGATAAGCTCTCCCGATGCACCTATAATAGATAACACCGACAAAACCGTCGTCACCGAGAACGAGGGCGGCAGACTCGTGCTCACCTCTCTGACCGACGAGATCAAGATAAACGGTCAGGGCGGCAGAAACGAGGGCAAATACGACGGCAGGGAGGCGCAGAACTACCTGATAAACGGCAAGCAATGCACCTCGAACAGCAGAAACCACGATGACGGCCACTGGGGCAGAGTCGAGATCGTCTACACCGGCAAAAACGCCTCCTCCACCTTTATGAACGTCATCTACGTCACCGACAAGGGCAATTCGAGCTACGCCAAGGTCGAGAGCATCACCGATGCAACGAATCTTGAGGGCGGAGTCTTCGACGGCAGAATCGCAGGACTCTTCGCGACCGACAGAGCCGCGACCAGCAAGACTCTCTCCTGCACCACAAGCGGCGAGGGCAACCTCGACTACTACGTTTCCGGCCTCTCGGCAGGAAGCTGGCAGATCACCGTCGGCGGCAGAAGCTACGGCTCATACACCGCAACCGAGGAGGGTGGATTTATCACCTTCACGGCTCCTGCGGGCGACGTGGTAATCTCGCGAAGCGGCCGCACCGACACCATAATGTACGAGGACTTCTCCTCTGCCGCACTCAACAAGCCCACCGAGGCGGTAACCGTCAACGGCATCAAGTACAGCGCAAGCGATATGTCGAAGTGCGAGTACTCTATCGTTAACGATCCCACGGGTAAGGCTCTGCTCATCGAAACTACGGGCGGCGTACAGTTCCAGCCTCTCTCGAATCTCTACGAGGCACTCTGTGGCAAAACCTCTGTATCCTTCGTTATCTCGCTTGCCAAGGTGCAGGGCGAATCGGTGCTGCCCATCAGCTTCAGAATGCGCGACGGACAGTCGGGCAACAACTACAACGTGCTCTTCCAGCTGGATGCCGCAGGCAACGTCAAGCTCGGCAACAAGACTACGGTAGGCACGCTGACCACAGAGCTCACGGAATACAGATTCGTCGTTGACTTCGCGGCAGGCAAGATGCTCTGCTACGGACAGAATGGCACCGTCAGCTCGGTAGCCCTCTCGCCACAGTCGGGCGCCTCGACCACTCTCGAGTGGCTCACCTATATGACCAAGCGCTACTTCGACTGCGCGGCATCGAACGCCAGCGGATCGCTGAAGATCGGCGAGATCGGCATATATCGCGGCAATATCTTCGATTAAACAACGTATCGGGCGAGCGCGCCTCGCCCGAAGCATCTAACGAAATAAAAAAATAACATAAAAAGGAGATCAAAATGAAAGTTGCTATCAAGCTTCTGTTGCTCTTGATGTGCTTGGTACTCGCGGCATCCGCCGTAGCCTGTGTGAATTCACACACTCACGTCTACAAGGATGGCAAATGCGAGTGCGGACAGACGAATCCAAACTACAAGCCACATGAGCACAACTACGTAAACGGCAAGTGCTCCTGCGGTGTAACCGAACCGAAGCAAGATTCGCCTCACGTACACGATTACGTTGACGGTGAGTGCGAGTGCGGTGCTACCGACCCCACCTACGAGCCTCCCCACGAGCACAGCTACAAGGACGGCAAGTGCGAGTGCGGCGCTACCGATCCCGACAATGAGACTCCCCACGATCACGTCTGGTCGGACTGGGAGAAAAACAACGCAAACGGCCACATCAAGCACTGCTCCTGCGGCGCGAGTCGAACCGAGTCGCACAAGTGGAATGACGGCGCGGTAACAAAGCCTGCAACCCATATCGCAAACGGTGTTAAGACCTATTCCTGCACCGTCTGCGGCGAGACCAAGACCTCGCTTCTCGACAAAACTCCCGATCACACCTACGTCGAGGGCAAATGTGCCTGCGGCGCTACCGATCCGAGCTATAATCCTCCCCACGAGCATAGCTACGTTAACGGCAAATGCTCCTGCGGCGCTACCGATCCGAGCTATAATCCTCCCCACGAGCATAGCTACGTTAACGGCAAATGCTCCTGCGGTGCGACAGATCCGAGCTACAATAGCGCACTTCAGTCGCTGATCGCGAAGGTCAACACCCAGCGCACCGCCCTCAAGACACATAAGGGCAAGATCAGCAAGTATAACAGCAGCGATCCCGAGATACTCCTCTTCCAGCAGTATACCGCGAATATCGGAAATCCCTCTTGGGGCGTGCCTCCCACGACTCCCACGGCGGATCATCCGAGACTTCTCATCACCTCGGATATGATCCCCGAGATCAGAAAGAGCCTTGAGGCAGGCGACAAGCAGGCAAAGGCGTTCCAGACGCTCCTTGCTTCGACTATCATCAATGACTGTATACTCGGTGCGGCCTACGATCACGGTACTAACCCCACCGTCAGCACCAACAACGTACACAACCTTGAGTACGAATATCTCGAGATAATTCAGGCGAAGGCTCTCGGCTATCTCGCCTATGACAACGATTATTACGGCTATCAGGCGATCCTCTATATGAAGAACTTCTTGAAGTCTCTCGACATCGCCAAGATGGCAAGCGACCAGTGCCGTGACTACGGCTACGTTATGCTCACGGCGGCTCTCGTCTACGACTGGTGCTACGATCTTCTCACCGCAGAGGACAAGGTACAGTTTATCGCAGGTGTTGAGAACTGTCTGTGCCGCGGTACTAACCAGGCAGGCAAGAAGACCGAGTACGGCTTCCCTCCCACGGGCGGCAGCTCGGTTTCGGGACACGCGAGCGAGTATATCGTTCTCCGTGACTATCTCTCCTTTGCCGTTGCGATCTACGGTGACAACAACTCCTGGTGGAACTACATCGGCGGCAGAGTCTACAACGACTACGTTCCTATGCGTAACTACTTCTACCAGTCGGGTATGACGCCTCAGGGCACGGGTACTTACATTACCGCGAGATTCGTCGGTGACATTTTCTCGGCGTGGATACTCAAGACCGCAACAGGCACGAACCCATACGTAAATATGGAGCAGGTTCTGCGTAGCTGTCTTGCCTACGAGGTCACCCCCGGTAGACTTCTCGGCGACGGCGACGGCGGTCTTGACACCGTCGACGGCTTCAGATATATGGATATCGCCTACATCTCGGCATATCTCTACGCGGATGAGACGGTGCTCGCTCACGCAGACGTGCTTCTCGGAGGCAAGACGCTCTCCTGCGGAGTACACAAGCGCGGATACATGGGCATCAACAATCCCATCTATATGGCTCTCACGGGTCTTTCCGACATCAGCCCCGCAGAGGACAGATATGAGGACCTCGACCTCATCACCTACAACGGCGCGCCTCTCGGAGACTACCTCGTTCACTCCTCCTGGAACTCGCCCGACTCCATAGTCATCTTCACGCGTATCAGAGAGCGCACCACGGGTAACCACGATCACGCCGATGCAGGTACCTTTGAGATATACTACAAGGGTATGCTCACCTCCGATGGCGGCTCGTATAACAACTACAGCGCCGCACACACGAAATACTTCCATCAGGCGACAATATCTCACAACGGTCTGATAATCTATAATCCCGCAAGAGCATCCGAGGACGGTGGCTGGTACTCGGGCGGTCAGCGTAACGTGCGCAGCTCGCCCACCGATCTTAACGCCTGGCTTACAAGCTCCGAGATGAGAACGGGTACCATCCTCGCTCATCAGTCGGCATACACCGACGAGAGCAAGAGTGCACCTCTCTACACCTACTCGGCAGGTGACATCACGGCGGCATATCACTCCAACACGGTATCCTACGTCGGCAGAAGAATGCTCACCGTCTTCACGGGCGACGCCGAGTTCCCGATGGCGTTCTTCGTATTCGACGATATCACCGCAAAGCAGGCAAGCTACGAGAAGCGCTTCCTGCTCCAGATCAGCTCGCCGAATGCTCCCACAGTTAATAACACGGACAAGACCGTCGTAACCGAGAACGGTAGCGGCAGACTCGTGCTCACATCTCTGACCGACACCGTTAAGCTCAATAGCTACGGCGGCAGAAACAGCGGTAGCTACGACGCATCCAAGTCGCAGAACTATCTCGTAAACGGCAAGCAGCTCGTTCCCCAGAGTGTGACCGTCGATGACGGACATTGGGGCAGAGTCGAGATCGTCCACACCGGCGGCAAGGCGGCTGCAACCTTTATGAACGTTCTCTACGTCACCGATAAGGGCAACACAAATTACGCCTCGATCGAAGAGATCACCAATGCACAGGGCTTCGAGGGCGGAGTCTTCGACGGCAAGATCGCAGGCCTCTTCGCAATCGCGAGAGGCGGCGCAAGCGGCACTCTCTCCTGCACCACCGCAGGATCGGGCAACCTCGACTACTACGTCTCCGGCGTTATGGCAGGTGAGTGGCAGGTCAAGGTAAACGGCAATGTGATCGGCACTTATGAGGCGACCGCCGAGGGCGGACTTCTCACCTTCACAGCTCCTGCAGGTAACGTAACTCTCACCCGTACCGGCGGCTCGAGCGGCAGCGGAACAGAAGAAAACGACGAGCTCGCAAAGTACCAGATCATGCTCGAGGACTTCTCCACCACCATCCTCGATCATCCGAACGAGGTCGTTACCGTCAATAATATCAGATACAGCACGGCTAACACCTACGCTGATTTCTACACGGTAAAGGACGCGACCGACGACTATCTTCGTATTGACACCACAAACGGTGCACAGCTGCAGGCTATGGCGAACCTCTACGACGCTCTCGGCGGCGAGACTGGAGTATCCTACAGAATCACTCTCGCAAAGGTGGAGGGCGAAAAGCCTCTCGCGATCAGCTTCAGACTCCGTGACGGCAAGAGCGGCAACAACTTCAGAGAGATCTTCACCGTAGATGCCGACGGCAACGTGCTTCACGGCGGCGAGAAGAAGGTCGGCGAGCTCACAACCGAGCTTACCGAGTTCAAATTCTTCGTCAACTTCAAGACGAGCCGAATCGTCTACTACACCGCGGACGGCACTCCCTCCTCGGTATACTTTGATCCCAGGTCGGGCGCGGAGACCACTCTCGAATGGCTCTCCTACATCACCACTCGCTACTTCGACTTTCAGTCGGTAGGAGGCAGCGGCTCGATCAAGATCGGCGAGATCGGCGTATACAGAGGCAACATTTTTGACTAATAAGTTCCCTTGTGAGCTATGCGAGGTCCTGCCTCGCATAGCTCCTTTTTTTCGTCGGTCTTCGAAAATTTTAATTGTGCAAAACCAACAAATTTGTTTGTAGAACTTGAACAAAATGCCGATTTTTCTCTTGTATTATTTTTTGTTTCGGGTATAATGGACTTGTAATAAATTTTAAATATTTAAAAAGACAGTCTTTCTTTTTCAAAAAGGGGTAAAAAATGAGAAAACAATTCCAAAATCTTGACTTTGGACCTATAATTCCTATCGGTGAGTCCGAGTTTGGCAAGGCTCCCGCCTTTCCCAAGGCAGGCGTGCATCCGAGACTTCTCTTCACAAAGGAGAATATTCCCGCGATTAAAAAGGCGCTTGACGATCCCGAATACAAGGCAGTACGCGCGCAGATCGACGATCTGTGTGCAGATAGCTTTGACGGCGTGCTCGGTATTCCCTATATGCACGGCGTTGAGGGCTTCCCCGGCAGACGCGGCGTGCACAACTTTGACGCGCGCGGCATCGTCTCCATCGAGGCAAAGGCGTTTATGTACGCCATCACAGGCGACCGCGAGCTCGGCTACAAGGCTATCGACGCTCTGCAGAATTATCTTCTGACCCTTAATATACGCTACATATTCTCCGACCAGTGCCGTGAGTACGGTCAGGTAATGCTCGTCGCCGCAAAGGTCTACGACTGGTGCTACGACATTCTCACCGAGGACGAGCGTCACCGCATCTTCGCCGGCGTTATCAACTACACTTGTGCAGGCACCTGCGGTCTTGCCGTTGGAATGGGCACCGAGCCCTTCAAGATCTACGGCAGCCCTAACAAGATGGAGGCAGGCTATCCTCCCCGCGATCAGGGATGCGTTTCGGGTCACGGCTCGGAGGGACAGCTTCTTCGCGACTACTTCTCTATGGCGGTTGCGGTCTATGACGAGTGCCCCGACTGGTGGGAGTACATAGCGGCGAGAGTTTATAACGAATATCTCGTGCAGAGAAACTACTACTACAAGTGCGGTTGTGCGCCCCAAGGTAACCCCACCTACGCGCCCTTCAGACTTCACTTTGACCTCTACTCCGCCTATGCGAACAAGGTTCTCTACGGCGAGAGCCCCTATATCCCCGAGCTCGCACAGGCACCTCGCTCGCTCTACTGCTACGAGCTCCCAAGCGGTCAACACTTCTCGGAGGGCGACGGCGTTCACGGCGGCTACAAGAGAGCAGGCTTTACCCTTACTACCTGCGCGCTTTGGGCTTCTGCCCTTTCGGGCGATGCGACTCTCCGCGCCGAGTATAAGTACCACAGACCCGACTATTCCTACTCCTATGAGGGTCCATATTCGATGATGCCCTCGGAGTTCTTCATTCTCGTCGCCGACGGTCTCAAGCCTGCGGACGACAGACACGCGGGACTCTCTCCCGTATGCTACAACTGCGCCCCCCAGCACAGAATCATCGCACGCAGAAGATGGGACGACGAGACCTCTCCCGCCGTGTATATGAAGTCGGGCGAGCGCTCCACGGCCAACCACGAGCACAGAGATGCAGGAACCTTCCAGCTCTTCTACAAGGGTATGCTCTCCATCGACTCTGGCCACTACACCCTCTACGGCACGGCCTCGCACGCGAATCAGCAGTCTACCCTCGCCCACAACGGCATTCTTATCAAGGTGCCCGAGCTCGATAACGGTGACAGCTACCACGGCAGCCAGCGCAAGATGAAGGAAACGCGCACTAACGCCTCCTGGCTTGCAGAGGAGGGCTACAGAATCGGTATTCCCGAGGGCGTGAAGTACGAAGTCCGCGATGGCGTGTGCGAATACGCCTACCTTGCAGGCAACAACGCGCCCGCGTACGATCTTGAGCGCGAGGTCGAGTACCTCTCGCGCAGAATGCTCGCGGTATTCCCCGAGTCCGAGAAGAATCCGCTCATCTTCGCGACCTATGACTCCATCGTGGCAACGAGCGAGAGCGCGAAGAAGGTCATTCTTCTTCACACCCAGCCCGGTCCTGCCATCGAGGGCAACACTGTTGTGGCAAAGAACGATGGCGCAAGCCTCGTCGCACAGTATATCTCGCCCACAGAGCTTGATCTTGAGTACTTTGGCGGCGGCGACGATCCCGATATGTGGGGTCGAGTTGAGATCTCGCCGAAGCTCGGCAATCTCCGCGACGACGTGCTCTCCGTGATGTACGTCAAGGATGCGGACGACGCTGATATGCTGAATATCCGCGAGATCAAGGATGCGGACGTCCTCGGCGCAGAGATTATGGACTACGCCCTTCTCTTCGTGCGCGATCTTCGCGCCTGCCCCGAGAAGATCACCGTCGACACAGGGTCGGCAACCAAGTATATGATCTCCGGCCTCGCAGCCGGCACTTGGTCTGCGACCGTTGGCGACAAGACTGTGACCGTGACCGTCGGCGAGGACGAGCTCTTTGCAAAGGTCGAGCTCCCCGCAGGTAAGATCACTCTCGAGAAGAAATAATCAGGATATATCGAAAGCCACGGCAAAAACCGTGGCTTTCCGCGTATAAACCGACAAATCTTACCGATATCCCACCACCCGTGTTAACTTTCCAGGGATTTGCAGGTGTTTTTTCGGTAATATCCCCCTACCCATGTTGACTTTTTGCAGATTTTGTGGCACAATATAGACAACAATTAAGCTTGGAGAAAAACCATGAAAATATACGATATTTCTCAAGAGGTGCTCGGCTGTCGGGTATATCCCGGCGATCCCGCGCCCCAAAAAAGAGTGCTCTCCTCTATCGAGGCGGGCGACTTATATAATCTGACGGCATTCAGTATGTGCGCGCATAACGGCACGCATATAGACGCCCCATCGCACTTTCTCGGGGATGGCAAGTCGGTCGATGCGATGAGCCTTGATCACTTTGTGGGCTCGGCCTTCGTCGCAGAGCATCGCGGAGTCCTGACCGCAGAGGATGCCGCGCGAATAATAAAGCTCGCCGCCGAGGGCGATCCCGCCGCCGCAAGAAGAATACTCATCAAGGGAGACGCCGAGGTGTCGCTTGAGGCGGCAGAGGTCTTTGCCGATGCGAAAATCCTGCTCCTCGGAGTCGAGTCGCAGTCCGTCGGACCCGAAAATGCGCCCATGGCGGTGCACAAGATGCTTCTCTCTGCCGAGGTCGCACTCCTTGAGGGAATCCGCCTTGCCGACGTTGCAGAGGGCGTATATTTTCTATCCGCCGCGCCGCTGAATCTGTCGGGCGCAGACGGCTCGCCCTGCAGAGCGATTCTGATAGACAAATCTGCTGAATAAAGACTTTTGGGAGGCAAATATGCTTTTTGTCGGTATATCGCGGGATTTCTCGCTGATGAACGAGGATCAATACAACACGATCGGCGCATTCTGGGACGAGATGGCGGACATATACGGCCTCGAGAATCTCGCAGGCCTCGGCTATCTGTGGCAAAACGGCGTGATCTCCTACGCAATCGGTCTGAAAGAAGGCGTGACCCCGGGCGCTGACCTGCAGATCGACCTGCCCGACGACGGCTGGATCGTTGTCGACGGCAAAACCGACGATCTCAAAAAGATCTACGACGAGATCTACAAATCGGGCGCGCTCAAATACGAGATCGAGACCTTCACCGAGGACGGCAGATGCCGAATAAAGTATTATAGGTAGATTTCAGCACAAGGAGAGGCGAGCTTCAACCATAATATCAGAACAGAAAAGCCACGGCTCTTGCCGTGGCTTTTTCGCCATTTTGTAAAGTTTGGTTTACATTATTCTACGTCGAGGACCTTGTAGCCCTGGGCGGTGACGGCATCGGCAAGCACCGACGAGTCTATATCTGCCGCGAGGATCACTACGGCGGTGCCGCTCTTGTGGCTGACCTCTGCAGACTCAACGCCTGCGAGTCCCTCAAGTGTGCTCTTGACTCTCGCCTCGCAATGAGGACACATCATTCCCTCGATCTTCATGGTTTTTGTCATTTTCTTTACCTCTTTTTCGATAGTTTTGGTTTCGTTTTCGTTGAGCTCGGCGGAATTGCCGTTATTTTTGTTGAAATCGGCGGAATTGCCGTCCTTTTTGTTGAATTTAAAGAAATTCAGCCGCAGGGCGTTCAGGACAACGCAGAAGCTGGACAGGCTCATAGCGAGAGCGCCGAGCATTGGGCTTAGCTCAATGCCAAAGAGCGGAATCAGCGCGCCTGCCGCCACGGGAATGCCGATCGTATTGTAGATAAACGCCCAGAAGAGATTTTGCTTGATGTTGCGGAGCGTTGCGCGAGAGAGCGCTATGGCCTCGGGAACGCAGGCGAGCGAGCTGCCTGCCAGCACCACGTCGGCGGAATCGATGGCAATATCGGTGCCGCCGCCAATGGCCATACCTACGTCGGCGCGAGCGAGTGCGGGCGAATCGTTGATGCCGTCGCCGACCATTATCACTCTGCCCTCGGTCGAGAGCTCGCCGAGTATGCGCTCCTTATCGACCGGGAGCGTTCCTGCGTAGACCTCGCTGACACCGACCTCGTCGGCGATCGCGCGTGCGGTCCGCTCGTTGTCGCCCGTGAGCATCACAACTCTGATACCCATACGCGAGAGCACCGAGACCGCATCCTTTGCATACGACTTTATCTCATCGCGAGCTGCAATAATGCCGAGAAGCTCGCCGTCGCGCGCGAGAAGCATCGGCGTCTTGCCCTCTGCGGCAAGTCTTATGCAGATGCGCTCGGCCTCATCGTCGATCCTCGCAACAGTCGATATGAATGTGGGGTTACCGCAGGCGAGAGTGCGATTTTCTATTTTTCCCGTGACTCCAAAGCCAACTTTTGCCTCGAAGTCCAATACCGTGTTAAGTTTTGCGCCCTCGGCGCGCCTTACGATGGCTCTTGCCAGAGGGTGCTCGCTTGCGTGCTCGAGCGATGCGGCGAGGAGAATTATCTCGTCTCCCGTGACCTCTGCCGTCGGGATAACGTCGGTGACTGTGGGCTCACCCTCTGTGAGCGTTCCCGTCTTGTCAAAGGCGACGATGCGCGCTCTGCCCGAGAGCTCAAGCGACTCTGCCGTCTTGAAGAGGATACCGCGACCTGCTCCGACTCCGCTGCCGACCATAATGGCAACGGGCGTTGCGAGTCCGAGCGAGCAGGGGCAGCTGATGACCAGCACCGAAATGCCGCGCGCCAGTGCGTAGCCGAAGCCCGCCGAGCCGAATATCCACCATATCGCCGTCGTGACGGCGGCAATTATCATAACCACGGGCACGAAAATGCCTGAAACTCTGTCTGCGAGCTTCGCGATGGGCGCTTTTGACGCGGTGGCATCGCTCACAAGGCGAATAACCGATGCGATGACGGTGTCCTCGCCGACCTCGGTTGCCTCGCATTTGAGGAATCCTTGTCTGCAAGAGGTCGCACCGAAAACGCGCGAGCCGACGCTCTTCTCGAGAGGCATGCTCTCGCCGGTCAGCGCCGCCTCGACCACAGTTGCGCTACCCTCGATGACAACGCCGTCGACGGCAATATTCTCGCCTGCTTTGACGAGGAAAACGTCGCCCTTGACGATCTCCTCGGCGGCAATTTCCATCTCGCGGCCCTCGCGAATGACCGTCGCGCGCTTGGGTGTCAGATCCAAAAGGCGCTCGATGGCGTCGGTCGTTCTGCCCTTTGCCTTGGCCTCAAGGAGCTTGCCCACCGTGATGAGCACGAGGATCATCGCCGCCGACTCAAAATAGAGTCCGTGAAGCGCGCCGTGGGCGGTGTTGTGGTCGGTCATCGTGAATATCACGCCGACACTGTAAATAAATGAAGCGAACGAGCCGAGAGCAACGAGCGTGTCCATATTCGGCGCGCCGCGCACAAGCCCGAGAGTTCCGCTTATGAAGAATCTGCGGTTTATTACCATCACCGCGGCGGCAAGCACCATCTGAATGATGGCGATGGAGATAGGATTTTCAACGAGAATGGCGGGAAGCGGAAAGCCCCACATGGTGTAGCCCATCGACAGATACATCAAGGGCAAAAGTATCGCCGCCGACACGATAAGGCGCGTGATTATGCGCCTCTCCTCGGATCTATCCGCGCCGCGAGGCTTATTCTCGCTCTCTGCGATGCCGTAGCCCGCGCGCTCAACGGCGGCCTTTATCTCATCCTCGGTGACAGAGCCGTCCACCGATAGGGTAGCGGTCAGGAGATTGACCGAGCAGGCATCAACTCCGCCGAGCTCCGAAACGGCGCGCTCGACCCTCGCCGAGCAGGCGGCACAGCTCATGCCTGTAACCTTATATTTTTTCATTTTTCCTCCGTTTTTTGCAAACTATAGTTTACATTATGCACTTTTTGAAGGCTTTTTACACTAAAATTATATATCTTCTAAAGGGTGTTTGTCAAGCGATATCTTAAGGCGAGTGTAAATTTTCTCCCGCGAGCGCGAGCGAGGCTCAAAAGCGATTGACAAATCGCCTGCTTGATGCTATAATGTTTACGTTAATTTATTTTATACGGAGTGCTCAATGAGTAAGAAAACCGCAAAAGAAACACACGGAAAGACCGCGATCACGCGCTTTGTCGGCGATCACACGAAGACGATAGTCATCATCGCCCTTGCCGTAGCTATCCTCGCTGTCGGATGTGCCGTCGGCCTTATTATGCACGGCAGAAGCGTTGCGATAGGCGGCGTAAAATATGAATACAGCGACTCCCTCGGCGGCTACGTCGCATCGGCGGCAAGCACCGACATCACGGGAGCTACCGTGCGCTCCGAGGTAGACGGCAAGCCCGTCCTCGCCCTCGCAGATGAGGCATTCAAGGATTGCTCGAGCCTCACGAAGATCGAGCTGCCAAACAGCCTTATCCGCGTTGGCAAGTCGGCGTTCGAGGGCTGTACCGGCCTCAAATATAACGAAGTGGACGGCGGCCTCTATCTTGGCAACACGAAGAGCCCCTACCTCCTGCTCGTATCCTACACCGATGCAGAGGACAGACTCGCTACGTCTCTGCCCGAGGGACTCAAGATCATCGCACCCCACGCATTCACAAACAGCGAGCATCTGCTCACGATAAGCTTCCCCGAGTCGCTGAGGGTCATCTCCGACGAGGCCTTTATTGGCGCGCCCTCTCTCGGCTCGGTCACTCTCTATGAGGGACTCGAGTACGTCGGCGCATCCGCCTTCAAAAACTGTCTTTATATGGAGTACGTTCATCTCCCCGAATCCGTCAAGGAGGTCGGCGAGGCCGCCTTCGAGAACTGTATGCTCCTCGGCGCGGTGGACTTCCCCACAGGACTGACCGAGATCAAGGCCTACACCTTTGCAGGCTGCTTCTCTCTTGAGGTCATCAACCTGCCGACGAATCTCACCACCATCGGCGAGAGCGCCTTTGCAGGCTGCTGGCAGGCATTCTCGGGCAAGTTTGAGATCCCGAGCACGGTGACGACCATCGGCAAGACGGCATTCTCGAGATGCGACGCCATAACCGAGCTCACAATTCCCGATTCTGTCACCTCGATGGGCGAGCAGACCTTCGCCGGATGCGCCGCCCTTAACCTCGTGCGTATCGGTAGCGGTCTGTCCGAGATTCCCGCATCTGCATTCTCTGCCTGCACAAAGCTCAAGGCGGTCTATATGTCCGAGGGCATCACGGCCATTGGCGCGAGCGCATTTGACGGCTGTACCGCTCTTATGGCCTGCGATATTCCCGATAGCCTAACCAAGCTCGGCGCAGGCGCATTCTTCGACTGCTCGGCTCTCGATAGCTATACCTCCTACGGCGGCGCGAGCTATCTCGGCAACGCGCAGAATCCCTACGTCGCACTCGTAGAGATCACCAACGGTGACACCAACTTCACCATGCATCCCGACACCAAGTGCTTCGCCGCAAATGCCTTTACCGAGTTAGGTTTTGAGAGCATCACCATCGCCGAGGGCGTGACCGTCATTCCCGACGGGGCATTCTTCGGTTGCCTCTCGCTCACGAGGGTGAATCTCTCCTCTAAAACCACCGAGATCGGCGCTGACGCATTCGCATTGTGCCGAATGCTCGATAGCATCGACCTGCCCGATACTCTCGCAAAAATAGGTAACTCCGCCTTCTACGGCACGGCAGCGCTCAAGAGCATCGTCATTCCTGCGAGCGTTAAATATATGGGCAAAAACGTCTTTAATGACTCGGGCATCACCGAGGTGCTCTGCGAGGCAGATGCACAACCTGCAAACTGGGACGCCAATTGGATTCACGATAAGTCGCTCGTCACCTTTGGCGCAAAATAAGATAAAACAAAAAAGTCTCCCTCGCGGGAGACTTTTTTCTTGCAGAAAAATTACTGCGCCTTGATCAAGTGATAGGGATCGGTGGTAGTAACTGAGGAGGTCGCGCCGCCGAAGAAGCTTGCGGTAACATTCGCACCGCGCTCAACGATGATCTTGCTCTCCTTGTTGATCTTGCCGCCCTGCACCTCAACGAGAGAGTAGGTCTTGAAGAGGTCGTAGGTGCCTGCGTGCTTCATAACGTTCTGCATATTTGCGCCGTAGTTGAGCATAGCAACCATCAGCTCGGAGAAGAGCTCGTCGCCGCGGCTCTGCGCCTTGAGCGCGTACTCGAGAACGCTGTAGGTCTCGGCCTCTCCGCAGTTCTGTCCGTCCTTCATTGCCTGAACGGTGAGCTCGTCGCCCATCTGCTGCCAGTTGATAGCGGTGTACTTGAATGCTACGCATCCCTCGGGAGCTTCTACGTCGGCGAGAGGCTCGTAGATGTGAGTGTTGTTGGTCTTCTTGTTCGTAACCTTCAGCTGAATGCCCTCATAGGAACCAAAGTCGCTGTAGTTAACTGCAAAATAAAGATAGGGCGCGTTGCCAAGCTCGAGCTTCGCGTGAGTGATCTCAAGGGTAGCCTCGCCCTCCGCGGTAGCGGGAATCACGCCGATCATCGCCGAGAAAACGAAGACCAGAGATAAAATAAGTGCTATACTCTTTTTCATTTTAAAATTCCTTCCGAAAATAGTTGCGCGATTAGCGCATACGTTTACCTAATAATTTTACCACAAAAGCGCCGTGGTGTCAATGAAAACGCCTTATTTTAGGCGTAGAAGTTTCTATTTTATTTTTGTCAAAAGTACACAAGCGAGAGGCTAGGCAAGCTCGTCGATAATTCTCGCGATTGCCGACTCGGCGGCGCTGACGGTGAGTCTGTCTGCCGAGGCCTTGGTGATCGGCACGGCGTTTGCCACGGCGTAGCCGATATCTGCGGCGGCGAGCATCTCGGCATCGTTCTCAAAGTCGCCTGCGGCGACAACGAGTCGCGCGCCCGTGTGAGCCTTCAAAAATGCCAGGGCCTTATCCTTCGTTGCCGAGGCGCGAAGTATCTCAAGCCCCGTTGGCCAGCTCCGCAGGGCAACGTAGCCCTCGGGGAGGATGCCGTTTATATATTCGCGGCCGAGGAGAGTCTGCTCCTCGCTCTCGCCGACGAAGACCAGCTTGTAGTGGTGAAGCGCGGTGTATTTATCGAAATTGCGGCAAAAATCCTCGAGGTCACAGAGGATCGGCCCGCCCTTTTCCTTGGTGTATATACACATCTTCGGGAATACTCGATTTTCGATGACCGTCCTCGCCATAGAGAGAACGTCCTCGCCCATAAAGCTCTCAAGGATAACTCTGCCGTCGGTATCGACGATCAGAGCGCCGTTGTAAGCGCAGATCGGGGCATTAGGCGTGAGAAAATGCCGAAATTTGTCAAAATGAGTGCTGTTTCGCCCCGAGCAGACGGTGAAAAGTCCGCCCTCGTCCTGAAATCTGCGGATAGCCTCGCAATTGTCCTCGGTGACCGTGCCGTCTGCAAAGAGCGTGCCGTCCCAATCCGACATTATGAGGATTCCGTCGTATCTGCCCATATCAGATCACGCTGTCGACGAAGCGCATAAACGCCGCCTCGCCGTCGGCAGTATCCTTGTATACGCCTGCGTCGGAGAGAACTCTGACGAAGGTTCTGGCGATCTCGGTCTTGATGATATCCTCGGCGGTCTCGGCGGTGAGGTCGCAATTTGCCTTGAAGGCATCGAACCACGCCGCGTGCTTCTCTATCTCGGGAATCTCGGCGAAGGGCGTGCCGTCGGCTATAGCGCGGCACATCAGGGCGATCTCCTCCTTGAGTCTTGCGGGGAGAACGGCAAGTCCCATAACCTCGATGAGGCCGATATTCTCCTTCTTGATGTTATGATGCTCTGCGTGTGGATGATAAACGCCGAGAGGATGCTCGTCGGTGGTGATATTGTTACGGAGCACGAGGTCGAGCTCAAAGCGCTCGCCGCGGCGGCGCGCGATGGGAGTTATGGTGTTGTGAGGCTCGCCGTCGGTCTCGGCAAGAATGAACGCCGACTCGTCGGTGTAGCTGCGCCAGGCGGCGAGGATCTTGGATGCGAGAGCCGCAAGGCGAGACTTGTCGGTCGAGGAGATACGAATGACCGACATCGGCCACTTGAGGATCGAGGCCTCAACGTCCTCGAAGCCTGCAAAGCTAATATCGCGCTTCTTTGCCGCGCGCTCCATCGCGAACTCATAGCGTCCACCCTGCATATGATCGTGGACGAGGATCGAACCGCCAACGATGGGAAGATCGGCATTGGAGCCGATGAAATAGTGAGGGAAATGCTCGACGAAGCCGAGAAGCTTATCAAACGTGGCCGAGTTTATCTGCATCGGCTCGTGCTTTGCCGAGAGGGCGATGCAATGCTCGTTATAGTAAACGTAGGGAGAATACTGGAGATACCAATCCGCGCCTGCCATATCGAAGGGGATCTGACGGAGGTTGGCTCTCGGTGCTTTCGCAACCGTGCCGGCGTAGCCCTCGTTATCGTGGCAGAGAACGCACCTCGGGTAGCCCGACTGCGCGAGCTTCTTTGCGGCGGCGATGGCCTTGGGATCCTTCTCTGGCTTGGAGAGATTGACGGTGATGTCGATGTCGCCGTACTCGGAGGGGGCTGTCCACTTGAGATCCTTTGCGATTCTGTCGCGTCTTATATAGTTGGAGTCGCAGGCGAGCTTGTAGAAGTAGTCGGTTGCCGCCTCGGGCGAGGTCTTATAGAGCGCCTCAAACTTGGAGATAACGCAGGATGGACGGTCAACGAGCGTGCCCATGATCTCGGTGTCGAAGAGGTCGCGGTATACCACCGAGTTGTGCTCGATGAGTCCCGCCTCTGCGGCGTAGTCGCACAGATCGTCAAGTATCTGATAGAGAGGGCGGCTCATCTCTGCGTGATCGAGCTCATAGTCGTCAAGCGCAAAAAGATGCATAACTCTGCCGGTAATATAGGCTCTGTCGCATACGTCGACGAGTCCGCACTCTACGGCGTAATCGATAAGCTCGGTTATTGCTCTGTTAATGCTCATTTGTTTTCTCCCTTTTTACGAATAGCACTTAATTGAGATTTTATTTTATCATATTCTCGCGCGCAAGTCAAGGGCGCGACGGAGTTTTTCGCCTTTTTATGTAATGGTGTTTTCTGCGGTTTTCATTTGGTTATGCTATCTGTTTGTAAACTATAGTTTACTTTTCTCGCACGCTGACCTCACCCGTGTTAAGTTTCTCGGTGTTTCCGTCGGACAGACGCAGAAGGAGCGACATATCCTCGGCAACGTCTGTGACGATGGCGGGATAGCTTCGGTCGAGCCTGTGCACCGTGACCTCGCGGCCAATGAGGAAGCATCTGCGCTTGTACTCATCGCGTATCTCGGACGAGCCGAGCGAGGCAAGTCCGCCCATAAACTCGGATATGATCTCGACTATCAATAGATTGCGGTCGCATACCCTGCCGCATGCCTCCTCAATGGACAGAGCTATGTCGCGAAGCTCCTCGGGCATATCGGCACAAAGCACGTTGAGGCCGATGCCGACTATGACGTATCTCGCCGTCCTCATATCCTCGGCAAGTGCGCCCTCGGTGAGGATTCCGCCGAGCTTTTTACCCTTATAGTAGACGTCATTCACCCATTTTATGTCGGCAGAAAGGCCGCACACGCGCTCTATGGCGCGGCATACCGCCACGGCGGTAAAGGTGGTGACGGCGGTCAGGTCGGAAAGGCTCTCATTCGGGCAAAGGAGAATACTCATATAGATTCCTGCGCCGTGAGGCGAGGCAAAGCTCCTGCCGCGTCTGCCGCGGCCTGCCGTCTGTCCGTCGGCGATGAAAACCGCCGTCTCGCTATGGGTGCGCGAGTACTCCTCGGCGGTGCGATTGGTAGACGCGCTCTCCCATACCACATCGATATGCGGAATAGAAATGCCCTTTTGGGCGAGATCGTTCTCGATCGCCTCGGCGGAGAGTCCGACCTCGTCGAGAAGCCTTTTATCTTTATTGTCCATCATATTATAATGCTCCTCATCTTCTTTCTGTATTCTCTCGGCGTAATGCCCTCGCTACGCAGAAAAAGCTCGCTGAAATAGGAGGGCGTGGAGAAGCCGCAGCTCTCGGAAATATCGGTGATCGGCGCGTCGCCCGAGGCGAGCATCTCCTTTGCCGCCGCGATTCGCGTGGCGATGAGATAGCTCTTCAAGGTCATTCCCGTGTAGGCCTTGACAACGCGGTTCAGGTGATTCGGGTGGTAGCCGAGATGCCTTGCAAGCTCGGCGGCCGTGATGCGCTCGCGGAAGTTCTCTCTGATGTACTCCACCGCACGCTCGGCAGAGCCTGCAGGTCGCTCGTCGCCGCCGCGAGTCAGGGCGAAGAGCAGAATCTTCTTCATATAGAGCGAGGCAAAATCGGCATAGTAATCCTCGCCGGCGAAGAATATCTTGTAGAGTCTCGCCACGTCCTTTGCGACGGACTCGGCGTCCTTGATGATGATGGGACGCGAGAACTCGTGTGGGAGCTCCTCGCCTCGCCGCACACCATCCCAGGAGGAGAGCTCTATCGGCTTCTCGTGAGTCTCGACGCGGCTCTCGTCTGCAGTGACGTCAAAATTGGTGCATATCAGCGTCACGTCATCGCCGCGAAGCTCGAATCTATACTCTGTATACGAGGGCACAAAGGCAAGGGTGTGCTTCGCCACCGAGTATGCTCTGCCGCCCACGACCAGCGTCGCCTTACCCGAGGTGAAATAGAACATTCTGTTGTCTCGTCCCACGCGCGTATGAGTGTTTGCCTCGCCGACCTTGACCGCGCCGACGAAGCGCACGAGAGGATTCAGCCTGTACAGCATACTCTGCCCTCCTTTCTAAAATGTTTGATTTGTTATAGTATATGTCGCTTTTCTGCTATTATTATAGCAAATTCTGTGATATAATGTCAATAGAATGTTTAAATTTCGCCATTTTCAAGGAGGATGTGCCGTGGCACGCTTCAACGTTGGACTTCCCATAAATCCGAAGCCCGGATTCATCGAAAAGATAGTCGAACACAAGGACAGTATCTCCGAGGTCTACTTCTCCTGGGGCGCATTTCCCGGCGGCAGAAGCGCACAGACCGCAGGCGAGGGCACGCTTCCCTGGGAGGCCGAGGCAAAGCTCATCGAGACGCTTCGCTATCTCGCAGGCGAGGGACTACGCTTCAATCTGCTCTTCAACGCCAACTGCTACGGTGCCGAGAGCCTCTCGCGCTCGCTCTTTATGAAGATCGGCGACACGGTCGACTATATTGCCACCGAGTTCGGTCTTGAGTCGGTGACTACCACCTCGCCGCTTATCGCAGGCTTTATCAAGGACAATTTCGACGGCATCAAGACTCGCGCCTCGGTGAATATGGAGATCGGCACGGTGGAGGGCATGGACTATCTCGCCGACAGGTTCGACGGCTACTACATGAAGCGCGAGTATAACCGCGATCTCGCAAGGATAAATGAGCTTCGCGCGTGGTGCGACAAAAACGGCAAAGGACTCTATCTGCTCGCCAACAGCGGATGCCTCAATAACTGCTCGGCTCACGCCTTTCACGACAATCTCGTGGCTCACGAGGCCGAGATCGCGAAGCTCGACAACGCCTACAAGTTCTCGGGCATCTGTCACGGCTACCTTAAGGGTAAAACCGAGGAATATCTGCGCCTGACGAACTTCATTCGCCCCGAGGATCTGCACCTCGTTGCCGATTACTTCGACGGCATCAAGCTGGCGACGCGAGTCAATCCCAATCCCACGCGACTTCTCGAGGCCTATATCAAGGGTAGCTATCGCGGTCAGGTGACGGCGCTTCTCGAGCCCGATCACTCGGGCGTATTCTATCCTGAGATCATCGAGAACGAGCGCATCGACGAGAATTACACCAAAACCGTGCTCGGCTGTGACAAAAACTGCACAGCGTGCGGCTATTGCAGAGAAATATGCAAAAAAGCAATCGTAAGATTGGAGGAAATATAATGCTTACAAGTCAGAAAATCAAGGAGATCGCCCTGGCGGCAGGAGCTGATGCCTGCGGCATCGCGCCTATGAGCCGCTTCAACGGCGCGCCCGACGAGATGAATCCGCAGTTCCTCTTCCCCGAGGCGAAGAGCTGTATCGGCTTCGTCTTCAGAATTCCCCGCGGCGTTCAGCGCGGAATCGAGGAGGGCACACAGTTCTATCAGTATCCCTCTATGGCATACGGCGGAATCAACGAGATCTTCGCCCCCGCGGTGCTCTACACCGTCGGTAAGCTCATCGAGGACGAGGGTTACGAGGCATTCGTCTATCGTAACACCGGTGCGCGCGGATGCGTGTCAGATATGGACGGCTCGCCCGGAAACACCCTCTCGCCCGAGGAGCAGATAGAGATCTCCAACAACGCAAAGACCTCTACGGCTCATCACAGAAGCGTTCAGTTCACAAGATCCACACGCGAGGATAACGTTCCCCCGGATCTTCAGTTCCAGTTCCGTATCGCCGCCGTTGCCTGCGGTCTCGGCGAGATCGGATGGTCGAAGATGCTTCTCACTCCCGAATTCGGCCCTCTGCAGAGAGTCGCGTTCCTCTTCACCGATGCCGAGCTTGAGTACGACGAGATGTACTCGGGCGAGCCTCTCTGCCGTAAGTGCGGCGCCTGCGTGCGCGAGTGCCCCGGCGGATGCATTCCTCCCATCAATTCGGGCAAGACCATCCGCATCGACCTCGACGGCAAGATCTGCGAGTGGGGAGACATCGATATGTGGCGTTGCTACGCATTCTACACTCACGCCGGCAGATACTATAATCCCTTCGTGCCGAAGAGCGTCTTTGACGAGAACGAGAACGGCGACCTCGACCTTCTCGAGGGCAAGCAGCCCATCGCCGACGAGCACGAGATAATGCGCGTCTACAACGCTCTTGCAAAGTACTTCCCCAGCTGGATCGGCTACAATATGGCAAAGTGCGGCGGATGCATCCGCGCCTGCGTTTCTATGCTCGAGAAGAAGGGCGGCTGTATGGAGGATCGCTTCAAGGCGCCTCTCCGTACCGGCAAGGCCTGGAAGCTGGACAGATAAGGAGGACGGAAAATGTTAACCGCTGAATACATAAAGAAAAAAGCCATCGAATACGGCGCGACCGTCTGCCGCATCGGCAGAGTCTATGACGAGCCCGATATTCAAAAAGACCCTAAAATGATACTCCCTGCTGCAAAGTGCATTATCGGCTTTGGCTTTGCAGTTCCCAGAGGACTCTATGCTGCCATGGAGCGCGGCAGTCAGTACTACACCTACGTTACCGAGGGCGTTAAGTACATCGACGAGGAGTTCGCAGAGATCTTCCTCTTCAAGATCGGCAATATTATAGAAAACGAGGGCTACGACGCCTGCCTGCAAAGAAGCGTACCCAACCTCAAGGCAAAGGGCGACAAGACCACAAACCCCGAGGTCGTCGACACCTTTGAGCTGATCTCCGACCCCGTTGCGCCCGGCAAGCCCGCGCCCGACGTTATCATCGACTTTGGCAAGGCGGCACGCGCCTGCGGCATCGGCGAGATGGGCCTTAGCGGCAAAATCATCGCCAAGGATCACGGCCCCTATATGCGCTACGCCTTCATCATCACCGACGCGCCCCTCGAGTGCGACGAGCCTCTTGACGAGGTTCTCTGCGACGGATGCGGCGAGTGCATCAAGGCCTGCCCCGGCAACGCTATCTCGGAGAGCGGCCTCGACACCTGGCAGTGTGCTGTATACTACCGCGGCGCGCACAAGTCCAACCCTCTTATGACCGAGGACTTCCTCGCAGGCAATCCCGACCGTGAGGCTATCCTGAACGGCGAATACCGCTTTAACGCGGTGAGTGCGAGAGCCATCTATCCCGAGCTTGAGTTCCTGCCCAAGACTCATTGGGGCTACGCGCCCTGCCTCTGCGGCAAGAAGTGCGACATCGCCTGCTACCGTCACCTCAAGTCCCAGGGCAAGATATAAGGAGGGCGAAAAATGAAGAATAAAATTATTGAAATAGCCAAGGAAAACTGGGCCGACGCTGTAGGCTTCGCCCCTGCATCGAGATTCGATGCCGACGATCCCATCTTCAAGATAATGCCCGAGACCAAGACGGTCATCTGCCTTGTGTTCAGAGTACTTCGCGGCATCTACCGCGGCATCGAGGAGGGCTCTACCTTCTATCAGTACACCACAATGGCGGTCGAGAATATGGAGGAGACCATTATGCCTATGGCGCAGATCAAGGTCGCGAACTTCATCGAGGGTGAGGGCTTCACGGCTCTTCCCCAGCGCCGTCACCAGAACATTATGGCAGAGGAGAACGACACCAACCCCGAGGTTGCATACGATTCTATCTATCGCGGTGTTACCGTGGAGAATCAGATGAACTTCGTCGACTCCGCCGTCAAGTGCGGCGTGGGTGAAAAGGGCTTCCACGGTGCGCTTCTCACCGATGATTTTGGCCCTATGGTCAGATATTGCTTCATTCTCACCGATGCCGAGATCGAGCCCGACGAGGTCGTGACGCCTCATCTCTGCGATGGCTGCCGTGAATGCGTAAAGGGCTGTCCCGGTCACGCCATAGACGAGGTCACAGGCAAGGTCGATAATTGGCAGTGCGCGGTTTATTACAACGGCGCAAACGGCCTCTATAATCCCTTTATGAACCCCGATGCATTCCCGAACTTCGAGAACCGACTCGAGATCATCGCCGGCGAGGCAAAGGTCACCCCCGAGACCGCCCGAGAGATCCTCGACAACATCTTTTTCTATCCTCCGGCGCAGCACTCCTACACCTGCTCCATCTGCGGCAGAGCCTGCGACCGCGATTGCTACGTCCATCTTGAGGAAAAGGGCGTCCTTAAAAAGAGCTTCAAGACCCCCTTCCGCAAGCGCGATAAGTGGCACTTCGACCTCGAGGACTTCGACGTAATCGAGAAAAAGTAAAGTATAGTTTACATAGCGGCTGTTTTGTAGAAGACAGCCGCTTTTTCAATACGCGAGAGCGAGTTGACAATGACAACTTCTTTTGCTATAATTGTTACAGATGAAGTTTCATGACAACCTTGAGAAAGGAGAAACGGCGTGGATTTTGAAAGGCTAAAAATTTATACAGTCGAAAGAGATGAAAAAAAGCTGACACTTACTTTAGTTCCGCTAACCAAGTCGTTTTATATCGCTTTCTTTGTAACGCACGCAATAGTTATGTCTATGGCGGTGTTCCTAACCGTTTGCGGCTTTAAAGGCATTGGTGGCGCAGACACCGGAATCGCAGTAATGGGTATAATTTGGATAGTGCTAACGGCAATCCAGACACCTTTGTTGCTCATAGAAATCAAGAAAATTCGCAAGCATTTTCGCTTTGAGCTCAATGAAAACGGAGTAATATTAAGGAATCTCAAGCGCGAGTATCTTATCAGATGGTCGGACGTTGAAATGTTCGGGCTTGTTAATCATACGTACAAGCCAATGCTCGTACGGCCACGGCATTATTTAAAATATGATTCTTGTATGTATTTCACCGTAGAGAACGAAGATGAATATTTCGTGCGGAAGCAATGCTTACGTCCGAATTACAGCGCGCTGGATCACAGCAAGGTCACAGATACAACGATAGTATTATCCCTTCCCCTCCGCGACGCGCGAGAGGAGTACCGCGCTTTTTGCGAATACATCTACAAATACTGTGATAAGCAAAAAGAAAAGTGCTTTATCGAGATATTTGAGTAACACTCCTTGCCGCTTTTCCGATAGTTCGCATAAAAGAGAACCCCCGCCTCGTTTGAGGCGGGGGTATTGTGCATTTACTCTAGTCTTTCAAGCGCTGATGCGGCGATAGCTTTATATGCCGTTTCGCCGCCGTTTTCCGCGCAATAGCGGTAATAAGTCCCCGCGTTTTCTGTATCGCCAAGCTTCTCATACGCCTCCGCGATAACGTGGTGTAACGCAACCTCGGCGAGATTATCAAGCTTCGGAAACTTTTGTTCGAGACGAACAAGACTCGTGTTAATCACGGTGTTATAGTCGCCGATAGCCATCGCTCTGTCGCCTTTGCGTATCATATCGATCATGCCTTTGGAAACAAGATCGGGCTTTTAGCGCTCTACCTCTTCAAGAATGCGCTCGGCCTCATCTACTCTGCCGCAGGAGTACAGAAGCGATGCCTTCAGCAGCAGCGCGCGGCTTTTCTTCTTTCCGGCAACGGAAATCGCCTCTTCGGCAACCGAGAGCGCACTTTCGTGATCGTCCAGACACTCGTAAGCAACACAAAGGCAACCGAGAAGATCATACCTAGGCTTACAAACAACGAGCTTCGGTGAGGCCTTCAGCTCCTCATACTCTTTTATAAACTCGGCAGGCTTCAGTTCCCGTCGCACCAGCTTGTTATAGCGGGCGACCACTTTTCCAACACCCTCCGAATAGCGTCCCCATAAAACGATCAGCGGACAAACAAGGTACAAAATAATGCCTATGACGAAAAACGAACTATCATACAAGCCAAGCGAATTAAAACACACTCCAAACGCTATACTGACGCTTCCTATCAGAAAATAGAGTATTGCCATAAGTGCTATCTTTACGACGCTTTTTTTAGTTAGAAACATAGTTATTTCTCCTCATTCACAACCTTGATCTGGCACACCTTCATCGCCGCGAGGGCGCGGACGTGGCTCTCGGGGGTAACGCCGGCGCAGGCCTTGGCGTCGACGGTCAGGGGGATCTCGGGATAGAAGGCCTTGACAACCATTGCGTTAGAGATAACGCAGATGTCGGTGCACAAACCGACGAAGGTGATGCTCTCGATCTCGCCCTCGGCGGCGAGGACGTCAACGAGGTCGCGAGAGCCGAAGGTGATCTTATCGATAGCCTCGGTGGTACGCAGGGCGTCGAGCTCGGCTCTGATCTGCCAACCGTCCGTGCCCTTAATGCAATGAGGCACGGGGAGATTTCTGCCCTCCTCGGTATCCATATAGTTCTCGCAGTGAGTGTCGCGGGTAAAGAGCACCTTGCCGTCGAAGCCCTCGATCAGCTCCTTCACATAAGGAACGATGGCGACCGCCTCGGGCGTGCCGAGAGCGCCGTCTATAAAATCATTCTGCATATCAACGACTACAAGAATTTTCTTCATAAAAAGCCTCCGCTTTACAGTTTTCTTTACTTCATTCTATCACAAACCAAGCCGCAAGTCAAGAAAAAAAGAGCACTCCGTCGGAGTGCTCTTTTTTGTAAATATCTACCAATTAGAAGGAGGTAAGTCCGCTGTCTGCGGTAACGATAGCGCCGTTAACCACTGCTGCGGCGTCGCTTGCGAGGAAGAGCGCGATGTCTGCGATCTCGATAGCCTCAGCGCTTCTGGTGCCGAAGTGCATGGAGAGCATTGCGCTCTGAAGACCCTTCTGGTCAGCGGTAGCGAAGAGTGCGGGATCGGTCATCTCGGTGTTGATTCCGCCGGGGCAGATTGCGTTGCAACGGATGTTGTTAAGACGGTATGCGAAAGCGGTGTTCTTGGTGAGACCGATAACAGCGTGCTTTGCCATAGTGTAAGCACATCCGCTCTTGCCGCCGCAGATGCCTGCGATGGAAGCTACGTTAACGATGCTACCTGCGCACTCCTTCTCGAGGAATACTCTGACTGCCTTGCGGGTAGCGAAAGCGGGGCCGTAAACGTCAACCTTCATAAGACGCTCAAGAAGCTCGGTGTCGAGGTTCTCTGCGGGAGCAAAGTTGTCCATAAGGCCTGCGTTGTTGATAAGGATGTCGAATCTGCCGAACTTCTCGATAGCGAAGTCGATCATCTTCTCGTTGGTCTCCTCGAGGGAAATATCGCCTGCGAATGCTACGATCTCGCCTGCGAGAGCCTTGCTCTCCTCCTCAAGAGCTGCGAGTCTGTCTGCTCTTCTTGCAACTGCAACTACCTTTGCACCCTCCTTTGCGAAGAGGCGAGCGATCTCTCTGCCTACGCCGCTGGATGCGCCGGTAACTACTGCAACCTTGTTCTCTAATCTCATTTTTTTAGTTTCCTTTCGATTTTTATTTTTTATTTCAACGAAAACAGTATACCATATTGTCAAAAATTTGTCAATATCGCTAATTGTACCATTTTAGCCTACTTATTTTTACTTTTACTATTGATTTTAGCTATAAAATGTGCTAAAATATTTGCGATAAAAATTTTGAAAGGATGTCTCAAAATGGGAAAAGACGTTATCATCGCCTGCGACTTTGACAGCGCGGAAAAAACATTTGCATTTCTCGACAAATTCACCGGCAAAAAGCCCTTCGTAAAGATCGGTATGGAGCTCTACTACGCAGAGGGCCCCTCTATCGTGAGAGAGATCAAGGCAAGAGGCCACAAGATCTTCCTCGATCTGAAGCTCCACGATATTCCCAACACCGTAAAGAAGGCGATGGCGGTTCTCTCCCGTCTTGACGTAGATATGACGAACCTGCACGCCGCAGGCACAAAGCGTATGATGGAGGCGGCAATCGAGGGTCTCACACGTCCCGACGGCACTCGCCCCATGCTCATCGCGGTAACACAGCTCACCTCCACCGACCAGGAGGCTATGGAAAATGATCTTCTCATCAAGGAGCCCATCGACAAGGTGGTTATGCACTACGCTCACTGTGCGATGGAGGCAGGTCTCGACGGCGTCGTCTGCTCTCCTCTCGAGGCAAGCAAGGTGCACGACACCTGCGGCAAGTCCTTCGTTACCGTTACTCCCGGCGTGAGATTCGCTGACGGCGATATCGGCGACCAGAAGAGAGTTATGACTCCCGCGGCGGCAAGAGAGATCGGCTCTGACTACATCGTAGTCGGCAGACCCATCACCGCGGCAGAGGATCCCGTAGCGGCATACGAGAGATGCTGCGCCGAGTTCATCGGTTGATAATATGAAAAAGGTAGTACTTCTCGGCGACTCGATACGTCTTATCGGCTACGGCAAGACGGTTGAGTCACGCCTCTCGGGTGATTTTGAGGTTTGGCAGCCTCTTGAAAACTGCCGATTCGCCAAGCACACCCTCCGCGGTCTCTACGACTGGCGCGAGGATATGAAGGGCGCTGACATCATACATTGGAACAACGGTCTGTGGGACACCTGGGACGTTTTCGGCGACGGGCCATTCTCGTCGGTTGAGGAATTCACCGAAAATATGCTCCGCATAGCAAGACTGCTCAAGGCGCGAGCGAAGGTCGTTATCTTTGCGACCATCACTCCCGTGAGATACGGCGGCTCCTCCGACGGCAACAAGATCATCGAGGAGTATAACGCCGCGATAGTGCCAAAGCTTCATGAGATGGGCGTCGTTATCAACGATCTCTATTCTGCGATGCTCCCTGACGTCGACAAGTACGTGTCCGACGACAGAGTTCACCTCTCGGCAGAGGGTATTGCCTTCACTGCAGATATAATCGAGGGCGTAATACGCCGTGTGGCGGAAAAGCTAGGCTAAATCTACCATCCCATATGAAATAAATCATAAAAAAACGCACCCGTTGCGAGTTTTAGCGTCAAAAGGGTGTACCCGTGTTAAGTTTTAAGGTTTTAAGGAGATATAAAAATGGAAAGCTACAAGAGAGAATTTATACAGTTCCTTGAGAACGCCGGCGTTCTCAAGTTCGGTGACTTCACCGCAAAGTCGGGACGTAAGATCCCCTACTTCATCAATGCAGGTATGATTAAGACCGGCTCTGACATCGCCACTCTCGGTGAGTTCTATGCGAAGGCATACCTCGAGCGTCTCGGCGAGAAGAAGTCGGTTCTCTACGGCCCTGCATACAAGGGCATCTCGCTCTCGGTTTCCGCGGCGGTCGCACTCTCCAAGAAGGGTCTCAACGTTCCCTTCTTCTTCAACAGAAAAGAGGTTAAGGATCACGGCGAGGGCGGCGTTTTCGTAGGATACGTTCCCACTCCCGGCGAGGAGATCGTAATCATCGAGGACGTTATCACCGCAGGCACTGCGATCCGCGAGTCCATGGAGATCCTCTCTCACCTCGAGGGCACAAAGGTTGCCGCAACCTTCATCATGGTTGACCGCAAGGAAAAGGGTCAGGGTGAAAAAGGTGCTATGGTTGAGATCGAGGAGCAGTTCGGCTTCCCCGTTTACTCTATCGTTGACGTCTACGACATCATCGAGTACCTCGAGGAGAATCCCGAAAACCGCGAGAACGTAGACCGCATCAAGAAGTATCTTGAGGTTTACGGCGCAAAGGCATAAGATTTGTAAACAAAACTTTACAAAATCCACCACTGGAGATATAAATGAGAAATCTTGTTGATATTCTTGACTTTACCACCGAGGAGATAGACGAGCTCGTCTCGGTCGCCCTCGACATCATAGACAAACCCGAAAAGTACGCGGAGGCGGCGCGAGGCAAGATCCTCGCTACCCTATTCTTCGAGCCCTCGACCAGAACTCGTCTTAGCTTCACGTCTGCTATGATGAGCCTCGGCGGCAACGTTCTCGGCTTTGACTCGGCAGGAAGCTCCTCCGTCACAAAGGGCGAGACTCTCTCCGACACCATCCGTATGGTATCGGGCTACACCGACATCATCGCGATGCGTCATCCCAAGGAGGGCGCACCTATCGTTGCATCCACCGTGTCGAACGTTCCCGTCATCAACGCAGGCGACGGCGGACACTATCATCCCACGCAGACTCTCACCGACCTTCTCACCATCAAGCGCAGATGCGGCAGATTCGAGGGACTCACCGTAGGTATCTGCGGCGACCTCAAGTACGGCAGAACCGTGCACTCGCTCATCAGCGCGATGACTCGCTATGCGAACGTTAAGTTCGTGCTCATCTCGCCCGAGGAGCTGAAGCTCCCCGACTACGTGAAGGCAGACTTCCTCGACAAGTGCGGATGCGAGTACCGCGAGGTGACCTCACTCGAGGAGGCTATCCCCGAGCTTGACATCCTCTATATGACGAGAATCCAGGCCGAGAGATTCGCCGACCGTGACGAGTACGAGCGCCTCAAGGACTGCTACGAGCTTCGCGCCGCGAATCTTGTTTCTGCAAAGGAGAGCCTCTGCATTCTCCATCCCCTTCCCCGTGTAACCGAGATCGCCGTTGACGTTGACGATGACCCGAGAGCCGCTTACTTTGAGCAGGCGGAGGGCGGCAGATACATCAGAATGGCGCTCATTCTTATGCTTCTGGGGACCAAGGGCATCGACGATCGCCGCGGCGGTGACGCTGCTCCCGATGCGAGCCTCGTCTGCAACAATCCCCATTGTATCAGCCGCACCGAGCGCGGAATCAAGCTTCTCTTCAAGAACGGATGCTGCATCTACTGCGACCAGAAGGCTGACAAGGTATGATCTATTGCCAAGCGGCAGCTCTGTCGCTTGGCTCTCGTTTTACCCCGCAAAACCGAAAGGAAATCGCTATGGCAAAAATATACACCACAGCAGAGGAGCTCATCGGCAGAACGCCGCTTCTTGAGCTCAAAAATATAGAAAAGGAGCTCGCCACCTCGGCAAGACTCCTTGCAAAGCTCGAATATTTCAATCCCGCAGGCTCGGTCAAGGACAGAGTGGCAAAGGCGATGCTCGACGACGCCGAGGCAAAGGGCCTACTCAAGCCCCACTCGGTCATAATCGAGCCCACCTCGGGCAACACCGGCATCGGACTCGCCTCTGTGGCGGCCGCGCGCGGATATAAAACGATCATCGTTATGCCCGACACGATGTCGAAGGAGCGCCGTCAGCTGATGCGTGCCTACGGCGCGGAACTTGTGCTCACCGATGGCGCGCTCGGCATGAAGGGCGCGATTGCCAAGGCCGAGGAGCTTGCGCGCGAGCTTCCCGGTAGCTTCATCCCCGGTCAGTTCGACAATCCTGCCAATCCCGATGCGCACAGACTCACCACCGGCCCCGAGATCTTTGAGGACACCGACGGCAAGGTGGATATCTTCGTCGCGGGAGTCGGCACGGGAGGCACGATCACCGGCATCGGCGAGTATCTCAAGTCGAAGAACCCGAACATCAAGATCGTAGGCGTCGAGCCTGCCGACTCGGCGATACTCTCGGGCGGCGAGCCCGGCGCGCACGGCCTGCAGGGCATCGGCGCAGGATTCGTTCCCTCTGTGCTGAACACCGAGATCATCGACGAGGTGATCACCGTCACCACAGATGAGGCCTACTCCGCAGGCAGACTCATCGGCAAGCGTTGCGGCATCCTCGTCGGCATATCCTCCGGCGCGGCTCTCCACGCGGCAATGCTCCTCGCCCGCCGTCCCGAGAACGCAGGCAAAACTATCGTTGTTCTCCTTCCCGACGCCGGCGACAGATACCTCTCCACGCCTATGTTTGAGGAGTAATGTAAACTATTATTTATAAACAACACAAAAGCGAGCCGTTTTTGCGGCTCTCTAATTTTATACAATTTTGTTTTCTTAAAACTATCCCTCGATACTTACTATCAATAGAGCATGGATCCAATGACCGATCCCATAATCGCTCCGTAGATGATCGAGAATGCAATGCTTACGCAGAAGCCGATGAGCGCACCCTTTCCTGCGGACTTTGCCTTAAGAGGATAAGTATCCTTATTAACTAAATAGAGAATAAGACCTACCAAAGGAATGAAGAATCCCAAAACAGCCCATCCCGTATTAGGTGCATCTGCGGCTACCGTAGAAACCTTTTTGTTTTCAACGGCACATCCGCAATGAACGCAAACCACAGCCTCTTCATTGATTTCTTTTCCACATTTCGAGCAAAACATAGTTACCTCCATAAAATGAAAATGTCGACAACCAAAACTTCGAACAAAAACGCCGAGTTTTGATTGCTATGACTATATTATACTCAATCTTTGAGTAATTGTCAATACTCAATTTATGAGTATGCTACACTTTTTACATACTTTTAGAAGATGTAAGGAGTCAACAGATGAATTATCGCATAAGAATGAGAAATCTGCGCGAGGACGGCGACCTGACGCAAAAAGAGGTCGGCGCGGTCATAAACAAGTCACAGCAGGGCTACAGTCATATAGAGGATGGGCGCGCCGAGCTAAAAATCGACGATCTGATCAAGCTCTGTCGCTTCTACGGCGTGAGTGCCGACTATTTTATAGGGATTTCGGACGAGAAATAAACACACCACAAGCACTTTTATAACTCAAATCGGCAGAGGACTTGAAGCCTCTGCCGATTACTTTTTGTATTTTACAATTAGTGCGCCGCGCCGATGATGTCGGAGAGGCTATCGATGCGATATTTTTCCATCACGCGAGGGAGATCGGCGATGATATCGCGGCAGGCATAGGGGTTAACGAGGTTTGCCGCGCCTACCTCAACGGCGGTAGCGCCTGCCATCATGAACTCGATGACGTCCTCTGCGGTGGAAACACCGCCCATACCTACGATGGGAATCTTCACCGCGTCGTAGACCTGATAGACCATTCTGATTGCGACAGGCTTAATGGCAGGGCCCGAGAAGCCGCCGGTCTTGTTGGCAAGAAGGGGTGCGCGCTTCTTCATATCTATCCTCATTCCGAGAAGAGTGTTGATAAGGCTGATGCCGTCTGCGCCCTCTGCCTCACACGCCTTTGCGATAGAGCAGATGTCGGTGATGTTGGGCGAGAGCTTGATGATAAGAGGCTTCTTGGTGACACGTCTGACGGCGCGAGTGATCTCACCTGCCGCCTCGGGAGAAGTACCGAAGCTCATTCCTCCTCCGTGAACATTGGGACAGGAAATATTGACCTCAAACCAGCCGATGTCGGCTACCGTGTCAAGTTTTCTCACCGTTTCGACGTACTCGTGCTCAGAGAATCCCGACACGTTTGCCATCACGGGCTTATGGAACACCTCGCGGAGCTTCGGAAGCTCGTGCGCTATTACCGCGTCAACACCGGGATTCTGAAGACCGACGGCGTTGAGCATTCCCTCGGGACACTCTGCGATTCTGGGAGTTGCGTTACCGAATCTCGGCTCGAGAGTCGTGCCCTTGAAGGAGAGCGTGCCGAGGACGTTGATGTCGTAAAGCTCTGCGAACTCATAGCCGAAGCCGTACGTTCCGCTGGCAGGGATTATGGGGTTATCGAGAATTATTCCGTTAAGATTTACCTTGGTGTTTACCATATTATCTCCTCCTTTACAAGCACGGGGCCGTCGCGGCAGATGCGCTTGTTGCCGTATTTCGTCTTGCAGGAGCAGCCCATACAAGCGCCGAAGCCACAACCCATTCTCTCCTCGAAGGAGAACTGGCCCGAGGTCTCGGACTTATCGTAGATCGCCTTCAGCATAGGCTCGGGACCGCAGGTGTAGAAGTAGCTGTAATCGAGGCCCGCGAAGGCATCGGTTACGAAGCCCTTGATGCCGTAGGAGCCGTCAACGGTAGTGACGAGCACGTCTGCGCCGAGAACGCGGAACTCCTCCTCGTAGAAGACCTCATCCTTCGAGCCGAAGCCGAGAATGACGGTAGGATGCTTGCCTTCTCTGATGAGCTTCTTGCAGAGCATATACATTGGAGGCACGCCTGCGCCGCCGCCGATAAGGAGAGGGCGATCGCCCGACACCGAGGTGTCGTAGCCGTTGCCGAGGCCGGTGAGGGTGAGGATCTTCTCACCTCTCTGCATTCCTGCCATCTTCTCTGTTCCCTCGCCGACGACCTTGTAGATGAGAGTGAGTCTTGCGCCAACAGCGTCACAGACCGAGATGGGACGGCGGAGATAGAAGCCGTCGAGCTTGAGATTGACGAACTGACCGGGAGCGGTTATGTGCGAGATATCGCCCGAGATAACCATCTCGTAGGTGTTCTTTGCAATCTGTCTGTTTGATACTATTTCAAATAAGGAATCCTTCATTTTAACTCCTTTTTGTAAGCTTTAGTTTACATTTTCGCGCTTTTTAAGCGTCGATTGTGGAAATCGTGATAGTGATATCCTCAAGCACGTCGAGAAGAACGCGCACGGTATCGAGAGAGGTGAACACGGTTACGTTGTTCTCGGTCGCGTACTTTCTGATCTCAAAGCCGTCGCGGATAACGCCAGAGGAGGAGGGATCGCTCGTGTTGATAACGTAAGCGATATGTCCCTGTCGGAGCGACTCTGCGATCTCCTCGGAGTTGTCCGAGATCTTCTTGAGAACGTGAGTGCGGATGCCGTTATCCTTGAGGAACTGTGCAGTTCCCTTGGTCGCCTCGATGTTGAAGCCGAGGTTATAGAAGCGGCGGATAAGAGGAAGTGCCTCCTCCTTGTCGCAGTCTGCGATGGTGGCAAACACAGTACCGTAGTTCTGCAGGTGCATTCCCGATGCCTGAAGAGCTTTGTAAAGCGCGCGGTAGAAGGTGTTATCGTAGCCGATAGCCTCGCCCGTGGACTTCATCTCGGGGGAGAGATATGCGTCAAGACCGCGAAGCTTATTGAAGGAGAACACAGGAACCTTAACGTACCATCTCTTCTTCTCCTCGGGATAGAGCGAGAAGATGCCCTGCTCCTTGAGCGACTTACCGAGGATGCACTCGGTCGCGATGTCAGCGAGCGAGTAGCCGGTGGACTTGGAGAGGAAGGGTACGGTTCTCGAGGATCTCGGGTTTACCTCGATGATATAGACCTCGTCGTGCTCGTCAACGATGAACTGAATGTTATAAAGACCAACTATGCCAATGCCGAGACCGAGCTTCTTCGCGTACTGAAGAATAGTTCCCTTGACCTTATCGGAGATCGAGAAGGTGGGATAAACCGAGATAGAGTCGCCCGAGTGGATACCTGTTCTCTCAACGAGCTCCATAATGCCGGGCACGAACACGTCGTTACCGTCGCAGATAGCGTCGACCTCGACCTCCTTACCGCTGATGTACTTATCAACAAGAACGGGCTTGTCCTCGTCGATCTCAACGGCGGTCTTGAGATAGTGGCGGAGCTGCTCCTCGTTGGCAACGATCTGCATTGCGCGTCCGCCAAGAACGAAGGAGGGACGAACAAGAACGGGATAGCCGACCTGTGCCGCCGCCGCAACGCCGTCCTCGATCTTGGTAACGGCTCTGCCTGCAGGCTGAGGAATGCCGAGCTCCTTGAGGAGCTTCTCGAAGGCATCTCTGTTCTCGGCTCTGTCGATCGCCTCGCAGTCCGTGCCGATGATCTTAACGCCGAGATCGTGGAGAGGCTGTGCAAGGTTGATAGCCGTCTGACCGCCGAGCGATGCAACAACGCCCTCGGGACGCTCGAATTCAATGATATTCATAACGTCCTCGGGAGTGAGAGGCTCGAAATAGAGCTTGTCCGCGGTGGTGTAGTCGGTGGAGACCGTCTCGGGATTATTGTTGATGATGATAGCCTCATAGCCCGACTTCTTGATGGTGGAAACGGCGTGAACGGTGGAGTAATCGAACTCTACGCCCTGTCCGATACGGATAGGACCTGCGCCGAGAACCACGATTTTCTTCTTATCTGTGAGAATAGAGGTGTTCTCTCCCGTGTAGGAGGAATAGAAGTAAGGAATATACGCGCCGGTGTGGCAGGTATCTACCATTCTGAATACGGGGAAGAGATTGTTCTCTTTTCTGAACTTGAATACGTCAAGCTCCGACGTGCCCCAAAGCTTTGCTACAAACTTATCACAGAAGCCCATCTTCTTTGCCGCCTTGAGAGTCTCAAGGTCGAACTTAGCGTCCTTGATCTTCTTCTCCATCTCGATGATGTTCTTTATCGCCTCGAGGAAGAAGGGCGTGATCTTTGTGATGCCGTAGAGCGACTCGACCGACTCGCCGCGGCGAAGGAGCTCGCCGATAGCGAAGATATTGTCGTCACGGAACTCGGCGATGTATGCGCGAAGCGCATCGTCGGTCATTGCGTCGAATTTCTGATGATAAACGTGGATAACGCCGGTCTCAAGAGATCTGATGCCCTTGAGCAGACACTCCTCGAGGTTCGAGCCGATGCCCATGACCTCGCCGGTCGCCTTCATCTGCGTGCCGAGCTGGTTGGACGCCGCGGTGAACTTATCGAAGGGGAATCTCGGGAGCTTTGCGATAACGTAATCAAGCTGGGGCTCGAATGCCGCGTTGGTGTTGGCGATCTTGATATCCTCAAGAAGCATACCTACCGCGATCTTTGCGGTAACTCTCGCGATTGGGTAGCCCGATGCCTTAGATGCGAGTGCCGAGGAGCGCGAAACTCTGGGGTTTACCTCGATGAGATAGTACTCGGAGGAGTTGGGATTGAGCGCGAACTGAACGTTACAGCCGCCCTCTATCTTGAGCTCGCGGATGATCTTGATAGCAGAATCGTTGAGCATCTTTCTGTCGTGCTCGGAGAGAGTCATAATAGGTGCTACGACGAGGGAGTCGCCGGTGTGAACGCCGACGGGATCGATGTTCTCCATACCGCAGATGGTGATAGCGTGATCGGAGGAGTCACGCATAACCTCGAACTCGATCTCCTTGTAGCCCTTAACGCTCTTCTCGATAAGAACCTGATGTACGGGAGAGAGCTTGAAGGCGTTGAGACCTACCTCGATAAGCTCTGCCTCGTTGTTGGCAAAGCCGCCGCCCGTACCGCCGAGGGTGAAGGCAGGACGAAGAACTACGGGATAGCCGATTCTCTGTGCCGCAGCCTTTGCCTCCTCAAGATTATAGGTGATCTCGGAGGGAATGGTGGGCTCGCCGATAGACTGGCAAAGCTCCTTGAAGAGCTCGCGGTCCTCTGCCCTCTCGATGGACTCGGAGGATGTGCCGAGAAGCTCGGTGTGACACTCCTTGAGAATGCCCTTCTTCTCAAGCTGCATAGCGAGGTTAAGTCCGGTCTGACCGCCGATGCCGGGGACAATGGCGTCGGGGCGCTCGTATCTTATGATCTTTGCGATGTAATCAAGGGTAAGCGGCTCCATATAGACCTTGTCCGCGATGGTGGTGTCGGTCATAATGGTCGCAGGGTTGGAGTTGACGAGAATTACCTCGTAGCCCTCCTCCTTGAGCGCAAGACACGCCTGTGTGCCTGCGTAATCGAACTCTGCCGCCTGACCGATAACGATGGGGCCCGAGCCAATGATCATTATTCTTTTGATGTCTGTTCTCTTTGCCATTCTTTTGTCCTCCTATAGCACTCTATATCATATTTTTATCAAATCTTCGTCAAGGTAAACCGCTCTGCCCGAATAAACCGTGGCAAGACATTTACCGAACACTCGCGCGCCCTTGTACGGCGTGCTTCTACCCTTGGAGAGGAATTTCTCGGGGTCGACGGTGTACTCACAGCCGAGATCGAACACCGTAAATCCGACGTCCGAGGTGATGCCGAAGCGCGCTCTGGGCCTCGTCGAGAGAAGCTCGACCGCCTGCTCGAGAGTTATAACTCCCGTCTTCACAAGCTCGGTGTAGATCACGGGGAACGCCGTCTCAAGTCCGACAACACCCATCATACTGCCGGGAAGTCCGCGCGATTTCTCCTCATAGCTATGAGGCGCGTGGTCGGTGGCGATCATATCCACCGTTCCGTCGAGAAGTCCTGCAACGAGTGCCTCTCTGTCCTCTCTCGCACGAAGCGGAGGATTCATCTTGAATCTGCCGTCCTCCTCAAGACGCGAGTCATCGAGGGTGAGATAGTGAGGTGCGGTCTCGCAGGTGATATCGACGCCCTCTGCCTTTGCGCGTCTGATTATCTCGACGCTCTCCTTCGTGGATACGTGGCAGACGTGGTAGGCCGCACCCGACTTTTTAAGAAGCTCGACGTCGCGTGCGATGGGGCCCCACTCGCTCTCGGAGCAGATTCCGCGGTGTCCGTGCGCTCGCGCGTACTCGCCGTCGTGTATATAGCCGCCGCGCAGGAGCGAATTGTCCTCGCAGTGCGCGACTATCATTTTGCCGAGAGATTTTGCCTTCTGCATAGCGGCGAGCATCATCTCCTCGCTCTGCACTCCGCGGCCGTCATCGGAGAAGGCCGCGACCTTTGGTGCGATAGCCTCCATATCCGATAGCTCATCGCCGAGCGAGCCCTTGGTTATCGTGCCGTAGGGGATAACCGCGATGGACGCGCCGCGTCTGATGGCGGCGAGCTGCTCCTCGACTCCCTCGATCGAATCGGGCGAGGGCTTCAGGTTCGGCATAGTCAGAACCGCGGTATATCCGCCGTGTGCGGCCGCCGACGAGCCCGACTCCATCGTCTCCTTATAAGAAAATCCCGGCTCTCTGAAATGAACGTGAACATCACAGAAACCGGGAAAAATAGCAATATTATCAAAAATAGCACGGGGAGAAAAGGAAGCAAAGTCACCGTCAAAAGCGGAAAGGCAGACGCCGTCAAAGACTACGTCCTGCTTCTTCATTATGCCGTTGTCATAAACGAGTGCACCGCGGAATAAGGTCTTCATAATTCCTCCCAAAAGCCTCGGCACAAAAATAAAATAAGAACCCCGTCCGATTTCACCCGACAAGATTCCGCAAAAAGCCTGCCCCTCCCAAAACGCGCGGAAAGGACTGTGACTATGAAAACCTTGTCGGCATCTCTGTACCGACTTAAAAGATTTATTTTCGATATATTATATCACGCGCGATTAGAAAAGTCAATAGGGAGCGATCTAAAAAATAGCACAAAAATAAGCTCGGAATCCGCCGCTTTTTGCAACGAAAAAAGAGCAAAGCAAAGGCCGTCCGCGGCAAGCAGACGGCCAAATTGTATAAAATGTCAATAATTATTTACATTTTGCCTCGTTTTCTAACTTCTTTTTCAATTTCGAAACGTGGTAGATAAAGATACCGAGAAGCGCGACTATAACTATCATCCATGAGATAGGCCACGCAAGATACACGCCCGGCAAATTGTGAAGAGCCGGAACGTTAAAGGCGGTGATAACCCAGAGAATTCTGAATCCACACACGCCGATAAGAGAGACCACCATATTGGTGATGGAGACGCCCATACCGCGCAGAGAGCCTGCAAGGGCGTTCATACCTCCGCTGAGAGCGTAAAGAGGCAAGATCAGAGCGCAGGTCTGTCTGATGACCTCGATGATCTCGGCTCTCGCGGGGTCGTCATCGGCAATATAGAGCGAGGCGACCGGCTCAATGAGCAGGAATATCGTCATAGAGACCGCGAAAACGAGCACAAGGCTCTGCACCGCGGCACAGATGCAGGATGCGGTGATCCTCTTCGGCTTTTTCGCGCCGAAATTCTGACCTGCAAAGGTCATAGCGGCGGTGGTAAACGCCGAACTCGCGGCATTGGGTACGTTAATGAGGTTTAAGAAGATAGCTCTCGCCGAGATCTCTGCCGTGCTGAGCTGGTTTACCGCCGCGGTAACGGCGATGTTGGAAAGACTGAAGAGACTCGACTGCATTCCTGCAGGCACGCCAAGCCTGAGCATTCGCAAGAATATCGGCAGATCGAGGCGAAGACGTCTGACGTTGAGTCCGTAGACCTCGTTTTTACGCTTTATGAGCACGTAGACGGTGACTATCGCAGACAGATACTGCGAAATTATGGTAGCGTAGGCTACGCCGTCCACGGTAAGATGACATACCAGAACGAAGAAGACGTTTAATATAACGTTGATGATTCCCGATGCCGAGAGTGCGTACATCGAGGTCTTCGAGTCGCCTGCCGCGCGCAGTATTGCCGCGGAGAAATTGTATATCGACATCGCAGGCGCGCCGAGGAAGATTATACGCATATAGAGCGTCGCGCGACTGACGAGCTCGGTCGGCGTGTCGATCCATATCAGTATCTGCTCCGAGAAGAGGAATCCGAGTGCTCCGAAAAGTATACCCATAATGACGGACACCGACATTGCCGTATGTACCGTGCGCTCGACACCGCGATCGTCCTTCGCACCGAGGAACTGCGCCGCGAGGATGCTGCTGCCTGCCGAGATACCTATTATGAAATTAAGGAAAAGACTCGTCACCGAGCCCGTAGTGCCTACCGCGGCAAGCGCGAGCGGATCGCCCGAGAATTTGCCGACTATTATGTTATCAGCAACGCTGTAAAGCTGCTGTAAAACACCCGACAGTATCAGAGGCAGAGTGAAAAGCATCATCGGAGTGACGATCCTGCCCTCTGTAAAGTCCTTTTTCAGTTGAACCAAAAAACCACTTCCTTTTGTGAATACGACTACTAAAGATTATAGTCCGCTTTTGAAAATTTGTCAACAGATTTATGAAAACAAAATACAAAAGAAAATGAAGCGAGCAGATGCACTCGCTCCATTTATTTTTAGAGGAACAAGGGCCTTCTCTGCTCGCCTGCGAGGGCAGCGGTGAGGCACTCGCCTACAAGCGAAAAATCCGCGACCAGAGAGTGCGGCTTATGAACGGGATCGTCCTGTCTCATAGGCACGAAATACACTCCCTTGCGCTCGAGAAGCCGCGACAGGTTCGGCAGATTCTGCGACATTGCATCGTTGGATGCAAGAGCGATCAGAAGCGGTCTGTCGCACCGCAGATGCGCCTTTGCCGCCATGGTTACCGAGGTGTCGGTGATTCCGTTCGCTATCTTCGCCATCGTATTTCCCGTGCAGGGCGCAATAACGAGCGCCTCGAGCGGAGTGCGCGGACCGAGCGGCTCTGCCGCATCTACCGTGTGGACGATATCCCTGCCACAAACGGCGCGCACCTGCTCGCGAAAGGTATCTGCGACGGTAAAGCGCGAGTCTGTGCTATAGACGATCGGGCTCATTATCGGCAGAACCTCGAGTCCCGTCGCAACGAGCGAGCGCATAACCTCAAGCGAGCGCGAGAGGGTGCAGAACGAGCCGCACATAGCATATCCGATCACGAGGCGTCACCTCCCTCGTAGCGAATCGCCGCGGCGGCGTAGATGCGGCCTGCGCTCACGGGATACATAATGCCGGGGATTCCGCCGAGCTTGGTTACACCTGCGCCCTCGGGGAAGTTGTCGCCCGAGGCGAGATCTATCACGCGACCGCCCTCTCCGATGCGGCGAAGCGTATCCTCCGTGAGTATGCGGTGCGGCGCGGTATTTATGAGGAAGTCAAGACCGTCATAATTGCCCTCCGAGCTGAGCTCTGCATCGATTCCGTAGCCCGAAAGCTCGACCCGTGTTGAGTTTTGACGGGTGTAGACCTTCACTTTCGCTCCGAGGAAGAGCAATATCCGCATAAGCTGACTGCCGATCCTGCCGTAGCCGAGAACGCCTATTTTCATATCCCCGACCGAGAGTCTGCCCGAGGTAAGTATGACACCAACCGTGCCGAGTGCGGTAAGCTCGGCATTCCTCCGCAGGAAGATCTCGTCGCCAAGAGCATCGCAGACGACGGCGCCTCTATCCTCCATAGTCTCGATGATCGCGCGCGGAATGCCATACCCGAGGACGAAGCTCCCCTCGCCTACTGTGGCGGCAAGCTCGCGGAGCGTCGTATCGCTACCCGTCAGATGTGTGCCGTCCTTCGTAGTCGGGATCGGCAATATAACAAGCTCGGAATATTTCGAAAGCGAGGGCTCGCATCCCAGCACTCTTGCGCACTCGGTAAGCCTCTCGCCTGTTCCGAAGATTACAGTTTTCATGGTTTACTCCGATAGTTGTTGTGAGGGCGGTGAGAGGGCACAAATTCACTCGCTATGCCCATACACCGCCACACCTATAGTTTATGCCGAATTTTGCTTTTTGCTATAGCCGAAGAGAGCCGAACTCATACGGTTTTGTGTGACAAATATCCGCATCTGCGGCAGATAAAATGCTTGCAATATCTTATATTACTGCGCATTTTCTCTTTGCATCTGCAAAATATTTGTTCACTCAAAACTGCAAAGCACCCTCTGGCGTTGAAATTTTTGATGGATTTAGTCAAAGCGAGTTGAAGCAAGATGCCGATCTTGCAAGACGAGATTTGGCGAAAGACGCAAAAATTGCTCGCTGCAGGGCGTATGCGTTCGACTCTCTTCGGCTATACTACTCGTCGCATACTATGCCGTCGTGTCGGCACTTGTCCTTCTTCCCAAACATTGCCGCGATGCTCTGCATCTTGCCCTTGATGCTATCCTTGCAAGCGCTAACGATGCTGATCGCGCCCACGGTGGCAAGGCCTCCTACCATTATAACGCACCAGGGACTGAGCCTTCTTTTTTCGGGTTTTTTCAAAAACATATCTCCTCCTCGAACTATCACCGCGTCGCTTTTTGTCGAGTCCTGACCTGCGCGTTCTACGGTTATGAATTTATGTTTACCTTTTTTTGAAAAATTATTTATTCGGTTGACAAAATCTATATTATAGTGTAAAATATTACTGTAATATTATATCCGAAAATCAGATAGGAGCAACAAATGATCGTGTGCCAGATGTGCGGCTGGCGTGGTAAGTATGAAAGCACCACCTGCCCGCGCTGTAAAAAGAAGATTCAGCTGTCCCGCGAGGATATCGCGGCGCGCACGGAAAAAATAAAAAAAGCCCTCGCCTCGCGCGAGTTTGAAACGGCCATAGAGAACTACGTCATCCTCGCAGATTTCGGCGACGTGCAGGCACAAAGAGAGCTCGGCGCTCTTCTCGAGAACGGCGAGGTGCTAAACCGCGATCTCGACCGCGCGATGAAGTATTTCCTTCTCGCTGCAGAGCAGAACGACGCCTCCTCCGCATATCGCTACTCGAGACTTGCATCTCGCACAAGCGACGTTGCCGCGAGATTCTGGCTCGTGTTCTCGGCGGTACTCGGATGCGAGGACGCCTATGCCGAGGTGGCAGAACGATTTGCCGCAGAGGATGACCAGGCGCGTGCGAGCTACTATTATTCGCTCGCAGCAGAGAGCGGCAACACCGATGCCATAGTTACGATGGCGAAGAGATATTACAGCGGTATCGGCACAGAGGCCTCCGAGGCCCATGCCAGATGGTATCTCGACAAGCTCGTTCTACCCCCCTTCCATGCTATAAAGCTCGCATATAAACTGCGCTCCGTGGAGGCAAAGGAGCCACCCCGTGTCGAATTTGAGTGCTATGACGACTTCATTCGTGCGCTCGGACGCGATGCACAAAAGTGCAACTATCCCACCGCATATCTCAAGCTCAACGAGATCCTCGCAAAGCGCGGCGACACCGCCGCACTCACCGTTCTCGGCATGCTTCACGCCGAGGGTGTAGGATGCGAGAAGAACCTCGTTATCGCTGTAAGATACCTCGAGCGTGCCGCGGCACAGGGCAACGCCAACGCCTACTACTACCTCGGCGACCTCTTCACCACCGGCAAGAGCTTTGAGGTCGACGTGTCCCGCGCGCTCTCCAACTATCGCCTGGCGGCGGAGCACGGAATCGCCCTGGCATACGAAACCATGGGCGACATCTTCTATGAGGGTAAGATGATTGCAAGAGACCTCGCTCACGCATTCGAGCTCTATGACAAGGCCGCCAAGGCCGGCGTTGAATCGGCACAGAAAAAGGCCGAGGAGCTTGGGGCAAAGCGCGAGAGATTCTTTAAGTACGCCAAGGAGGCCGAGTATCTCGACCCTGCACAGTGCTTCCGCAACTGCGCTGTATCCACGGCTATGGGATACATTCCCGCGATGAAGCTGCTAGCACATCTCTATGAGGTCGGCAAGGGCACGAAAAAGGACAGACAGCGTGCATTCCTCTGGTACAACACCGCCCTTGAGGCAGGTGACAAGAACGCCGCGTACGAGGTCGGTCGTTGCTACGCCTACGGCATCGGCACCGCGTTCAACTATAAGAAGGCGATACAGTATCTGACCGACGCTCTTGACGCAGGCTACACTACCGCCAAGCGCGAGATCGACCGTCTGATCGCAAACAGAAACGCGCGCCTTTCCGAAAAGAGCTTCTCCACCGCTATGGGTCTGCTCTACAGAAGAAGGTTCGACGCGGCAAAGAGCTATCTCGATAAGTGCATATCGCTCGGCAATCCCAAGGCGATCTACACGCTCGGATGTCTGCACGAGTTCGGCGTGGGAGTTCCCGTCAACAAGGACTATGCCTTCTCTCTCTACGAGGAGGCCTACAAGCTCAAGTTCCGCGATCCTCGCGCGGTGTACAAGCTCCGCGTTCTGAAAATGGTAAGATAAACGAAAAAGGAAGCGACCGTGTCGCTTCCTTTTTTATTACAGGTTGATTTTGTTCGATATGTCGTGGAGAACCTTGATAGCCGCGCGCTTTGCGTAGATCTCGTTCTTCATCTCCTGAATAGTTGCCTCATCGAAGCAATCAAGGTCGCCGTCCTTCAGCTTGCCCTTGTACATTCTGTCAAGCTTGAGCGCGTAGTTGATATCGCGTGCAACGATCTGTCCGTCCTTCTCGCAGATAACGAGATTGGAGTTGCCCTTGAGGAGCTCCATAACCGCCGCAACGCCCATCTGGGACGCCATAACTCTATCCTTGATAGTGGGGTTACCGCCTCTGACGATGTGCGCGAATCTCGCGAACTTGGTCTCGACGCCGGTCTTCTCCTCGATCTTCTTTGCGAGAGCAGGAGCGTACTCCGAGCCAACGCCCTCGGAAACTATAACGATGAGGTTTCTCTTTCCGGCCTTTCTCGATGCGTTTATCTTTGCACAGATATCGTCATCGTTATGAGCAACCTCGGGGATAACAACGGCACTTGCGCCCGATGCGATAGCGGTGTTAAGCGCGATGTCGCCTGCACCTCTGCCCATAACCTCGACGACGTTACATCTCGCGTGAGACTCGCAGGTGTCGCGGAGTCTGTCGACAAGCTCGATAACGGTGTTCATCGCGGTATAGAAGCCGATGGTGTTGTCGGTGGATGCAATATCGTTGTCGATAGTGCCGGGGATTCCGACGCAGGGAACGCCGTGAGCGGTAAGGTCGGTCGCGCCGCGGAATGTTCCGTCGCCGCCGATAGCTACGATACCGTCGATCTCAAGGCGTCGGCAGGTCTCAACGGCCTTTGCCATACCCTCCTCGGTCTGGAACTCGGGGCAACGGTCGGAATAAAGCATTGTACCGCCCTTGTTGATGATATTGGACACGTCGCGGAGCGAAAGCTCCTTAATGTCGCCGTCGATAAGTCCCGAATATCCTCTGTATATACCCATTACCTGCACTCCGCTATTGATCGCGGCACGAGTAACGGCTCTGATAGCCGCATTCATTCCGGGAGCATCGCCACCCGAAGTAAGAACGCCTATTCTTCTGAATTTTTTCATTTCTGTGCCTTTCTCGCTGTATGTATCTTATGAAAATTAAAAGCTTTTTGATAGGATTTTGCCTACGTCGGCTTGTCCTTTCGTTATTATACTACAATTTCCTACGTTTTACAATGCTTTTTTGAAATTTTTATGTCATTTTTACAATTTCTCTCAAAATAAAAAAATATCCCTGCGGTGATTGACAAAACCGCTAAATAGTGCTATAATATTATACACTATTATAATTACGCGTACTAGTTTAAATATTTAGAGCAAGTCGCTTTTGCGACAGAGGAGGACATATGGAAATTGCAATTATCGCTGACGACAACAAAAAAGAACTTATGGCGCAATTCTGTATTGCTTACTGCGGTATTCTCGCTAAGCACCACCTGTGTGCAACGCACATTACCGGCAAGTACATCTCCGACGCTACCGGACTGAAGATAGAGACCTATCTCTCCGGCCACACCGGCGGCACCGAGCAGATCGCATCGAGAGTATCCTTCAACGAGATCGACGTTGTCTTCTACTTCAGAAGCACCGATCCCGCAAAGATCCCTTCCGAGGCAGAGATGAATCTGCTTCGCCTTTGCGACGTTTACAACGTTCCTCTTGCGACCAACATCGCATCTGCAGAGGTTATGGTTACCGCACTCGAGGCGGGCAGCCTTAACTGGCGCGAGCTCGTTAATCCCCGCTCGGAATACAATATGAAGAACCGCAAGTTCTGATCTATCGACTTCATCGGCTGTCGCCCAAATCAATAGCGACAGCCTTTTTATCTTAAAAGAGAGGTAGTCTTATGCACACCGACAACGCTAAAATCACCTTAAAATCAATAATAGACAATCTCTCCGACACAGGACTCCCCTCTGATGACCGCGAGGTTGCCGAGAGCACCGCTGTCGGTACTCTCACCGCGAGCGACCGCGGCGCCGTTCTCTCTTTCTGTGAAGAGAGCGAGGGCGGTCAGATCAAAACGAAGATAGAGATCCTCGGCGAGCGCGTGCGCGTCTGCCGTCACGGCGCTATCGAGAGCGATCTTCTCTTCTCTGCAGGCGTGGCACATACGTCGGTCTACGGAGCACCGCCCTACACCTTTGATATGCGGATCTACACGAAAAAGATACGCGGCAGCATCGGTGAGTCTGGCGGCGTGCTTGATATATTCTACGATATGGAGATAGGCGGCGCGAAGAAATCGGTCAAGATGACCGTCGCCTGCGAGATAAGCTGATGGATATAAACGAGTTCAAGAGCCGCATCAAAAGCGGCGAGCTCTCGGGCACCTTCGCCTTTGTTGGCGAGGAGGACTACCTGAAGCGCTACTACCTTGGCGAGCTTCGCTCGGCTATCGTGACCGACGAGGCATTCGCCCCCTTCAATCACATAGTTTTCGACGGCGATGACGTAAAGCTCGCGGCTATCCTTGATGCCGTGAAGGCTCCGCCCATGATGGCAGACTACAAGCTGATCGAGTGGCACTACCCCGACCTTGCCTCTATGAAGGAGTCGGAGCTATCCGACCTCGAGATGCTTCTCGAGACGAGAGCCGAGTACGGCTACACGACGGTAGCTCTCCTCGTCGGCGAGGACGGCGTCGATCTCGGCACGCCGAAGAAAAAGAGCAAATTCGTCACCAGATTTGAGAAGTATATAGAATTTCTGCGACTGGACAGATCAAGCGATGCCCAGCTGGCACAATGGATCAGAAGACACTTTGAGGCGGCAGGCGTCACCTTCGCCCCCGACGTGCCCTCGGCGCTGATATTCCGCTCGGGACACTCTATGCAGCAGCTCAAAAACGAGATAGACAAGCTCGTTGCCTACGCCAAGGCGAACACGGTCGCGCTCTCCGCCTGCGAGGTCGAGCTGATAGCGACCGCAACCACAGAGTGCGACACCTTTGCCTTCTCGAACGCCGTTCTGGCACGGGACAAGCAGGGCGCGCTCACGGCACTCGACGATATGAAATCGCGCCGCGTCGATCCGACGATAATCATCGGTATGACGGCGAAAATACTGTGCGATCTCGTCAATGTAGCAGAGCTTACCGAGGACGGAATGAGCCTCGAGGATATTGCCAAGACTCTGTCGATGAACGCATATAAGCTCAAGCTCTACGCCGCATCGGCAAAGAAGCTCGGCCGTGCAAGATGCGAGGCAATGCTCGCGGAGCTCTCGCGTGTCGACACCTCGTCGAAATTCGGCGGAATCGGCGGATATACCGCAATCGAGCTCTACATAATGCAAAATATGTAAACTATACTTTACAAAAAGGATTGTATATGAAGAAATCTTACCTCATAGCTTTAATTATCGCTATCACCCTCGCGGCCGCACTTATAATCGTGCCGCTCGTTATAGACGAGTTATCCAATGCGACGCCCGAGACTCCCGAAACGCCCGAAACTCCGGATGAGCCCGAGATTCCCGATGCCGCCGACTACGCCGATCGCGACGTCACCGGCAGAAACATTGCCTACGTCACGATGACGATCAAGGACTACGGCGACGTCAAGCTCCTGCTCGACGCGACCAGCGCACCCAGAACGGTTGCAAACTTCCTCACTCTTGCGAAAGCCGGCTTCTATAACGGTCTCGACTTCTTCTCGGCGGGTGACATCACCGATGATGCCGCTATAATCATCGGCGGCGATCCTACCGTTAACGGCGGCGAGGCCGCTCCCGATACCGTAAAGGGCGAGTTTGCCGAGAACGGCATCGAGAACGATCTTAAGATCAAGCGCGGCGCTATAGTGATGCTCTATTCCGAGACGCCCGACGATGCGCGCTCGATGTTCTTCTTCACAAGCGGCAATCTTCCCGAGCATGACGGATACTTTGCGCCCTTCGGCTACGTTGTAAGTGGATACAAGGTGATCCATGATATTATTAACAAGAGTATCGAGAACACCAGCTGGTACACAGGCCTTATCTACGACGACTATCGCCCGATTATTACATCTGTAACCGTAGATCAGGACATCGACTACTCTCTCGTTAGCGACGTGTATGCTCCGCCTCTCACCGAGACCGAGATCTCGAGCCTTCTCGGCACGGACAATACTCTAATAAGATCCGAGATCCTCTCCGAGAACAAGTCGATATACCGCGCATACATCAGCGGTAACAAATATCTCTTCCAGCTGTTCGACAAAATCGACGGCAAAACCGCAAACATCCTCGTCGCCGTAGACAACAACGGCAAAATCACAGGCACAGAAGCCCTCTCGCCCACCGAAAGCAGCGTAGCCTCGGAGCTCACAAAGCTCGCCGGACTCGATCTCGCGGCTATCGGCGCGGCAGATATCTCGGCCGACCTGAAGACTATGGTCACCGAGGCTCTCTCGGCTGACGTAGCTATCCATTCTCCCACAAAGGATAACATCGAGACTATTCTTGGTGTCGACCACAATGGAAAAACGCTTACGCTCACCTCTGCTCCAAGCACGATCAAGGGTGCCTTCACAAACGGTGATAACTACCTCTTCCATATGGTTATCAAGAGCGATGACGGTCTCGCGACTCTGCTCGTCTACTTGAACAAGGATGGACAGATCATTGATGCGCTGGCACTTCCCCTGACGGCAGACAGCCTGGCACTCCAGCTTCCCTCTATGATCGGACTCGACATCGCTACTATCGCTGCGGCTGATATTTCCGAATGTCTCAAAACTATAGCAAGAGACTCTATCGGTCTTGTGATCGACCTTAACATCACTGCTCCCACGACTGACGATATCGCCACTATTCTCGGTGCAGACAACGAAGCAACGAAGACAACTATCGGCTTCGCCGCTGCAACCATCAAAAACAGCTACAAGGTCGGCGAGGACTATCTCTTCCATATGGTTGGCAAGAGTGATGACGGTCTGGCTATTCTGCTCGTACTCGTAAACAAGAACGGCGAGATCATCGGCGCACGCGCTCTTCCCAAGACGACAGAGAGTCTTGCGGCAAATGCATCTTCTATGATAGGTCTTAGCCTCTCCGAGGTAGACGGCACGGCACTTCCCGGCGGTCTGAAGGCTCTGGCAAAGGATGCTCTCAACACCGTAGCCGCTATATTCGCCGACGACTCGGCATCCAAGTATATCTACACTCGTGACAACGAGAATCGCGAGACCTATACCGTAGAAATGAAGGTTCAGGGCTATGATACACCCGTAGTGATCCTTCTCGATAAGACCACCGCTCCCATCACCGTCGAGCACTTCCTCTCTCTCGTTGAGGACGGCTTCTATAACGGGCTTACCTTCCACAGAATTATCAAGGGCTTTATGATTCAGGGCGGCGCATCCAGCACCGTGTCGGTTAACACGATCAAGGGCGAGTTCGCCAACAACGGTCACCCGAGCGACATTCTGCACCTGCGCGGAACTATATCTATGGCTCGCGCAAACGCATACGACTCGGCAAGCTCGCAGTTCTTCATCTGTGATGCCGATTCCACTCATCTTGACGGTAATTACGCCGCATTCGGCTACGTTATCTCGGGTATGGAGACCGTCGATGCTATTGCAGCCTACGCGACAGGCAAGACCGACGGCAACGGCAACCTCAACTCCGGCGTAGCACAGCCCACCATCGAGTACATCAAAATCATTGAAAACTAATTTTTGGAGATAATAATGGCAAACAAGAACAATAAAATCGACCAGAACGCCCTAATAGCGGCGCAGATGAAAAAATATCGCGAGGAAAAGCTCAAAAAAGAAGAGCGTCAAAAGAAAATACTGATCGGCATGATCATCTCGCTTGTCGTGCTTTCGATTTTGGGCGGATGTGTTGCTTTTTCCATATGGGCATTCGGTCCTTCCGGTTATTGTGAGTTCTATATGGACCGCGAATATGACGAGGACTCCGTCACCTTCGTAGAAATCAAGGTCAAGGGATATATACACCCCATCGTGCTTCTTATCGACGAATCCGTCGCTCCCATTACCGCGCAGAACTTCGTTTCTCTCGTTGAAAAAGGCTTCTATGACGGTCTTGACTTCCACAGAATCATCAAGGGCTTTATGATCCAGGGCGGCGATGACTCGCATCTTCCCGCAGATAAACAGGCGGCAACCATCAAGGGAGAGTTCAAATCCAACGGCTACGACAATCCCCTTCTTCACAAGCGCGGCGTAATCTCGATGGCAAGAGCTACCGATCCCAACTCCGCATCCTCCGGCTTCTTCATCTGTGATGCCGATGCTCCTCACCTCGACGGCGAATACGCCGCATTCGGCTACGTTGTGTCGGGTATGAAAACGGTTGACGCTATCGCAGATTACGCGGAAGGCAAGACCGACTCCAACGGCAACCTCTACTCCCAGTATAAGCAGCCTACGATAGATTATATAAAAATTCTTGATAACTACAAGGTAAAATAAGCTACACCTTACAAAAAGTCGAATTTCGGCAGAAATATGTTGACATTCGCGCGCGTTAATGATAAAATCTATGTTAATAAAGTTTTGGATATAAAGTGAGGTACAAAAAATGGCAACTTACTTCAAAGAACCCTCCCACACCTTCAGCGAGTATCTGCTCGTCCCCGGTTACACCGACGAGCGTTGCATTCCTGCTAACGTATCGCTGAAGACTCCTCTCGTCAAGTACAGAAAGGGCAAGGAGGAGTGCCCCCTCTCGCTCAACATCCCCATGGTATCTGCGATCATGCAGTCGGTATCCGATGACAGAATGGCTATTGCTCTCGCCAAAGAGGGCGGAATTTCATTCATCTACGGCAACCAGACCATTGAGGACGAGGCGGCTATGGTCGCAAGAGTTAAGAGCTACAAGGCAGGCTTTGTAGTCAGCGACTCCAACCTCACTCTCGATAATACCCTCGAGGACGTTCTCGCTCTCGCAGAGAAGAACGGCCACAGCACTATGGCAGTTACCGATGACGGCACTGCAACCGGCAAGCTCCTCGGTATCGTTACCGGCAGAGACTACCGCGTCAGCCGTATGAACGGTAACGAGAAGGTTTCCTCCTTTATGACTCCTCTTGAGAAGCTTATCACCGCGCCCGAGGGCACTACCCTCAAGGTTGCGAACGATATCATCTGGGATCACAAGCTCAACTCGCTTCCCATCGTTGACAAGAACGGCAATCTCAAGTATTTCGTATTCCGCAAGGACTACTCGCAGCACAAGGAGAATCCCGACGAGCTTCTCGATGCTGACAAGCGTTACGTTGTAGGCGCAGGCGTAAACACCCGTGACTACGAGAAGAGAATCCCCGCACTCGTTGGGGCAGGTGCTGACGTGCCCTGCATCGACTCCTCCGAGGGCTATACTATCTGGCAGAAGAGAACCATCGACTTCGTCCGCGAGAAGTACGGCGATACCGTTAAGATCGGCGCCGGAAACATCGTTGACCGCGAGGGCTTCCGCTTCCTTGCAGAGGCCGGCGCAGACTTCATCAAGATCGGTATCGGCGGCGGCTCTATCTGCATCACCCGTGAGACCAAGGGTATCGGCCGCGGTCAGGCAAGCGCGGTAATCGAGGTCGCAGAGGCTCGTGACGAGTACTTCCGCGAGACCGGCATCTACATTCCCATCTGCTCCGACGGCGGTATCGTACACGACTACCACATGACTCTCGCACTTGCAATGGGCGCTGATTTCATGATGCTCGGCAGATACTTTGCAAGATTTGACGAGTCCCCCACACCCAAGACCATGATCAACGGCCAGTACGTTAAGGAGTATTGGGGCGAGGGCTCTAACAGAGCAAGAAACTGGCAGAGATACGACCTCGGCGGCAAGGCAAAGCTCAACTTCGAGGAGGGCGTTGACTCCTACGTAACCTACGCAGGACCTCTTCACGACAACGTTGAGAAGTCGCTCTACAAGGTTAAATCCACCATGTGTAACTGCGGCGCTATCACTATTCCCGAGCTTCAGGAAAAGGCAAAGCTCACCCTCGTTTCTGCGACCAGTATCGTAGAGGGCGGCTACCACGACGTTATGCTCCGTACTACTA
>JAZRFQ010000039.1:0-23579 GCA_045643725.1 Eubacteriales bacterium | reverse complement strand
TCTGTAACTGTAACCTTTTTTGTAAAATTCCCGTAGACAACAGCGTTCTTCTATGGTAAAATGGGTATAGCTCATATTGAATTCTCCTTTTTGTTATTTGTTGTGTGGGAACTTCATTATAACACAGGATTCAATATGAGTGTTCTTTTTTCTTAAATGTGTTGCACTTGATAGTATAATTCACCTTTTATGAAAAAGATGTCGCCCGTAGGCGACATCTCGAGGTTAGTATTTAATTCTGTAATAATCAAGCCAGGTTTTAAATATATCCTGGGCGGAGAGGCAGGTATCTATGAGGTAGCCCTGCTCTTCCTTCCATTTTGAGAGGCCTTGGTAATAATACATTTTGTGTTTCTCGTCGATGACGAAGGGGACGAAGTTATGCTTCAGACACTCCTTGAAGAGAAGCAATCTGCCGACACGTCCGTTGCCATCCTGGAAAGGATGGATGGACTCAAAGCGATAATGAAATTCTACTATATCGCGGAAGGTCTTTTCTTGGATGGAATTGTACCATTTAAGAAGCGCACGCATTTCATTCGCGACCTGTTCGGGTGCTGTGGTTTCCTTGCCACCGACCTCGTTGGGAACGCGTTTGTAATCGCCAACGGCAAACCATTCTAGGCGGTTATCGCTCGTTCCTGTTTTCAATACAAAGTGAAGCTGTTTGATAAGTGCTTCCGTGATGTTGCTCTCTGCCTTATCAATTACGTGATCGATGCAACGAAAATGATTTGCGGTTTCAACGATATCATCAACACGCACAGATTCGTCGGTGATGCCTATAGTATTAGTTTCGAAAATATAGCGCGTTTGATCATGAGTCAGGCGACTGCCCTCAAGGTGATTTGAATTATAGGTAAGCTCGATCTGTACCTTGTGGTAAATGCCGCCGTGGAGCTTCATTTTTTTCTCTTCCTTGAGAATATCAAGGAGGTTTTTTGGCTTAGCGTCTTCCCTCTTTTTTCTTGCGGGTTTTTCGGCAGATTCGGGTATCAACCAGGTCTTACCTTGAAGAATAGCACCTACTACTCTCCCCTCAGCGCAATATTTTCTTACCGCGCGCTCGGTTATATCCCATTTTTGAGCTACTTCTACTACAGAAATATATTTCATTTTACAAGTCCTCCGTTGTTTATCGGTACTATTATATCACATTATCGGCAAAATATCAATAGTTTTGTCAAAGAAACATCAAGGATATTGTTCCTGTAGTGCTTTTTGAAGATAATGCAATTCGTGATTCGTACGGGCCAAATAGTTAGTCGTTTTTTGTCACTTGTTGTTATTCAATTGTGGAGATACGACGCCAAAAACGATCAAATTTTGACTATAAAGTGGTAGTTATGTACCTTTTTATGAGTCTTTTTGATGCGACCGGTGCGATCAAAGCTCATAGTTCGTACGGGACACATATTTAAGAAGATGATATAGTCACACGAGAACTCTCTTAAGACTAACGGCTAATTCGTAAGCGAATATGATCTGTTTTTACATTTCCCAAAGCGATTATCGAGCAGACGTTGCCATTGTGGGTGGAGACAATCTATCCGACTATCCTCATTGGAATAAATCCTGTGCACTACCTAAAAAGAATTTCCTCGATATTAAGGAAAAATTGCACAGATGTGTTTCGGAAAGCGTAAAGGATAGCAAGGTAATATACGTTACCGGAAACAACGATATGATAATGGGGAATTACTTATGTTAACTAACGCAAAATGGATAAAATCGCCTATCGACATGCAAGCAGCAGCCGCCGAATTCAGAAGAAGCTTTTCCATAAAAGGCAAGGTAAAATCGGCAACGCTTTACGCATCAGCGGCGGGAATTTACTCTCCTATACTTAATGGCAAAAGAGTAACAGATGCCGTGCAATACCACGACGGCCTGTATTTTTTAAATGTATTCTTTGATTTTTTCCATTATAGTTCTGCGGAACTTCGGCAAGAAATCGCTATCGAGCGGATAGGAGTCAAACCTCACGTCCATGCCTGCCAATTCGTCGATCATCTTCACAACACCGTCACGACCGACGTATTCCTCGAGCGTACGGCAAAGATCCAAATCACCGATCGCCTCATAGGTTACCTTGCCGCGTATTGAAGGATATGCTCCCTTCTTTGCGGGATAGACAATAAACGGATCACCCGAAGGATGATGTCCGTCGGAAGAAGTAGTGACGTAGGGATTGATCTTGTAATACGAAACTACGGAGTTGTAGAAGTTGAATCCCCAGTGCAAAAATCCCTTTATACCGTATTTGTAGATCAAAACTCCGAGGATGCGCGTGCGCGAGGATGGCATAGCCATAAACGAATTCGTATAGGTCTTCTGCGGCTCGCAACAGTAGTATACCCACTGATCGGGCACATTGAGCGGAAGAAACTCGTGGATATGCGACACTATCGTAACGGGGCACTCAACGAGTCCCTGATCGTAGAATTCCTTGGATGACAACGCGTCAAAGGTGTGGCAATTGCGAATGAAGGGGCGTATCGCTTCTACCGCCGTGCGATAAGCGTCGATTCTATCAATCGAAGGCTCGTCCGAAATGTGAAAATAGCTGTTTGCCGCAATGCCGAGAAGCTCAAGCTCCCTTGAAATCGCAGAAACATACTGCTTCAAAAAAGCGGTATATGCAGGATCGGTGGATGCCACGTGCCAGCCGAACATATAGCTCTTTACGCCGTTTTCCTCAACCATAATATTAGCGGCACGCTTTGCTCCCCATTGCGAGAACATATGTGCCATCTCATAGTATCGTATGCCTGCGCGCTTGCAAATATCGATGAATCGGTGTAGCTTTTCAAACCCGAATGTATATTCGTCACCAATCTTCTTGATATCAACGAGCTGTACGCAGGGGCGCTCGGTTCCTATTGCGGTATCCAGAGGTGGCGTGTGTATAGGCACGAGCATCATATTGATTCCGACGTCTACGGCTTCGCGCATATAGGCCTCAATGAGGGCAAAATGCTCATCAGAGTAGATGGGAACGTTATGATAATCTGCTATGCAGTCTACGTAAAACCAACGTGTGTAAATGAGGCTCTGCTCTTTTTTCGTTAACGGCAAGACCTCGATGGTCATAGTCTTGGTGGCAGCTACCGCACGAGTGGTATCGGGATCTGCAAAATCGAACGTCTCGTATGAAAAGTTGATTTCGTATTCACCTGCAGCCATATCGTTTGGTAGGTTTACCTCGAGCCACAAGGTCTTCCCTGTCACGTTTACGCTAAAAAGGCTATCATTCTCGATCGGCACAAGGAGATCGGGCATCAATCCCGGCTCGGTTGTGATATATCCCGGCTCTTCGACTTTATCTATGACGGGTGCATCCATAACCGATTGCTCGACCTGATAGATGCGTATATATTCGGAGAGAGGTGATACGATCCTGACGTTGCCTATCGCGTACGCATCCGACTTCAGGCTTATCTGATAGGAAAAACGCTCGCCGCGAAGCATGGTTTCTTTTGTTATCTCATTCATATTAAGATCATCACACACACGAACTTTGTGAAGTGATGAAATCTGTTTTGCTAAAAGCATAGCTTCCTCCTATTTAATAAAAGTGAAGAGTCGTTGCGCCATAAATTTGCTCACGGTAAGGGCTATTAAAAGATCAATTTATCTCAAATTCAATAACTTTATCTTCAAGTCTCGGGCAAGAAAGCTTAACCCTTGCTCTGCCGGCCTCGCCTGTGGTTTTAACGTAGAAGCCTGCCATTCCGCCGCGAAGAGCGAATATATCGGGGCCGATCAATTCTATCGGGCCTTCTACAGTTAACCTAACCACTTCATTACTGTACGGGAGAAGGTTGTCGTTTTCATCTACCGCGCGGATTCTCACAGCGGCCACGTCATAGGAATTACCCTCGTGAAGATCGGTATGTGATACCTCGGTCTCGAGGAATATTCTCTCCATCGGGGCTTTGATAACCGTTTTGACTACTTTACCGTCTACGATCGCATCGAAGCGGTAAACCGCGCTCTTGCCACCCCAATTCTCGGCGTATTTCGTGTATAGCCTCGAGATCTGGCCGACGCTCATCTGATAGTCATTCTTGCATTTCAAGGCCAACTCTGTGGGGATGGGAGTGATGTTGGGGTATCCGTTAATGGCGATAAAGTTAAGAGCCTCTGCAACGCACTTTGCCTTTTCGGGCGGCATTTTCTCATCGGCTTCAAGAAGATCTCCGATATAATCGTCGATTAAGATCGGACTCTCTTCCATCGAAGAAAAATGCTCGTTGTGCGGAACATACTCTTTGATAAATCTATCGTTTCTATACATCCTCACGATGTCAGCATTAGTGAATATCCAAACCTTACCCTTGACCGAGGCAGGATGCTCACCGATGCTCATGGAGGAGCTTACCTCAAGCACGGGTTCGCGATCGCTTTGAGATTTATAAATAGCCGCCGCCATCTTATGATTACGGAACATATCCGTAACGCCGTGATAGCAGATCCTGTCACCGCTTCCAAAATCCTTATGCGTGTTATAGTCCGCAAAGCACCAGGCAAAGCTACCGCAAATATCGGGGTGTGCGGCTACGTCGTTGATTACTCTCGCGTGACGGAGGGCGTGCTCAAGTCTGTGCCTCTCGTTATCGAAGCTCTTGGTTGGGAACATATGCCCGTTATTTTCGGTTATCAGATAAGGCTTTTCTACGTCCGAGGTGATAGCCGCCTTAGGCTCGCATCCCGCTCTCTTTCCGTCGTGGAAGAAGTCGTTGTAGGTGTAAACGTCCTCTAAAAAGTCGCTTCTGCTGAAGTGACGGACACCGCCCGTCTGTCTTGTAGGATCGAGTCTGTGGGCGACCTCATTGGTGCGAAGGTAAAAATCGTGATTATCGGGCGACTCGTTGATACGAACTCCCCAGATAATGATAGACGGGTGATTTCTGTATTGGAGAACCATCTCGCTGACGTTTTGAACGGCTTGATTCTGCCAATCCTCGTCACCGATATGCTGCCAACCGGGAATTTCGGTGAATACAAGCAAACCGAGCCTATCGCACTCGTCAATGAAATACTGCGACTGGGGATAATGCGACGTTCTTACCGCATTAACGCCGAGATCCTTTAGCACGCGCGCGTCGTCTCTCTGCATAGACTCGGGCATAGCGTATCCAACGTAAGGATAGCTCTGGTGTCTGTTGAGTCCGAGGATCTGCACGCGTCTGCCGTTGAGAAAGAAGCCGTCCTTTCTGAACTCTGCCTGTCGGAATCCAATTTTTAGTTGATGTGAATCGATAACTTTGTTATCTACGATAAGCTCAGTGGTAACGATATAACGGTTGGGATGCTCAACGTCCCAAGGCTTCACGTCCTCGATGAATCCGTTAATTGAAATTTTCTCTTTTGAAGCCTCGGCTTCAGCGATGAAGATCTCATCTTCCCCGCCCTCAAAAACAGCGGTTTGTCTTATTTTTGCATTGGGAGGAATTTCACCGTCAAGCGTAACGTCGCTGACGATCTTGCCTGTAAGCTCGGGCTTTGCAAAAACGTCGGAGAGGAAGCAGCTTTCCTTTACGTCTAAATAAACGTCGCGATATATTCCGCCGTAGGTCATATAGTCGATCACGTTACCAAAGGGAGGAATATTCAAGGTTTCTCTCGAGTCGAGCTTGACGACAAGGATGTTCTCCTCGTCAAATTTAAGCCTGCCTGTAAGCTCAAGCGAGAATGCGGTGTAGCCCGAATAATGCTCACCGATTCTCTCACCGTTGAGAAATACCTCGGCATAGTGTGCCGCGCCTTCAAAGGTGATGATGATACGCTTGTCGGCCCATTCGCTCGGAGCATAAATCGACTTGCGGTATGCACAGAGCATCTGGTAGCTATCTTCGGAAAAATAATTGAATGGGAGGTCGCTTGTATTATGCGGTAATCTAACGCTAGTCATATTTTCATCAATAGATCCGAAAATATATTCTGCCTCGAATTTTGTGGCAAAAAGCCAATCGTTGTTAATATAAATTCTACTCATAAGACTACCTCCAAAAGTAATTTACATTACCTCTGTTACAGATATTTGCGCGTAGATTTTATCAATATCTTCCTTCTCGGGCGGCAGGGTTCCGGCCGTCAAGCAGGCCGCCGTTCCATAGCTCACGGCGGTTTTCAAGCAGCCCATAGCGTCCTCACCTGCATAAGCGCCGGCAAGGAATCCTGCGATGGTGCTATCGCCTGCACCGATGGTGGAAATTGCCTCAATTGCAGGACAGCCTGCGGTGTATACCTTATCTTCGGTCAGGAGTGCCGCGCCCTGCTCGCCGAGCGTTACCATCGTGTTGGTGATGCCGTGCTCGGTGAATACAGCCGCTTTTTCAAGCACCTGCGAAATAGTTTCGATCTCACAGCCCAAGTAGTCGGATATCTCCTCCTGATTGGGCTTGATAAGCCAAGGCTTAATCTCAAAAATATCCTCGATCGTAAAGGATTTGGAATCCAAAACGATTCGCGCGCCCTTGCCCTGAAGAGTTTTCAAAAACTCCTTTGCCTTATCCTTGCTGACACCTGCGGGAATACGGCCGGTAAAGGTAACGACCGTATCGTTTTCAACTACGATATTGTCAAGCACCTCAGAAAGAATGCCGTCATCAACGGGAAAGCCCGAAAAGCTGATGCGGGTTTCGGCTCCGTTTTCGTGGTGGAAGGTCAAATTCTCGCGAATTCTGCCTTCTTTTTCAAGGAAAACGCAATCCATCGCAGAGATGGCGTTCTTAAATTCATCGCCGTTTTCCTTTCCCAACACAACAATAGCTGTATTGGGAATCTGACCGTTGCAGAGCGCTCTGCTAATATTAACGCCCTTTCCTCCAGCCTCGCGCGACTCTATCTTGGCCAGATTTTCGCAGTTCAGCGCCAAGCTCTTCGCAGATGCGTGAACGTCATAAGCCGGATTCAAGGTCAATGTGTATATTTTCATATTTTCTTCCTTTTTTTAGAGACGCGGCGCATTCGCCAGCAGATACTTCTCCGCCTCGGTGCACCATACGCCACCATTATTTTTAACAATAACAGCCAGCTCGGCATACATAGGATCGGTTTTGCCAAGCTCCTCGAGGTCATCAATGGCAATCAGCGGAATATCCAGCTCATTGTAGCATACCTTCTTGGCTCCGCTGGGCTTCTCCATTGCGAAAAGCGTCTCGGGCACGGCCTTCATACCCAAAATGTGGGAGACAAGCGCGCCTGCGTTGATCTTGTTATCCTTGATCAAGTCAAGAACGTCGGTCATATCCTCGGGAATGCTACCTGCAGTTCCGACAACGTGGATACCGTCATAGTGAACGCGATAGAGATTCAAGCTACCGGGCATATCGTGAATTGGAGGGCCTGCGAAGAAATTGATGCATCCGTCCTCGCGAGAGATCTTCTCGGACATAGTGAAGAGAGCGGGAACAGGCACCATAACGAACACGTCGTCAAAGCCGCCATCGGAAATCTGTTTCAAGTACTCTACGGGGTCTTCAAGGTTTCCGGTATTGATAAACTGCAGATCTACGCCTTTTTCCTTTGCTTTCGCGGGATCGCACATCTTTGCGGCATAGTCAAGGCGATCCTGATTCAAATCGGTAACAACCACCTGCGATACGCCGGCATAACCCATAGCCAATTCCACACAACCAATACCCATAGGGCCTGCGCCGCCGAGAATGGCGATACGACCGCCTACTTTAGCGCCGTCTGTACGCACATAGTTGGTGTAATCGGTGTGATAGAAGCCCTTATAGCCGCGGATGCAGCATCCGAGCGCCTCTGCAAGCGAGCCTGCAAAATAGCTATCGCCCTCATAAGGAAGCAGACAGCCGCGCTCCAGGACGACCTTGGGAACTACCGCGTACTGGGTGTTGCCACCGATATAAGGATAGGAATAGCCGGGATCATGGCCGTTTGGCAGCTTCAAGGCGGGCTGAATAACGATCTTCTGACCCTTTTGCCAGTCATTCTTTATATTTTCGCCGACAGAAATGATCTCGCCACACATTTCGTGACCGATGATAATGGGATTTTCCGCTACATCATTCGGCACGCGCTTATGAGCGCTGCCCTGCTTAATAGCTTTATATGTAGAAGCGCAAACCGAGTCGCTGACTACACGGATCAATACCTCGTCAGCGGAAATCTCCGGCAACTCAAATTCTTCCAAGCGGATATCATCCACTCCATACAAACGAATAGCTTTTGTTTTCATTTTCTATACCTCATACAAAATTTAATAATCGATATTTGAAAGTTAGCAACCCGAGAACTCTTCTATTACGGGCGCTTTATACTGAAATTAAGAACAAGTGCGAATGATGCGAGGGCGAGAAGAATAATAAACGGAACGGTATATCCGCCGCTTGCCGCCGCGGCACTCGAGCAGGCGGTGGCGATAAAGGAAGCGACCATTAGATTAAAGTTCATTACGCCGAGATTCGCGGCAAAGTGCTTCTGTCCGTAGAAGGCCGCGGTAAACGCCGACGAAACGGTGGGAGACGTACCGTAGGATACGCCTGTAAGGCAGAGACCAATGATGCAAAGCGGAAGCGAGCCGATGCTGACCGCGAGGAGCGTCATAGCCGCCGACACGATGGTAAGGACGTTGGCGCATATCATTGTGACACGTCTGCCGAGCGCATCGAAGAGTGCGCCGGTCATAATTCTGCCAAGACCGTTACAGATAGCAAATACACCAACAAGTGTCGTAGCGAACGCCGGTTGTGCGCCGACCGACTCTACAAGCTGCTTTGCGAAGCTGATAACGGTGTTACCTACCGCGGTAATGCAGATAAGACATACGAATGCGCGCCAGAAGGTGAAGGTGCGGATCATCTCGGTGGGCTTGAAATCTCGGGGCTCAAAGCTCTCCTCGAACTTTCTCGCATTGTTCTTGGGCAGGGGGAGCTCCACGTCCTCGCCGGGACGCTTGATAATCAAAGAAGAAAGCAGGATCACAGCGCCGAGCGCGATACCAACTATTATATAGGTTTTGCGCCAGCCGACGTTCCCCATCGCGAACATCTTGTTCGCAAGATTGCCGAGTATAAGAGTGCTCGCGCCGAAGCCCATCATAAGTGCGCCCGAGGAAAAGCCCTTTCTGTCGGGGAACCAGGAGTTTACGGTGGAGATGATGGTGATATAGGATATTCCGATACCGAGACCGCCCATAAGCGCGTATGTCAGGTACATAAGCCACACGGTGTTCTCTGCGAGGAAGGAGCTAAAGACAAATCCGAGTCCTGCGAGAAGTCCCGATACAACGACGGTAAGCCTCGTGCCTATGAGCTTCACGAGCTTGCTCGAAAGCAGGCCGCCGATACAGAAGCAGCTGATCGTGAGCGTGAAGTTAAGGTCGAGCGCGAAGCCGTCAAAGTTCAGCTCCGAGAGAAGCGGTACCTTGAATATAGACCAGGCGTAGAGAACGCCTGCGAAAAGCATTGTAAACACACCTGCGACGAGCATAGCCCAACGCACTGTGAGGTTGTTTTGTTTTTTCATTTTAAAATTCCTTGTGCTTATTTTATATTTCAGTATTATTTTTATTTTAATCTTATTTTTATGTATTGTAGCACATTCGGTCGATTGAGTCAAGTACTAAAAAGCAAAAAGATCGTTCAATACCGAAAGTGGCAAGAACAACCTTTTGCTATTATGAAATTTCTACATTATAGATTATAAAAAACCATTGCGACTGTTGCTGTGAAAATCGTGGAAAGCGCATTGACGGCATCATTGCTGATAAAGCGAATGCCCGAGACAAGCTCCGTGGGTGTGCCGCAGTGCTCTCGCTTCTCTGTCAGGCTATTGCAGACGGTGCATCTATACTTCGCCTGCAGGAGCGAGCCGAGGAAACTGTCAAAGAAAACGCCGAGGATCGCGATGGCGGTTACCGATAGCATTTCGGTAAGCGAGATCAGGCTAAATGCTAACGCGATAAACGGGATAACTGCCGAAAAGATCACGGCGGAAAGAGTGCCGAGAGGAGATACGCCGCCGCTGATTCCCTGCTCACACTTTCTGAATTTGAAGAGGTCAAAGGTGTTTCTCGAATAGCTGCCGAGAGAGGATGCGGCGGTGTCGCCGAGAGCCTCTGCCAAGGCGGCAACGAATGCGAGGAGAAACGCGCGCTCGCCGATGGCAAAATACATCGCGGCGCAGACTATGGGAACAAGACCGTTTGCGAGCACCTGGGAGGCATCTCTGTGAGAGCTCTTCTCTTCCTTAAGATTTGCGTTTTTCTTCTTGAGTTTATCTGTGAGGATGCCAAAAGCGAGAAAGGTCAGCAAAAGGAGGAATCCGAGGTTGCCGAGCGATATACTTACCGCAATATCGAGGAAAATTGCCGCTATAGTGCCACCCCGTGTGAGATTTTTGCGCTCTATGACGAATGAAATGATCAGAGGAGTAAGGGCTATCGGCAGGAAATATTTTGCAGTTTCGGTGTAAAACACGGTGGAAAGATAGCTGAACGCGGCAACCGAAAGAGGTAGCGTGATATTGTCAAGACCGAAGCCGGAGATAAGCTCAATTCCGACCGACAGGGCTCCGATCACAAGGCAGTGAATCGGGGTGAGTCCCATATCTTCAAAAATCGTCATAAAGGCAAGAGCTGTGGCGGTAGAAAGAACAAAGTTTGCGAGTGCGCCGACGAAGGTTTTCTGCCTATACACCGTGGGGTTATACTTCTTTACAAGTCCGCCGAGAAGTCCTGCAAATCCGTCGCCAAGCGATGTGACGAAAACGGCGAGACCGAAAGGGAAAATGAAGCGCTGATCAATGAGCGAGGCAAGCGCCATCAAGGACATCGAAACGGCGTAATAAACCGTACCCGGGGCGTTGTCGCCGTCGGAGGAGATCATCTGCAATAGCTTTTTCTTATACGCGACGAGCAAAAATGCGAGGAATGCCAGACACACTATAAGGAAATGATAGGTTGCGCCATGGAAAAGGTAGAGGATAACCCACTCAAATCCGATAAAAATGTGGACGAGCTTACGGGTTATTGCTTTCTTCACACCAAAGCGAGAAAGCAAAAAAGCGGCGAGAAGACAAAGCACGCCATAGCCAATGCTTAAAAGGTATCCTGTGGCTATCATACTTCTCTCCTCTCCGCTTCTAAAGAATTCGAGCTCGATTTATTCAATCGAGCTCGCAAAAATCAAATTTCATCGGCGTCGGACGACTTCGAGCCGGACTCATCGTCGTCGGAATCGGACTGCACGTTCTCCTTGCCGGGTATAACGATACCGTGGGTCATGGAACGCATATTCTCTTCGTTCTTCTTGTTAAGTATCATCTGCTTGCGGTCGTTGGACTGCACAAGCGCGGCCTTGATCTCGTCGCTGACGGTGCCGTCGGCGAGAGTAAGAAACTTCTCAAAGGCATCGGGGTATACGAACACCTTCTGACAAGTATCAAACTTAACCGTGATATATTTATCATTTTTAGACAAGATAACTCCCTTGCCAAAGGTGCTGTGAAGCACTTCGAGATTCTCAAAAACCATAGTTGCCTCCGTTTTTATCAACGCTTTTATACATAATATATTAAGACGCATCTTTTTCTGCTACATTGAGCGGATGCTATTGTAACAGATAAATATGTCTAAAGTATGAACAAATCGCATTTTTCTTATTTATTTTTGTGATTTTGCAAAAAAATATGCATTTCGTGCATTTTTATATGCTACAAAATAGCTAATGCCTCGTTTTTGCGCTCGAAAAGCAGAGGCAGACCACTCAAAAAAGGGTGGTCTGCCTTGATTTGTTATAAAGCTGCGATCAAAGCTCGATCATCGACTCGTCCCAGATCTCGGGAGCCTCGTAGCCGAGCATATTTACGGTAGTAGCCGCTACTGCGGAGAGGCCGAAGTCCTCTCTGCCGAGCTTAACGGTGTACTTATCCGCGGTGAAGTTATCGTAGATAATGAAGGGTACGGGGTTAAGAGTGTGGCTGGTCTTTGCCTTTGCGGAGCCATTCTTATCAAGCTTGAGCTGGCCCTTCTTATCGAGCTCATACATCTCATCGGCGTTACCGTGGTCTGCGGTGATAAGAGCCGCGCCGTGGAGCTCATCAACTACCTTGAGAAGTCTCGCGAGCTGAAGGTCGAGCGCCTCCATAGAGCACTCGGTAGCGAGGAAGGAGCCGGTGTGTCCGACCATATCGCCGTTGGGGAAATTAACACGAAGGTACTTGTACTTGCCGGAGCGCATCTCCTCGATGAGTCTGTCGGTGATCTCTGCGCACTTCATCCAGGGTCTCTGCTCGAAGGGAACGACGTCAGAGGGGATCTCGATGTAGGTCTCAAGCTCCTCGGAGAACTTGCCCGACTTGTTACCGTTCCAGAAGTAGGTAACGTGACCGTACTTCTGAGTCTCGGAGATAGCGAGCTCGGGAATACCCGCGCTAACGAGGTACTCGGTCATAGTATTGGTGATCTCGGGAGGGCTTACAAGGTACTTCGAGGGGATGTGAAGATCGCCGTCGTACTCGAGCATACCTGCGTAAACTACCTTGGGAACGCGAACTCTGTCGAACTTGTCGAACTCTGCTCCGCTCTCAAATGCCTTGGAGATCTCGATAGAACGGTCGCCACGGAAGTTGAAGAAGATAACGCTGTCGCCATCCTCGATAGTGCCGACGGGCTTGCCGTCCTTTGCAATTACGAACGCGGGGAGATCCTGGTCGATGACCTTGGTCTCGTTTCTGTAGGTGGTGATAGCCTCCTCTGCGGATGCGAACTGTCTGCCCTCGCCGAGAACGTGAGTCTTCCAGCCTGCCTCAACCATACCCCAGTTAGCCTCGTATCTGTCCATGGTGATCTGCATACGGCCGCCGCCCGATGCGATAGCGATGTCGAAGCTATCGTCGCGGAGGTCTCTAAGATACTCCTCAAAGGGACATACATAATCAAGTGCGCTGGTCTCGCCAACGTCACGGCCGTCGAGAAGAATGTGTACTCTTACCTTTGCTACTCCGTCGCGCTTTGCAGCCTCGATGAGAGCCTTGAGATGGTCGATATGAGAGTGAACGTTACCGTCCGAGAAAAGACCAAGGAAATGGAGGGTGGAGGCGTTATCCTTTACGCCCGAAACAAGAGCACCCCAGGTATCAGAGGTGAAGATCTTGCCGGTCTCGATGGACTGGGAAACGAGCTTCGCACCCTGTGCAAAAACCTGTCCCGAGCCGAGTGCGTTGTGACCTACCTCGGAGTTACCCATATCGTCGTCGCCGGGGAGACCTACGGCAGTACCGTGAGCCTTGATAGCGAGGGTGGGATACGCCTTCATAATTCTGTCAAGGGTGGGAGTATGAGCGGCGGCAACTGCGTTAGCGCCGTTGTCGGGAGCGATGCCTACGCCGTCCATAACGATGGTGAGAAGAGGACCTTCAACACCTGCAAACTTGTTGGATTTGTTGAGCTGTGCCATTGTTCTGCCTTTCTTTATATGCCATTATTTTATTTTTTATTAAATATCCGCGTCCTTGATGTACAGGTGGCCGAAGTCGGTTATGAACTTCTTTCTGTCCTGAAGGGCGTCGCCGAGAAGAACGTCAAACATACGCGCGGTGGCCTCTGCATCGGCGGGTGTGACGGCGATAAGTCGTCTCGTCTGGGGACACATTGTAGTCTGCCACATCATCTCGGGCTCGTTCTCACCAAGTCCCTTGGAGCGCTGAAGAGTGTACTTCTTTGAGCCGATTTTTGCGAGTATTTCTGCCTTCTCCTGCTCGTTGTATGCGAAGTAGGTATCATTGCCCGAGGTGATCTCGAAGAGGGGCGATTCTGCGATGAAGATCTTGCCCTTCTCGATAAGGGTGGGAAGGAGTCTATAGAAGAGTGTAAGAAGCAGAGTTCTTATCTGGAAGCCGTCCTCGTCGGCATCGGTACAGATAATAATCTTGCTCCATTTGAGTGCATTATAATCAAAGGTTGCGAGCTCGCCGGGCTTCTTGGTTTTGACCTCTACGCCACAGCCGATGACCTTCAGAAGATCGATGATAATGTCGCTTGCGAAGATCTTCTCGTAGGTGCTCTTCATACAGTTGAGAGTCTTACCTCTGACGGGAATTATTGCCTGGAACTCGGCGTTTCTTGCAGTCTTACAGCTGGACGCCGCCGAATCACCCTCTACTATGTAAATCTCGCGAAGATCGGGATCCTTGGAGTGACAGGGGATGAACTTCTCTACTCTGTTGGAGACGTCCATCGTGCCCTGGAGCTTCTTCTTGATGTCTTTGCTGGTGATCTCCGCCTTCTCTCTTGCGCGCTTGTTGATGAGCACCTGATTGATGATGGTGTTGGCGCTAGAGGAGTTCTCGGTGAGATATATCTCGAGGTTGGTCTTAATGAACTCGGTGAGAGCCTTCTGAATGAAGGCGTTGGTGATGGCCTTCTTGGTCTGGTTCTCATAAGAGGTCTGCGTGGATGCAGAGTTAATTATAACCGCGAGGTTGTCGGAGATATCGTCGAAGGATATCTTCGACTCGTTCTTGGTATATTTGTTTTGGCTCTTGATGAACTTATCAATGACCGCGGTAAAGGCATTTCTGACCGCCTTATCGGGTGCGCCGCCGTACTCGAGGTAGGAGGAGTTGTGGTAGTATTCCTTCATACCCGATTTTGCAAAGCAGAAGGTGAGCTCGGCCTTGAGCTTGTAGTCTGCCATATCCTCTCTGTCGCGGCCCTTGGTTTCGATACGCCAAAGGACGGGCTGTGTGAGAGTGATACCTTCGGTGATCTCCGCGATGTAATCGGCGATACCGTTCTCGTAGTAGAACTCACTCTTCTCGAACTTGCCCTTTGCGGTCTCGACCTCGAGAATGAACTTGATGCCTGCGTTAACGAATGCCTGACGGCGAAGCGTTGCCGAGAGGAAGTCAACGGGGATATCGACCTCCTTGAAGACCTTGAGGTCGGGACGCCACTTGATGATGGTGCCGCGCTTCTTCATTCCGGGGGTGATGTCGACTACAGAGAGGTCGGTTTTGGGATTACCTGCCTTGAAATCTATCGAGGAGAGAGTCTTGCCGTTGTAGGAGCGAACCTCCATGTACTCGGAGGAGTACTGGGTTGCGGTCGCGCCGAGACCGTTAAGACCGAGCGAGAATTCGTAGGCAGAGTTACCGTCGTTGTTATCGTACTTACCGCCGGCGTAAAGTTCGCAGAAAACGAGCTCCCAGTTCCATCTCTTCTCTTTCTCGTTATATCCAAGAGGAACGCCACGACCAAAATCCTCAACCTCTATGGAGAGGTCAAGGTACTTCTTGACTATGATCTTATCGCCGTAGCCCTCACGAGCCTCGTCAACCGAGTTGGCGAGAATCTCTATGAAGGAGTGCTGACAACCGATAATGTCGTCCGAGCCAAATATGACGGCAGGTCTTTTACGAACTCTGTCTGCGCCCTTCAGGCTCTTTATGCTTTGGTCGCCATAAGCGGCTTTTTTTGCGTTAGCTGCCATTTTGTTCCTCACTTGGTTTTAGTTGGACATAATTTTACAAATAATAGTTTAACATATTTTGTGAGGTTTGTCAAGGTGAGAAATTGGGTTTTGGGGTTGACAAATTTTATTTTTATGGTATACTATGTTATGAGATGCTTGGTCGGTTCGCAGGAGGTTGCTTGCAACCGTATTGCTTTGACCAAGCATTTTAGGTGCAGAACTTGTAGCATTGGCAAGAGACCTTTTAGGCACTCCCCTTGCATTTCTCGTTCTGCATTTTCTTTTTTGCCGTAAAGAACTTGACAATTGGATGCAAAGGTGTTATACTATGCTCGTAGACGGGTAACAGACGTGTCGATGACCGATCAGATTCGGTTATGGTATCGCCCATGACGCCCGTCTATGCTTTTTTCAAAAGGCAAAGTTTCGTTTTTGGATGTTCTTCGTAAAGCCTTCTCGTCGTACGGGGTAGCGATTACTGCTACAGCGTCACCGACCTGAAGGCTTTTTATTCGCTTTGAGATGGGGCATCTTGACTTTTTCGTAAGTTTGTTGTATAATGAAAACACATAGCGAATTTGTCTGATTTTCAGTTGTTTTTGGCTTTGGGATTGGCATTTGATTTTTGCTATTTTATGCTATGTTTATGATGAGATTTCTTTGAAAGGTACTATTATGAAGCTTTTGATTTGTTCGGATATACACGGTGATTTTGAGGCGGCGACGGCTGTCCTTGAAGCGTTTAAAAACGAGGGGTGTGACAGAATTCTGATGCTCGGTGATATACTCTATCACGGGCCGAGAAACGATCTGCCGGCGGGCTATGCGCCGAAGAAGGTTATCGAGCTGCTCAACGCTAATCGCGAGGTGCTGATGACGGTGCGCGGCAACTGCGACACCGAGGTGGATCAGATGGTGCTTAACTTCCCTATTCTCGCGGACTATGCTCTCTTTGAGCTTGACGGACTTTCTGTATTTGCCACTCACGGACATCATCACAACATTACTACTCTGCCTCCTCTCAAGGCGGGCGATATTCTTCTGCACGGACACACGCACGTTCTGTGCGCTATTCCCTTTGGAAACGAGAACTGGTATATCAATCCCGGCTCGGTATCGCTCCCGAAGGAGGGTAATCCAAAGACCTATATGATCTATGAGAACAGATGCTTCACGGTCAAGACATTTGGCGGCGAGGTCGTGCTCGAAAAGGCGTTCTGATAACTAAAATACCGCACTCCCGCATACAATGAAGTAAAAATGCGAGGGTGCGGTGTTTTTATGCCTAAAACGGTTTATTATAACGGGAAATTTTACAAGAAAAATCGGGCGGTTTTGCCTATTTCGGACAGGTCGATATTCTTCGGCGATGCGGTCTACGATGCTATAATCGGACACGGGGGTAGGCTATTTTTGCTCGATGAACATTTAGAGCGGCTACTCGGAAATTCGCGGCGGTTGGAGCTTGTGCCATCGTACACATTTGAGCAGTTGCGAGATATATCATATAATGTAGTGAAAAAATCGAGACTTGCGGAATATTTCTTCTACATTCAGCTCTCAAGGTGCGCGCCGGAGCGAGCTCACGCCTATCCCGACGAGCAGAAAACGGCTCTTCTGATCACGGTTTCGCCATTCGTGCTTGCGCCTCCGGAAAAGCGGCTGAAGCTCATCACCGCAGAGGACAAACGCTACGGATTCTGCGACGTTAAGACGGTGAATCTTCTGCCTGCGGTTTTGGCCTCTCACAGGGCGGCGTCGGTGGGGTGCGACGAGGCGATTTTCGTGCGTGACGGAATCGTCACCGAGTGCGCGCATTCTAATATCGCGATCCTGAAGGATGGGGTGATAATCACGCACCCCGACTCACCGAAAATTCTACCCGGAATCGCAAAACGAAGGCTACTAGCGGTGGCGGCAGACGAGGGTATCGAGGTATGCGAGCGTCCATTCTCGGTGGATGAGCTCTTCTCTGCCAACGAGGTGCTCGTGACCAGCACGACCAAGATCTGCCTCGCCGCGTGTGAGATCAACGGCTCTTCGGTGGGTGGAAAAGATGGAAAAATTTTGAAATTATTGCAAGAAAAACTGTTCTCTGAGTACAAAAATTATATAATGTGAAAAAAATAACAAAGTGCTTTTTGTGCATTTCGACAAAAAGCGCTTTTTCGCAAAAAATCGGGGGGTTTTCTATTGAAAATCCCCCTTATATATGTTATAATATTTAAGAATGTATTGTGCCATAATCTTGCACTATGCAAAATTTGAAGGAGGAATATAAAATGCTTAAAAAGCTTTCAACCATCCCTTTTAACGGAACCGCTGAGCAGGAAGCAAAGCTCAATGCCGTTATCGACGCGAACAAGCATGACAAGAGCCGTCTTATGGGCGTTATGCAGGAAGCGCAGGAGATCTACGGATACCTTCCTATCGAGGTTCAGAACATGATCGCAGAGGGCATGAGCGTGCCGCTTGAAAAGGTTTACGGCGTCGCTACCTTCTACGCACAGTTCTCTCTTACTCCCAAGGGAGAAAACCACATCTCCGTTTGTCTCGGTACTCCGTGCTACGTAAAGGGCGCGGGTGATCTCTACGACAGACTTCAGCAGATCCTCGGTATCGGCGGCGATGAGTGCACCCCCGACAGAAAGTTCTCTCTTACCGCTTGCCGTTGCATCGGTGCTTGCGGTCTCGCTCCCGTTCTTACGGTGAACGAAGAGGTTTACGGCCGTCTCGTTGTTGATGACATCGACGGTATCGTAGAAAAATACAGATAATTTCGAAGGTAATCGGCCTATGAAGATCTGTACGATGCAGGAGCTTCTCGACGCAAAAGTACTCTGTTGTGAGGAAAATCTCGGCAAGCACGTTTACTCTGCTTGCGGCAGTGATCTTATGAGCGACGTTCTCGCGTACGTTAAGGATCAGGCAGTTTTGCTCACCGGTCTGATAAATTCTCAAGTTATTCGCACGGCGATGATGATGGATATGGTATGCATCGTTTTCGTTCGTTCGAAAGATCCTACGGAGGAGATGCTGCAGCTTGCCAGAGACAACGGTATCGTTGTTTTATCCACTGACAAGCGACTTTACGAGGCCTGCGGTCTGCTTTATGCCAACGGACTTGTAAATCAGCCCAAGAAGATATGAGCGAGGCACTTGTTTTCCGTTACGACGTAGACGGCCAGGACTTCACGTCCGCAGGTCAGGCGTCTGTAATGGTAAAAAAGAACCTACGTCAGCTTGGCATTTCTCCCGAAATTATCAGACGCGTTTCAATAGCAATGTACGAAGGCGAGATCAATATGGTCATTCACGCAGGCGGCGGCGTTGCCGAGGTGCTCGTGTATGAGGACTGTATTGAGATCATTCTCGAGGACCACGGTCCCGGTATCAAGGACATCAATATGGCGATGCAGGAGGGCTTCTCTACCGCACCCGATGAGATCAGATCTCTCGGTTTTGGTGCAGGTATGGGTCTGCCTAACATGAAGCGCCACACCGATTCTATCGAAATTGAGTCCACTGTGGGCGTCGGCACGAGAATAGTTATGAAAGTAAACAATAAGGTGACGGTCTAATGCACAAATATATGCACTCGGTCTTGCTTGATGAGAGCAAATGCACCGGCTGCACTACATGCCTTAAGCACTGTCCTACCGAGGCCATCAGAATCAAGGACGGCAAGGCCGTGATAAACGCCGACCGATGCATTGACTGCGGTGAGTGCATCAGAAACTGTCCGCATAGTGCAAAGCGCGCCACATGCAGCAAGCTTGCTGATATGAACCGCTTTAAATGGAAGATCGCGCTTCCCGCGCCTTCCCTGTACGGTCAGTTTGACAATCTCGAGGACATCAACTACGTTCTCGACGGACTTATCAAGATAGGCTTTGACGACGTATTCGAGGTGGCGAAGGCCGCCGAGCTGGTTACGGCATACACGAGACTTTATCTCAAGACAGATGGAGTTGCGAAGCCTGCTATCAGTTCTGCCTGCCCCGTAGTTATGAGACTTATCAGTCTCAGATTCCCTTCTCTCCTAGACCACGTTATTCATATGCTTCCTCCTATGGAGATAGCCGCAAGGCTTGCAAAGGAAAAGGCGAAGGCCGAGCATCCCGAGCTCTCGGAAGACGAGATCGGCGTATGCTTCATCTCTCCCTGTCCTGCGAAGGCAAGCTACACCAAGAACGGCTTTGCGAACTATAAGAGCTACGTTGACGAGGTCGTTGCGATGAGCGACGTTTATTTCCTGCTTATCAGCACGATGAAGAAGGACGAGAACGTTACCGACCGTCTTGAGTCGGGCGTACTCGGTATCGGTTGGGCAAGAAGCGGCGGAGAGGCTACCGCTCTCTTCAACTCGGACTATCTCGCGGCGGACGGAATCGAGAACGTTATACGCGTGCTCGATCAGGTCGAAACCGGCAACATTCCGCCCCTTGAATTCATAGAGCTTAACGCATGTACAAGCGGCTGTGTCGGCGGCGTTCTGACCATACAGAACCCCTTCATAGCAAAGGCCAGACTTCAGACTTTAAGACGCTATCTTCCCGTCTCGCAGAACAAGCCTGACAAGGAAGCGTCGGACTATATTCCGGACACCTACCTCTTTGAGGAGATGCCGGAGTACCTGCCTATCTCGAGGCTCGGCAACACTCTTGCCGAATCCATGAGAATGATGGCAGATATTCAGAAAATCAAGAACGATCTTCCCGGTATTGACTGCGGTGCGTGCGGTGCACCCACCTGCAAGGCCTTTGCCGAGGACGTCGTCAAAAAGCTTGCCTGCCACGGCGACTGCCCTATTCAAAAGGCTGCAGCCGCAGAGGGCGGAAAGGAATAACGGATATGACTGTCAGTGAGCTCTCCTCTGTCTGCGGCTTCAAGGCTATGTGCCTCGCGGACGGCGAAAGAACGGTTGAGGGCGCCTACGTGGGCGATCTTCTCAGCTGGGTTATGGGACGCGCATCCTGTGACAATGCATGGATCACTATAATGTCCAACGTGAACGTCATAGCCGTGGCGTCGCTCTCGGACGTTGCCTGCGTGATTCTCGCCGAGGGAGTTACTCCCGACGATGAGATTCTGCATCTGGCAGAGGAAAAAGGTATAAATCTTCTCTCTTCCAGCCTGCCTACGTTCGAAACGGCGGTAAAAATATCCGAATTCGTAAAATGAGCAGATACTACTACGATCTGCATTTACATTCTTGTCTTTCTCCATGCGCAGAGGATGACAACACCCCAAACAACGTTGCCGGTATGGCAAAGCTGTCGGGACTCGATATCGTGGCGCTGACCGATCACAACTCGGTTAAGAACTGCCCTGCCTTCTTCGAGGCGGCGGAGCGCTATGAGCTGATCCCGATCGCGGGTATGGAGCTTACTACCTCCGAGGAAATTCACGTTATTTGCCTTTTTGAGATGCTGGACGATGCGCTTCGCTTCGGCGAGGAGATCGACCGACGCAGGCTTCCCGTCAAGAACCGCCCCGATATATTCGGCGAGCAGTTGATTCTGGACGGCGAGGACAACCTCATAGGTAAGGAGGAGAATCTTCTCTCGGTTGCTACCGATATTTCGGTAGAGGCTCTCCCTGAGCTCGTTCACGAGTACGGCGGTATATGCTACCCTGCTCATATCGACCGCGACTCCGGCGGTATCGTCGCTATTCTCGGTACTCTGCCCGATGATCTCGGGTTCAGCGCCGTGGAGTTCCGCGATGCAGGCAATATAAAAAGTTATTCCGAAAGATTTGATCTCTCGGGTATGACTGTCGTAACCAACTCCGACGCGCATTTCCTCACGGGAATACGCGACAAGGAGGCCTACTTCGATCTTCCCGACGGACTCTCGAGTCCCGCGGAGGTCAGAGCCGAGCTTTTCAAGCTCTTGAGGTAACGCTATGAAGGAATTATCACTGAACATACTCGATATTACCGAGAATTCGGTCAAGGCAGGCGCTACGCTTACCGAAATATCGATTACGGAATCTGGAAACAAGCTGACCATCTCCATCAAGGACGATGGATGCGGCATGTCGGAGGATATCGTCAGATCGGTGGTTGACCCCTTCTACACCACTCGCACGACTCGTAAGGTGGGCATGGGCGTTCCGCTATTCAAGATGGCCGCCGAGCAAACGGGCGGCAAGCTCGAGATCATCTCCGACACAGGAGAGGATCACGGCACTACGGTTACGGCGTATTTCTACAAGGATCATCTGGATTTCACACCGCTTGGCGACGTGATCTCCACGGTGACCACACTGATTCAAGGACATCCAGACACTGATTTTCTCTTCACTCACCTTATAGATGATAAGGAGATCCGTCTCGACACGAGAGAGCTTCGCGCTGTGCTCGAGGGCGTCCCTCTCAACACCTATGACGTGCTGGAGTGGATACGCGGATACCTTGAAGAACAATACAGTTAGCAAAAAAAATAAAATATAGTATCACGAAAGGAAGAAAAGCAATGAAATCTTTGGCTGAATTACAGGCAATCAAAGACAGAATGAAGGACAAGGTTGTTCTTCGCGAGGGCACAAGCCAGGTTCGCGTTGTTGTAGGTATGGCTACCTGCGGTATCGCAGCAGGCGCACGTCCCGTTCTCAACGCATTCGTAGAGGCTGTTAACGAGTCCGGTCTTGCCGGCGACGTTACCGTTTCTCAGACCGGCTGCATCGGCATCTGCCAGTACGAGCCCGTCGTTGAGATCTACGAGGCAGGAGGAGTTAAGACTACTTACGTTAAGATGACTCCCGAGAAGGCAAAAACCGTTGTTGAAAAGCATCTTAAGGGGGGCAATCCGGTTGCAGAGTTCACCGTTGCCGACCTTAAGTAATACGGAGGTGTAATGATATGATTCGTTCACATGTTCTTATCTGTGGCGGTACCGGTTGTACCTCTTCGGGTAGTAACGGCATTCAGGAGGCTTTCGCTGAAAACCTCGCTTCCTTCGGTCTTACCGAGGAGGTAAAGATCGTTCAGACCGGTTGCTTCGGTCTTTGCGCTCTTGGTCCTGTCGTTATCGTATATCCCGAGGGAACCTTCTATAGCCGCGTTACTACCGAGGACGTTAAGGAGATCGTTGAGGAGCATCTTCTCAAGGGTAGACTCGTAGAGCGTCTTGTTTACAGCGACACCGGTTCTTCCGATGACGATAAGGTTAAGGAGATCGTTTCTCTTGGAGAGACCACCTTCTACAAGTCCCAGGACCGTGTAGTTCTTCGTAACTGCGGTGTTATCGATCCCGAGGATATCGACGAGTACATCGCTATGGACGGTTATCAGGCGCTTGGTAAGGTTCTTACCGAGATGACTCCCGATGACGTTATCAAGGTTGTTTCCGATTCCGGTCTTCGTGGAAGAGGAGGCGGAGGATTCCCCACCGGTCGTAAGTGGGCTCTCTGCGCACCTAACAAGGCTCCCCAGAAATACGTTGTATGTAATGCAGACGAGGGTGACCCCGGAGCATTCATGGACCGTTCCATTCTTGAGGGTGATCCCCACTGTATCATTGAGGCTATGACAATCTGCGGTTATTCCGTTGGCGCAACCAAGGGTTACGTTTACGTAAGAGCAGAGTATCCTATTGCCGTTAAGCGTCTTCAGCGCGCTATCGATCAGGCAAAGGAATATGGCCTTCTCGGTAAAAACATATTCGATTCCGGCTTTGACTTCGATCTTGAAATCAAGCTCGGTGCAGGCGCGTTCGTATGTGGAGAGGAAACAGCTCTTATGACCTCTATCGAGGGTAACAGAGGTGAGCCTCGCCCCCGTCCTCCGTATCCTGCAGTTAAGGGTCTTTTCAACTCTCCCACTGTTGAGAACAACGTTGAGACCTTTGCAAACATTCCTCAGATTATCCTTAACGGCGCTGAGTGGTTCAGCTCTATGGGTACTGAAAAGTCCAAGGGTACAAAGGTATTCGCTCACGGCGGAAAAATCAAGAACACAGGTCTTGTTGAAATTCCCATGGGTACAACGCTTGACAAGATTATCAACGAAATCGGCGGCGGTATCCCCAACGGAAAGAAGTTCAAGGCGGCTCAGACCGGTGGACCTTCCGGCGGATGTATCCCTGCAAGCCTTATCAATACCGAGGTTGACTACGATAACCT
>JAZRFQ010000038.1:0-18449 GCA_045643725.1 Eubacteriales bacterium | reverse complement strand
CTGCGTGACGGGAGTCAACGCCGAGTCTGATGTGAACCTCTACGGTCTCATCGAACTTTGCCTTTGCGGTCTGGCAGACAAGAGCAACAGCCTCGTCAGTGTCATACATCTTTGCCTTGTCGATAAGCTCGACACTAGCCTTATACTTTTTACCCATTTTAGCCATTGTTACTGTATCCTCCTATCACTCTTCTACGGTAATACCCATGCTGCGGGCAGTACCTGCAACCATGCTCATAGCTGCCTCGATAGAAGCTGCGTTGAGGTCGGGCATCTTAGTCTCTGCAATCTTGCGAACCTGATCCTTGGTGAGCTTTGCAACCTTGGTCTTGTTGGGGGTTGCAGAAGCGGTCTCGATACCGCAAGCCTTCTTGATAAGAACTGCTGCGGGGGGAGTCTTGGTGATGAAAGTGAAGGAACGGTCTGCGTAAACGGTGATAACAACGGGGATGATAAGACCGATGTCGTTCTTAGTTCTCTCGTTGAACTCCTTGGTGAAGTTAGGGATAGAAACACCGTACTGACCGAGTGCGGGACCTACGGGGGGCTGGGGGGTAGCTTTACCAGCGGGAAGCTGAAGCTTGATATAACCCATAATTTTCTTTGCCATAATTAATTAAACCTCCAAATGTGGTAATTTTTGTCGGGAGAATTAAAAGAATTTTTCTCCCTCCCACGGTTTGCTTCATGGCGAAGCGAGTGCGGATTGAGATTATTCCGCAGCGCGAACGTCCTTGGTTTCAACCATAATAGGAATGTCGCGTCTTTCAGTGGAAGCAAGAATAACGAGCTGCTTCTTGTCCTCCGAGATTTCCTGGAGTACACCGGAGTAACCGGCGAATATTCCGGAAACGACAGTGACGCGGTCACCGATCTTGAACGCGAGCTCGTCACGACGAACCTCAACGTTGAACATCTCGACCTCTTCGTCGGTCAGGGGCTCGGGCTCCGAGCCGGGGCCAACGAATCCTGTGACACCGGGAATAGTTCTTACCGCGTGCCAACTCTCGTCAGTCATTGTCATTTTTACGAGCACATAGCTCGGAAAGATCTTGTTCTCAACGGTCTTCTCCTCGCCCTTTTCATCCACCTCAACGGTGATCTCAACGGGGATCTTTACGTCATAAATAAGATGACCGAGACCGCGATTCTCAACGATTCTTTCGATACTGGACTTTACTTTGTTTTCATAACCCGTGTAAGTGTGAGCAACATACCATCTGGGACCGAGATTCTTTTCGTTAATATTACTCATCTGTAATGCCTCTTAGCCGATAAGGCCGGCAAGGGAATTAATAAGCCACGAGGATCCAAGGTCGAGTACTGCGATAATAGCCGCAACTACAACGACGGTGGCAAGTACAAGCTTAGTGTTCTTGGAAACTTCAGCCTTGGGTGTCCAGACAACCTTTTTCATCTCTCCGGCAGTGTCCTTGCAGAACTTGCCGAATTTCTTAAAGATGTTGGGCTTTTTAGCCTTTGCTTTCTTTTCCGCTGCGGGCTTAGTAGACTTGGTCTCTTCAGCAGCAACGTTTACGTTCTTTTCTGCCATATCAGAAATTCCTCTCGTCTTATTTGGTTTCTTTGTGCAAAGTGTGTTTGCGGCAGAAACGGCAGTACTTTTTCATCTCAAGTCTGTCCGGATCATTCTTCTTGTTTTTCTTTGTGTCATAATTTCTCTGCTTGCAATCAGTGCAGGCAAGTGTGATTTTGACTCTCATTTAGTTCGGCACCTCCTAGTAGAATTCGGGATAACCCGTTGAATACCTCCCTCAATGGCGGAAGCCCACACGCAGTCCCAGAAAAGCGCGCAGAAAAAAAGCCTCCGACAGAGGTAGCACCATTATACCACCTTTTTTTTCATTTGTCAAGCATTTTCTTAAAAAACGCGCGAAATATTTTTATAATATATTAAGGAAGAAAAAAATCGGCGCAAAAAACGCCGAATATCACCCCTACAAGCCAAAAAAACTGTTGCCTTTTTCCTCCGTCTGTGCTAAAATAGAGAAAATCGCAATACGTTCTATAAACGAGGTTAGAAAATATATGAGAATAACCGTTCTTGACAGAAAAACCATGGGAGAGGACATCTCCTTTGCGCCCTTTGAGCGCTACGGAGAGCTCACCGTTTACGATATCACCCCCGCAGATCTTACGGCAGAAAGAGTAAAGGATGCCGAGGTGATAATCCTCAATAAAGTGAAGATCACCGCCGACGTCATCGCCACGGCAAAGGATCTCAAGCTCATCTGCGTCTTCGCTACGGGATACGATAATATCGACCTCGCCGCCGCAAGAGAGGCAGGAGTTGCCGTCTGCAATGTGCCCGGTTACTCCACCGATAGCGTCGCTCTTTATACCGTCGCTACCGTCACCGCGCTTGCATCAAGACTCATGAGCTACAGTGCTTTCGTGCGCTCGGGAGAGTACACCTCCTCCGGCTCGCCTAATAAAATATCCCCCGCCTTCAACGATCTTCGCGGAAAGACGTGGGGAATAATAGGCTATGGTAACATCGGAAAAGCGGTAGCCGCGGTTGCAAAGGCGTTCGGCGCCGACGTCATAGTCAACAAGCGCACCCCCACCGACGATGCGGTCTGCGTTGACGTAGACACTCTCTGCGAGAAGAGCGATATCATAACGATCCATTGTCCCTTGAACGACGATACGCGCGGCATGATAAACGCCGACAGACTCGCTCTTATGAAGAAGAGCGTCATCCTCGTCAACGAGGCGAGAGGTGCGGTTCTTGACGAGGCGGCAGTAGCAAAAGCAGTTGAAAACGGCGAGATCGGAGCGTTCGGTTGTGACGTTTACTCGCAAGAGCCCTTCCCGGCGGATCACCCCTACAATGCAATAAAGAACCTCGACAACGTGATCCTCACTCCCCACTCGGCGTGGGCATCCTATGAAGCAAGAACGCGATGCGTCGACATAATATCGAACAACATCGCGTCCTATATAAGCGGCGACAGACTTAACCGCGTTGATTAAGCTCTGTCAACGGTAATAACACAGTAACAATCGCCCCTCGATGCGAAGACAGCCTCTTTAATGAGTCTCTCTGCCTCGGCGGGCGATATTTTTGACTCAAAGGGAAGAACAATATCAAAAATAAGGTTGGTATGAGTCTGACCGACAACCACGCGGAAATCGTGTACCGTAACCTCGGGAAGCACCGAGTCAACGATACCCGTGAGGAAATCTCGCAGAGCGCATACCGTCTCGTCCTTCGTCACGATGGGATCCATGTGGATCGTACAATATATGCCGAGCTCCGCGTGAATACGGCGCTCAACGTTGTCGATAACGTCGTGCAGATAGTAAATATCGCCGTCGCCGTCAACCTCGGCGTGGAATGATGCCACGAGATTGCTCGGGCCGTAGTTGTGTACCATCATGTCGTGTATGCCGAGGATCTCGGGAAACTCGCGCGCGATACGCTCAATGTCCTCGACGGTCTCCTTGACGGGAGCCTCGCCGAGAAGCGAGTTCTTCGTTTCGTTGAGAACCTTGATGCCCGCAACGAAAATAAGCACGGAAACCACTATACCCATGATCGCATCTATGATGTAAAGGCTTGTGAGCTTGATTACTATAGAAGAAATAAGCACCGCGAGAGTGGATACCGAGTCGGACAGAGAGTCAACGCCCGACGCCTTGAGCGCCGCGGAGTCTATTTTCTTACCAACGGATCTGTAATACAGACCAAGCGCCACCTTTGCGATAACCGATATAGCGAGAATGGCGAGCGTAAGGATAGAGAACTCGCTATGCGCCGCCTCCTCGGGATGGATCAGCGTTGTAAAGGAGTCGGAGAGCACCTCAAATCCTACAAGAAGTATAAGGAAGGATACTATCATCGACGCTATGTACTCGATTCTGGCGTGACCGAAGGGATGATCCTTGTCTGCAGGCTTTGCCGCAAGCTTGAAGCTGATAAGCGTTACCGCCGACGCACCTGCGTCAGACAGATTATTGAGCGCGTCTGCCGTGATAGCCACCGATGCGGATATCAGACCTGCCGTCAGCTTCAGAGCAGAGAGCAGGAAGTTAACGATAATTCCTACGATGCTGGCGAATCCGCCTTGCTTTTCTCTAGAATTTTCTTTCATAGTGATTATTCCTCAATGTATTTTTTTAGTGCCGCGGCAAAGCATCTGCCGAGCTCAAGATATTTGTCGGCTGAGGCCACGTTGTCGGGCTCGCCAAAGTAGGCGGTCTCGAGAGTGCAGGCGATCTTCGCACCGACCTCTTTTGCCATATAGTTCGCGAATGTGTGCGAGGCGGGGTTGTTCCACTTTACACCGGGCGCGAGATCGTTCTTCGCCTGATAGCGGAAAGCCTCGTCGGTGATCTGCGACTCGAGAATCGCCGCGAAGCGACGAAGCTCCTCTACGTTGGCCTTCTGAACGATAAAGCAGAGATCGTGCTCCTCGCCCTTGTGATAGGGAGAATGAAAGTCAAATGCATAATCGACACCGACCTCCCTCGCGAGCTTTTTGATCGCATCGGTCTCGGGATAGAGAGAGGGAAGCGTGGGATCGTAGTCTCTGTTGTGATCGTGAGGCTGTCTGCTCTTGCCCTGATCGCCTGACAGATATCCGTCGTAATCAACGAAGGGAACTGCAAGCACCTCAACGTCCGAAATAGGATTCTCGGCAAGCCCCTGCAAAACGCCCTCAAGAACATAGCTTCCGGTGGACTCGCAGGCGTGATGTCTTGCCGTGAGAAGCAGCTTTTTATCACCGCTTCCGAGCTGCAGAAGAGGCACGTTAGAATCAAGTCTGCCCTGCGTTAAAGTGTTGATTTTGATAAAATTGTATTTTTTGGCAAGTTCTGCTATTCTGCTTTCGGGATATAATATGTGGTGCGCAAAATACACCGTTCCCTCGCCCTCGCCAAATGTGTATGAGAACTCATCTTCTCCATCCTTGTGACCGAGCCACTCCCATTTCAAGAGATCGTGACTGACGGCAGGACCGTAGTAGCCCACGCGGTTTTTGGGGAATGAAAAATGCAGCGTCTCACCGTTGGATCCCTCGACGCCAAACGCCCAGTAGAACCAATCGCCCGATGAATCGCGCATATCGCTATCCAGACGGATAGTGCCATTTTCTATTGCGACTATTTTGATGTTTCCACCGGGAAAATCAGAAGTAATTTTCATGTTATTATCCTTTTATGCTTTACAAATCGAAAAAAAGATGTTATACTAATGCTAAACTACGAACGGAGGAAGATATGAACCTCAAAAAATGCGTTTTGGAACACATGGATCTCGAGTATCTTATGACCGAGCTCCGATTTAATATAGCCGCCGCCAGAGCAGAGAAGGTCGAGCTCTTAATGCTTGAGCTCGCTACAGAGGACGAGCGCTCTCGCCGCAGAAGATACACCTCGGTTCTTTTCCGACTTCGTCAGCTGAAGCGCGATGGCACCGTGCAGTTCTTCGCTACCGAGGAGGATTTCGCCGATAACACAACAGAGGCGGACTACCTTCTTAATAAGTACCCCGAGCTTGCCGAGGTGGCAGGCGTCGCCGGTGAGCGCGAGCATCGCATCGTCGTGGTTCGCGTATAACCGACATAAATGGCCAATAGATATATAAAAGGTTGCTTTAGCGAAAAAGCAACCTTATGTATTATTTGGACGAATTATTTAACTCTTGCTTCAAGATAAGAAACTATATCTCCAACGGTATTGAAGTTATGAAGATCCTCATCATCTATAATAACATCAAATCTCTCTTCGCAAAGATATACAAGATCAGCAAGCTCAAGCGAATTGATACCAAGATCGCCTACAAGCTCTGCACCCGGCTTTACGTCATCGGGATTAACACGAAGCTCTTCCACGAGGAATTGCTTTACATTCTCAAACATACGAAACCTCCTTGTTCAGTATAAGTTGACTTATCAACTTCTCATATCATACATTAAACTTGCCCGTTTGTCAATAGTTTTTTAAAAAATAGGGCAAAATGCACAAAAAACAAAGGTTTTTGAGGCAAAAATAATGGGCAATTTTTGTCGGTTTTGCACAAATAAGAGTCGAAAGAATTCGAACCTTGGCGAGAGCAGAGCACGAAGCGAAAAAAAACGAAAAATAAATGTAGAAAAATGAAAATATATATTGACAATGCAGGACCTTTATGTTATAATTATGTTGTTACTAAAAATATTTAGTTTTTTTGAAAGGAGAATGGTATGGCTTTGATTTGGATTGAAATCATCGTTGCTGCCGTCGTTTTTGAAGGCTTGATCAGCAAGCGAGTTTTCATGTGGTTCATTCCTGCCGCAATAGTTGCCAATATCCTGTGGTTGTTCAACATGGATACTACTTGGCAGATCATCGTATTTCTTTTTGTTTCCGCTCTTGGAATTTTGTGGGCGAAGCTGTTTCTTCCCGCAATCACCAGAGCATTGCCCGACAGACGTACCAACATCGTTGCACTCATCGGTGAGAAGTGTGTAGTAACCGAGAAGATAGATAACTATGCAGGTTGTGGACAGGCAAAGGTTAAGGGTCAGGTATGGTCCGCACGTAGCGTTAACGCTGATAACGTTTTCGAGGCAGGTGAGACACTTACCATCGTTGCCATCGAGGGTGTTAAGCTTATTTGCAGAAAAGGCGCCCCCTCCTGCAAGAAATGCAAAAAGTGATTGAAGAAGGAGAACAGTAATGGGCATCATTAATACCTTACTTGAAATAGGCGACATTCTTCCTGTGATTATAGTTTCCGCAATTATGGCAGCTATTGTCGTAATCCTCGCCATCAACATTAAGATCGTACCTCAGGCTACCGCTTCCGTTATCGAGTGCTTCGGTAAGTACAAGGCTACTTGGCATACCGGTCTTCACTTCAAGATTCCTTTCGTTGAGAGAATTGTAAAGCGTGTATCCTTGATGGAGCAGGTTCATGATTTCGATCCTCATAATGTTATCACCAAGGATAACGTTGTTATCCAGGTAGATACCGTTGTGTTCTATCAGATCACCGATCCTAAGCTTTATACCTACGGTGCAGCTAATCCTATCAAGGCTATAGAGCTTCTTGCTATTACCACTATCCGTAACATTATTGGTGAGCTTGATCTCGACCAGACTCTCGCTTCCCGTACTCTGATCAATGCTGAGCTTCGTGCAGTTCTTGACGAGACCACTGATCACTGGGGCGTTAAGGTTAACAGAGTAGAGATCATGAACATCATTCCTCCCGTAGAGATCCAGACCGCCATGGAGCAGCAGATGAGAGCAGAGCGTGAGCGCCGTGCACTCGTTATTACTGCAGAGGGTCAGAAGGCTTCCGCTATCCTTATTGCAGAGGGTGAAGCTGAGGCAATCGTTAAGGTACAGTCCGCTACCGCTGACGGTATCAAGATGATCAACGAGTCTAATCCTTCCGAGGCAGTTCTTACTCTTAAGAGCCTTGAGGCATTTGCTAAGGCTGCTGACGGTCAGGCAACCAAGATCATCATCCCCTCTAACATTCAGGGTATCGCAGGTCTTGCAACTGCTCTTACCGAGAGCGTTGTCTCCCCTAAGTAATATTTGATAACATACAGGGTCTATCGCATTTGCGATAGACCCTGTTTTTATTTATAATTTAAATGTAGAAAAATGCGATTACTTCCATCCGAGGCATCGATCTACCGCACGTCGCCATTCGCTCAGTTGGGCCTCGCGCCACGCGGCATCCCTCGTAGGTGTTACAACCTTCGCGTTTTTGACAATGCCCGATATATCCGAAAGAGAAGAATAAACACCGAGCGCAAGTCCGGCAAAGAAGGCTGCACCCATAGCCGTGGTCTCTACGCAAGAGGGGCGTACAAGCTCGATTCCGAGCAGATCCGCCTGAATCTCGAGGAGCAGACCGTTAGAGCTTGCTCCGCCATCTACGCGAAGCGAGGTCGTCTTGATTCCGGTCTCCGACTCCATCAGCGAGATGACGTCAGCGGTTTGATACGCCAGCGACTCGAGCGTCGCACGGATAATATGATTCTTCGTCGTAGCACGCGAAATGCCAATGATTATTCCGCGAGCATAGGGATCCCAATACGGCGCACCGAGCCCCGAGAATGCGGGTACTACCACGATACCGCCCGAGTCGGGCACCTTTCTAGCATAATATTCGCTATCCTGCGAGGATTCGATTATCTTCAGTCCGTCGCGTAGCCACTGTATCGCCGCGCCCGCGGTGAATATCGAGCCCTCTACGGCGTACGTTGTTTCCCCGCCGATGCTCCAGGCAACCGTGGTCAGAAGTCCGCCGCTCGGGAATCTCGGCGTCTCTCCTGTATTCATCAGCAGGAATCCGCCCGTACCATAGGTGTTCTTCACGTCGCCAAGACCAAAGCAGCATTGACCGAAGAGAGCTGCCTGCTGGTCACCTGCAACGCCTGCGATCGCAATCTCCGCACCGAGAATTTTTGCATCTGTGTATCCGTAGATAGCAGAGGAATCCTTCACCTCGGGTAGCATCGCCATAGGAATATCAAAGAGCTCGCAGAGCTCCTCATCCCAAGCGAGAGTATTTATATTGAACAGCATCGTTCTCGATGCGTTTGTAACGTCCGTCGCGTGCACCTTGCCGCCCGTTAGCTTCCATATAAGCCAGGAATCCACCGTGCCAAAGCAGAGCTCGCCGCGCCTCGCTATATCCCTCGCGCCCTCGACGTTGTCGAGTATCCACTTCACCTTCGTTGCAGAGAAGTATGGATCGACGAGAAGTCCGGTTTTGGACTTGATAAGATCTGACAGTCCCTTCTCCTTGAGCTCGCGGCAGTAGTCAGAGGTTCTGCGGCATTGCCACACGATAGCGTTGTAGATAGGCTCGCCGGTCTTTCTGTTCCACACGATAGTAGTCTCGCGCTGATTGGTGATACCGATACCGTACACCTCGTCCCAGCTCGCGCCTATCTTCAGAAGCGCCTCGGTAGCCACACCGACCTGCGTAGACCATATAGTCATCGGGTCGTGCTCGACCCAACCGTCAGCAGGGAATATCTGTGCGAACTCCCTTTGAACCATGCTCGCGATTCGGCCGTCGCGCTCGAAGAGGATACATCTCGAGCTCGTCGTGCCCTGATCGAAGGACATAATATATTTTTTCATAGCCTGCACTCCTATATATATAAATGTAGGAAATATGAGTTTTCGTAGTCTAAATGCACTAATTACATTCCGCCGGTTTGGGAACTATATACAAAAAAACGCTCCGGGCAATAGTTCACCCGGAGTGCGTTTTTATTTGATTTCAACAGTCACGTGCTTTCCGCAAGTGTTTGCTGCGGCCTTCATAACCTGGCGAATAGCCTTAGCTATTCTGCCGTGACGGCCGATGACCATACCGGTATCGTCCTCTGCAACAGAGAGGGTAAACTCAACGTTATCGCCGTTGATCTCCTCTTCAACAACCACTGCATCAGGGTTGTCGACGATCGCCTTGGCCATATCGATAAGTAAAACCTTAAGATCCATCTGTATACCTACTTTTTCGAGTAGATTACTTGATGATCTCGGTCTTCTTGAGAAGAGATCTTACGGTCTCGGTGGGCTGAGCGCCGTTAGCGAGCCACTTGTTAGCCTTCTCTGCATCGATCTTGATGTCAGCGGGATTGGTGAGGGGGTTGTAGTAACCGATCTCCTCGATGAACTTACCGTCGCGAGGGGATCTCTCGTCTGCAACTACCACACGGTAGAAGGGGCTCTTCTTTGCGCCAAGTCTCTTAAGTCTGATTTTTACTGCCATTTTTTTGTCCTCCAAAATGATTGTTTTTTTATTTTTATTTTTTGAAATCTGTTAGAAAGGCATTCTCATGCCGCCAAAGCCGCGGAGCTTGCCGGGCTTTGAGAATTGCTTCATCAGCTTCTTCATCTGATCGAACTGGCGAAGCAGCTTGTTTACATCCTCGACGCTTGTACCCGAGCCCTTGGCAATACGCTTTCTGCGTGAGCCGTTAATGGTTTCGGGACGGAGTCTTTCATCTTTAGTCATCGAGAGAATGATAGCCTCGATTCGCTTCATCTGCGACTCGTCTACCTGGGCATCCTTCAGCGAGCCTGCCTTGACGCCGGGCATCATACCGATGATCTGGTCGAGGTTGCCCATCTTTTTGAGCTGATAGAGCTGCTCAAGGAAGTCCTCGAGAGAGAAGGTCTGCTCGCGGAACTTCTTTTCCATCTCGCGTGCGTTCTTCTCGTCGAATGCGGCCTCTGCCTTTTCTATCAGCGAGAGCACGTCGCCCATACCGAGAATACGCGATGCGATTCTGTCGGGATGGAAGAGCTCGATGGCATCCATCTTCTCGCCGGTACCGATGAACTTTATAGGCTTGCCGGTGATGTACTTGACCGAGAGAGCAGCACCGCCACGGGTGTCGCCGTCCATCTTGGTCATCACAACGCCGGTGATGTCAAGCAGATCGTTGAACGTCTTTGCCACGTTGACCGCATCCTGACCCGTCATAGCATCGACGGTGAGCAGAATCTCTGCGGGCTCGGTGGATTCCTTTATCTTGACGAGCTCTGCCATGAGCGCCTCGTCAATGTGAAGACGACCTGCGGTGTCTATAAGCACCATATCGTGGCCGTTCTTCTTGGCGTGCTGAACGCCCGCCTTTGCTATCTCAACGGGAGAGATCTTCGATCCCATCGAGAATACGGGAACGTTTACCGATTCACCTACTATGTGAAGCTGATCGATAGCAGCAGGTCTGTATACGTCACATGCGACGAGCAGGGGATTTTTACCCTTCTGCTTATACATGTTTGCGATTTTACCTGCGTGAGTGGTCTTACCCGCACCCTGCAGACCGACCATCATGATGATTGTCGGAGGCTTGGGGCTGATGTTGATCTTGGGTGACTCGCCGCCCATCAGCTTGATGAGCTCCTCGTTTACTATCTTGATTATCTGCTGCGCGGGAACAAGGCTCTCGAGCACCTGCTCGCCGACAGCTCTTTCGGTGACTGATTTCACAAAGTCCTTTACGACCTTGAAGTTAACGTCCGCCTCGAGAAGTGCGAGCTTGACCTCGCGCATACCTTCCTTGACGTCCGCCTCGGTAAGCTTGCCCTTGTTCCTGAATTTCTTGAAAGCGTTTGACAGCTTTTCAGTAAGTCCTCCGAACATACAAACCTCCAGGTGATTATTTTTCGCCGATCTCGTCCGCAATCGCGCTGATGCGCTTGCCTGCGGCCCTTACCTCCTCGTTATCGGAGGAGAGAAGTGCGCTCGCCTCGTCGGAGAGCCGCTCTGCGAGAGCCGATAGCTCCTCGTGCCGTCTTGCAAGACCGATACGCGACTCAAAGGCATCGAGCTGCTCTTCGCCTTTTTTGATGATGTGGCGCACGCCCTGACGGGAAATGCCCTCACCCTCCGCGATCTCGGATAGCGACAGATCGTCGTCGTAATATGCCATAATGACCGCTCGCGTATGCTCGTCAAGCAGCTCGCCGTAGAAATCGGCAAGGTATGCGAATCTCATATCCTTCTGAAACATTTTCTGCCTCTTTCTCGCCTGAAATCATAGTGTAAAGCAAATTACTTTACAAGTATAGCAGAATTGCTCCCGTTTGTCAAGAGAAATCTCCAACTTTTTTAAAAATATTTAAGAAAATTTATAAAACCTCTTGATTTTTTATAAATAATATGTTACAATACTGTGGTGATAAAAAAGTGACTCTGGTCTTGCGAAGAAGATGGACCCTCTCAGCCGCCTTCGGAGTAGAGAATCAAGTCGCGGAAATAATAAGGAGAAAAAAATGGCTAATATCAAGTCCGCAAAGAAGCGTATCCTCGTTAACCAGACCAAGGCTCTCCAGAATCAGATGATCAAGAGCCAGCTCAAGACCACACTCAAGAAGTACAACCTTGCAGTTGAGTCCGGCGACAAGGCAGCAGCTTCCGAGCTTTACAAGCTTGCTGTTAAGAAGGTAGACCAGGCAGTTGCTCACGGCATCCTTCACAAGAACAACGCAGCTCACAAGAAGTCCGCGCTTACCCTTAAGTTCAACAAGATGGCATAATTTTAAAAGGCTTTGCACACAACCCGGTGCAAAGCCTTTTTTATACCTTAACTCAAAAATTCAGAGAGCGCCTCGGCAAACAGATGCTCGGCGTATTTTATATAGCATCCTCACATTATATCATTTCAAACATTTGAATAAAACCGCGAGACTTCCTTTATGGAAGCCTCGCAAATTTCTTTTATAAGCTTTTTAAATTATTCAACGGTTATATTCACGACGATCTCTGCGGTTTTAGCATAACCGAAGTTCAGAACTATCGCAAATCTGTCCGCACCAACGAAGCCCTCCTCGGGATAGTAAGTAAAGCTACCGTCATTATGCAGAACAAGATCTCCGTGAGCGGGAGACACGGCAAGATCTACGAGGAAGGGCTCATCAGCACTCGGCTCAAGAGCACCGCTTACTGAATCTCCCGAGCAGGTGTACTCGGTCTCACCGAAGGTGTGCTCGGGCACCTCTGCCGTGAGAAGCTCCTTTGCATAGAGATAGGTCACGTCATACACCGCACGTCCCCAGGGATCGTCGGACTGCCAAGCCGAGTAATACGAGCCGGGCACGCCGCGCTGATAATATATCTTGATAGAGCTCATGTGGCCGTATTTCACGCCTGCCGTAAGATAGTCCATATAACGCTGAATAGCGTTTATATCGGTAACCGATCCGGCCTCGATCTCAACGCACATACCGTAGCGGTGAGCCTTTTCTGCGGCCATACGAAGAAGATTCGGCACGTCCTTTTTGCCGCCCATGTAGTTAGGCTGCATGCAGGCCATATCGAAGCCGTATTCCTCCCAGCTGCTATATCCGCGAGAGCAGTAGTAGGGAACCCAGAAGATCTTGAATCCGAGAGAGTGTGCATAATCTGCCGCGAACTGCGTCAGCTCCTTTTCGCTGGACTCTCCGGTCGCGAGATATTCTCTATACCAGTAGAAGCCGCCGAACTTGAGTCGATCGTATCCACCCTCAAGGAAGCGCTGATATTCCTGATCCATCAGCCACTTAATAGCTTCCTTTTGCGCATTTACGTCACCCGCAAGCTCCGACGGGGGATATATAATGGTGGTAAAAACGGTACATTTGTAATCGCCAAGACCAAGCTCGTCTGCAACAATGCCGACCGCTTGGTTCAGAGCGTCCATATTGCGATCCTCGCAGTAAAGATCGTCGAGATAGAACTGCCAGTCCTCCACCGATTTTGCATAATCGGAGGAGATAAATGATGCGTAGGGAAGGAAAAGGAATGCATCGAAGAACGTATCCTTCGGCACGCCGTTCTTATCATAATATCCAACGTGGGGCAGGAACTCCTCGAGGGTTATAAGTCCCTCCTCGGAGTGCGACTCTCCTTCGGGATAGCAGTTATAGGAGAGAAGCATATTCTCGATACCGAGGAAATCGTCGGAATCGGGATATCCGGGCTCCTCCGCCTTGGGTTCTATGTTATTTACGGGATCCTTTGCACCGCTCGGGATCTTCGTCGTGCCGATTACCTCTATTTCATCGCAGAATACGTGAGAAACTACGCTGAAGTAGATGCGGACAAAGCGCGCCTTGTACACCGAGGCAAAGTCGATATCCATCGTCTTATATCCGCTTGTACCATCGGCCGCGTCATCATTGTGATACACACACTCCCAGGTCTCGCCGTCGGTTGAAAGGTACACCGTGACGGTGGTCGGAAGTCTGACGCCGACGTCCTCCTGATTCAAGAAGCGAAGATTTACACCCGATACGGCAGAAGTATGAGAAAGATCAAAGGTCAGAGTACGACCGAGTCCCTTTGTGAAGTGGACCAGCGCCGCATCCGAATAGGAGGCACGCTTGCCAATCTCGCCGTCGGTCAGACGGTAGATGGCCTCGATGCTGTTGTGATACTCATCGAGCAGATCCTCGTCGGGCTCTTCCTCGCTAAAGATGTATGGGAGCTTGCCCAATATCAGATTGCTCGTAACCGAGCTTTGCTCGGATTCGGCCCACGTGTCAAGGGGATCGACATCGGGCAGAGTAGCGTCACCGTAGTATACGCCGATCTCGTCGGATTCCGGGAGATAGCCACGGACCGAGAGCTCACCGATGAACATCCAGGTGGTATCGCTCTTGCCGAAGCTGAATCTCACGTATCTTGCCGACACCGCGTCAGCCAGCTTGATCTCGTATTTGATAGGTCTGTTCGAGACGTCTATGTCGGGGCGATATGCCTTGCCAACCTTGGTATAATTCTCGCCGTCGTCGGAAATCTCGAAGCAAACGTACTCGGGAGTTCCAACGCCGTAGGGCTCATATATCAGACAGTACGCGGCGAAATCTGCGAGATCGTTTTTCACCGATCCGAGATCCACTACGATCGAGAGATTCTCGACTTTAGAGTATCCTGCCCAGGTTTTTTTGTCGAAATTTTCGGTTATCACACCGTCGGTGAGCAGAGTTCCGCCGTCGGGATACTTCTCGCTTGCCGCAGGAGAGGAGGTGTAACTGCATCCTCGCGCCTGCTCTCTGAAGCGCAGAGTTCTGTCTACAGAAGATATCGAGGGAGCGACAGGAATCACAGGATCAACCACAGGATCGTCGGGCTGATCATCGCCTCCGTTGCCGCCGGGCGAATCGGTAGGACCCTCCGGAATATCGCTGTTTGATGGGGGATCCTGATTACCATTATTCGGGGGTATCAGATTGCAGGAGGAGAGAAGCATTGCAAATGCCAGAATAAGGCACAAAATGCATTTTTTCATTGAAATGTACTCCTTCCGTTAGTAGTAGCTTTTGCTCGACAGAGTATTAAACGTCGTATCTCGCCACGTCCTCAAAGGTCTCACCCTTGATAACGATACGATCCTTGCCGCCCTCGAGCATTACCATCGGGGGCTTCGGAAGTCTGTTATAATTTGATGCCATAGAGTAGTTATACGCGCCGGTAGTGAGCACCGCAAGGGTGTCACCTCGTGTCGCGCTCGCAGGGAGGGTAACACCCTCCTGAATAATATCGCCGCTCTCGCAGCATCTGCCTGCCACAGTGGCAACGAAGCTCTCGCCCGCATCCGCCATCTTGCTTGCCATAACAACGGTGTAGGGCGAGCCGTAGAGCGCGAATCTCGGGTTGTCGGCCATACCGCCGTCAACCGAAACGTAGTTCTTATATCCGGGGATTCTCTTGACCGTACCGACAGTATAGAGCGTCATACCTGCATCGGCAACGATGCTTCTGCCGGGCTCCATTCTGATGGCAGGGCACTCGATGCCGATAGTCTCGCAATGCGACTTAACGAACCTGCCAACCTCGAGAATGCTTGCTCTTATATCAATCGTGGGATCGGAGTCAAGATAACGCACGCCGTATCCGCCGCCAAGATCGAGGATTTCGGTAGTGAATCCGTGCATGTTCTTCATCATGCATACGAAATCGAGCATGATCTCCGCCGATCTTACAAACACGTCGGAATCGAACACCTGCGAGCCAACGTGACAATGGAAGCCGCAGAGCTTGATGGACTCAAGCCCCATAGCATAGACCGCGAGCTCCTCTGCTTGTCCGGTCTCAATAGCCGAGCCGAACTTCGAGTCAACCTTGCCGGTGGCAACCGCCGCGTAGGTGTGAGGATCAATACCGGGAGTCAGACGGAGCAGAATATTCTGCTTTACACCTCTTCTCGCCGCGATCTTTGCAATCGCGTCAAGCTCCTCGATATTGTCAACTACAAAGTAGCCGATATTCGCATCCATCGCGCACTCGATGTCCGCATCGGTCTTGTTGTTACTGTGAAAATAGGCGTTTTCCATAGGGAATCCAACCGACATAGCGGTATAAACCTCGCCCGAGGATACCACGTCGATACCCATTCCCATTGCCTTCATTATTCTGTATATTTCCTTGTAGGATGCCGCCTTGCTCGCATAGAGAGGCATTGCCGATTTGCCAAAGGCCTCGCGCATAGCCTCAAGATAAACGCGGCAGTTCTCTCTGATCTTGTCACCGTCGGTGAGATAGAGAGGAGTGCCGTATTTCTTTGCCAGCTCTACGGTATCCACTCCGGCAAAGGTGAGGTGTCCCGCACCGTTTACCGATATGTTATTGCAGATCATATTTTCCGTCCTTCGCCTGCATTATTCTGCAAGCATACTCTTCATATTGTACATACCCGCAGGCTTACCTGCAAGGAATTTTGCCGCCGCAACGCCGCCCTCGGCGAAGAGAGCTCTCGAGTGAGCCTCGTGCTTCAGAGTAATGGTCTGCGAGTCGGTTGCCACGATGATCTCGTGATCGCCGACAACGTTGCCCATTCTCACTGCGTGAATGCCGATCTCGTCGGTCATTCTCTTGGCGTGACCCGATCTGCCGTAGACGTAGCGGGTCTTTTCTCTTACCGACTTGATCTCGTCGGCGAGGAGTATAGCTGTGCCGCTCGGCGCGTCAAGCTTTCTGTTGTGATGCTTCTCGATGATCTCGATGTCGGCATCGGGGAAGCTCTTTGCTACCGTCTTCGCCAGCTCGCAGAGCAGAGCGATACCAACAGACATATTAGCAGAGCGGAATATCGCAACCGACTCCGCCGCCTCGCTTATCATATCGAGCTCCTCATCGGTGTGACCTGTTGTTGCGAGAACTACGGGAGTGCCGCTCTTTTTCGCATAGTCGAGAAGAGCCGCAGTGCCGAGATGGTGAGAAAAATCGATTATAACGTCGGCCTTCACGTCAACCTTGTTCCAGTCGGAATACACCTTCACACCGGGATATTCCGCCTTAATAAGGTCGTAGCCGCCGACGATTTCTATGTTCTCATCGGCAGAGCAGGCACGGACGACCTCGTCGCCCATACGTCCGCCGATACCGCTGATAAATACCTTCATAGCTTGCTTCCTTTTTTATAATTAGATGAGTCCGTGACCCTTCATGATACCGAGAAGCACGGCCTCCTTCGCCTCATCCATAGGAGTGAGGGGAAGACGGAGCGAGTTCTCGCCGTAACCCATAGCAGACATAGCCGCCTTTACGGGAATGGGGTTGACCTCGGAGAAGAGGTTGTTTATGAGAGGGAGCAGGTCGAGCTGGAGCTTCAGCGCACCTGCAGTATCGCCTGCGAGATATTTCTTGCAGATATCGGATGTCTCCCTCGGCATAAGGTTCGAGAGAACCGAGATAACGCCGATGCCGCCGAGCGAGAGCACGGGGATGATCTGGTCGTCGTTACCCGAGTAGATGTCGATCTTGTCGCCTGCGAGAGCCGCGAGCTCTGCGATCTGGGAGATGTTACCCGACGCTTCCTTGATAGCGACGATTCTGGGATGCTCCGCGAGCTTTGCAACCGTCTCAGGAAGAAGATTACATCCGGTTCTCGAGGGCACGTTGTAGAGAATTATAGGCTTGTCACACACGTCTGCCGTCGCCTTGAAGTTCTCGTACATGCCCTTCTGTGTTGCCTTGTTGTAGTAGGGAGTAACGAGCAGAAGCGCATCCGCACCGACCTCGCAGGCATATTTCGACAGATCGTTTGCGTATGCGGTGTCGTTAGAGCCGGTTCCGGCAATAACGGGAACTCTGCCTGCAACGTAATCAACGGTGAATTTTATAACCTCCTTGTGCTCCTCGTCGGTGAGGGTAGAGCCCTCGCCGGTAGTGCCGCAGGTAACGATGGCGTCGATGCCGCCGGCGATCTGCATATCAATGAGGCTCTTATAGCTCTCGAAGTCTACCTTGCCATCCTTGAAAGGAGTGATGATTGCGGTAGCCGCGCCGGTGAAAATAGGTTTTTCGAGTTTCATTTTTCTGTCTTCCTTGTATGTGAAAAAATTTTAATCAACAAAATAGGGCGGTATTGCGAAACGCATACCGCCCGAAAAAGCTCTCAAAAGAAAATAGCCGTAAACACGGCTACCAATCCCAAGAATATCGGAAATCGGATAGCACTCCGCATTACTGCGACAGCAAAACGGATCTTATCCGAGTTGCCAGCATAGCCTCACGTATCGGCTACACTTCGGCACCGAACCCTTTTGCCTACCGCAACGTCCTTCGGGGACTGTCACACGGCCGCTACTCTTATTCAGGTGCGCCTCTATCATATTGCTAGTATATCATAATATATGAACTATGTCAACACTTTTGCAAAAAAATATCTTTATTTTTTATTATTTTAAAATATCTCGCGATTTGCGATTCTGTGCACTCCTTGCGGATTGCAGTCGGTTGACCGATCGCAGAGCATAAAAAAACAAGAGGAGCGGATGCTCCCCAAGAATCCGTCGGGGTCTGAACCCACGAATCGCGATAGCTTTCTTCTTGTCGAGCTATATCGTACGCGATTCTGCGCACTCCTTGCGGATTGCAGTCGGTTGACCGATCGCGGAACATAAAAAAACAAGAGGAGCGGATGCTCCTCTTGTTTTTTTGGTGCCGGTAGTCGGGGTCGAACCGACACGGT
>JAZRFQ010000037.1:0-11449 GCA_045643725.1 Eubacteriales bacterium | reverse complement strand
GAGCATAGTAAAAAGAGCCGACTCTCTTCGTGTATATGTATTTATCACATTATCACCGTTAAAATGCACAATTTTCCGTTTTAATGGTTCATTGTATTAACGAGTGGGTTATTACACAAAAAAGATTCCATAGTCGATACAATTTCGGCTATGGAATTTTACTTTTAGCCCTAAAACCACTGATTTTGATGGTTTTTAGGGTGTTTTTATTTTATAAACGATAAATCCGCCATCTTCGGCCCCGGCAAGACAAGAATGGCGGATGTGCTATCGTTCAAGGAGTGTAATCGTTCAAGGAATAGATGTTGAAAAAAGTATTGAAATATAATATAATTAAAATATTAGTACATCCAAATTGTTCAATTCAAGCAAAGGAGGGCGATGTATGGAAAAATCAAAATGGAGATTTGGCGTTGTTGGAAATATAGTTTCCGCACATACGGATGAAAACGGAAATACTTATTACGGCTCAAAAGCTTTTACACCTGGTACAAAGGTTTACTTGTACGGCAAATTTTGGGATCCTGAAAACCCCAACATCGGCGTGATTGGAAGAAACCGTTTGGGGCGAACCGTGTTCGAGGCAGTTCCAATAAACTTGATTGAAAATATTCGTGTAAAAAGAATATACAAACCCAGCATTTTGGATATTATAGATTATCTCCATGTGATAGAGGGCTTGGAATGGTGGGAGAGAACTGCCGCTGATCGCAAAAATGCGGAAAATTTCGTTAAAGAGATCAGTAATAAAAAGTAAAGTGTTCCGTCAATCTACTCGGTTCAATTTACAACCCACACGCTCAACAAAAACAATTCCATAGTCGATCGGGTTTCGGCTATGGAATTTTACTTTTCAGCCCTAAAACCACCTATTTTTATGGTTTTTAGGGCGTTTTTCCTTTTATAAATGCAAAATCCGCCATCCTCTGCCCCGGCAAGACAAGAATGGCGGATAGCAGATCAGCACTTCACCACTTTGATTTTTATTCACACTATATTTTAATATTGTATTGCTTTTCTCTATATATCGTGATATAATTGAAAATAGTTTAATTTTTTGCCTCGTGTTTTATACTCGCGGCGGTGGTTTGAGGAATGGAAAGGACGGAAAAATGATATTCGGAAAGCATATTAACCGTTATTACATAAAATATCTGCATCTGATACTCGGCGGCGTTATTGCGCTGGTGCTGGTAGACTTCTTCCAGCTGGAGATACCGAAGCTCTATCAGATGGTCGTCGACGGCATCAGCTACGGCGCGGTGGTGATCGACGGCGTGTCGTACGCCTTTGACATGCAGTTCCTGCTCGAGAAGGTATGCCGTCCTCTGCTCTTGATAATCCTGGCTATGATCATTGGACGATTCCTTTGGCGTATATGCTTCTTTGGCTCGGCTATTCGAGTTGAGACCGATCTGCGCTCGGAGATGTTCAATCACTGCAAGGGTCTCTCACAGCAGTACTATCAGCACAACAAGGTCGGCAATATGATGTCGCTCTTCACCAACGATCTCGAGACGATCCAGGAGTGCTTCGGCGACGGCGCGCTCATGCTCTGCGATGCGATACTGCTTGGCGGTCTCGCTATCTTCAAAATGTGGCAGATGAATCGCTTCTTGACTCTCTTTGCACTTGTTCCAATGGTATTTCTTCTTGCGGTAGGTACTATCGTCGGAAAATATATGATGAAGAAATGGGAGCTTCGCCAGGAGGCCTACTCTGCCCTCTCGGACTTCGCACAGGAGAACTTCTCGGGTATCGCGGTGGTCAAGGCCTTCGTCAAGGAGATGCGCGAGCTCTGGGCATTCCGCAAGCTCAACAAGGACAACGAGAAGGCAAACATCGAGTTTGCAAAGGCATCGGTGCTTCTGCACATCTTCGTCACTCTCTTCGTCGAGTCGGTTATATGTATTATTCTCGGCTACGGCGGATATCTCGTATATACCGAGGCCTTCACTCCCGGTATGCTGGTGGCGTTTATCAGCTACTTCACCTCTATCGTATGGCCTGTAATGGCGGTCTCGCAGCTTATCGATATGACCTCGCGCGGCAAGGCGTCGCTCAAGCGTATCGGCGAGCTTCTCGATGCAAAGGAGGACGTAAAGGACAAGGATGGTGCGCGTGACGTCGAGAGCATCGAGGGCAATATCGAGTTCAAGAATCTGACCTTCCGCTATCCCGACGCCGATTACGATGCGCTCTCGGAGGTTAGCTTCAAAATAAGTGCCGGCGAGAACGTCGGCATCATCGGTAAGACCGGCTCGGGTAAGACCACGCTCGTCGATCTGATACTCAGAACCTACAACGTGCCTGACGGCACGCTCTTCGTTGACGGTCACGACGTCAACGATATTACCATCAGATCGCTCCGCAACTTCTGTGCATACGTGCCGCAGGATAACTTCCTCTTCAGCGACACGATCGAGCACAACATCGCCTTTGCTACCGACGGCGGCAACATTGACGACGCGATCCGTGCCGCACAGATGTCGAACGTGGACGACAATATCAAGGAGTTCTCCGAGGGTTACTCCACCGTGCTCGGCGAGCGCGGCGTGACCGTATCGGGCGGACAGAAGCAGAGAATCTCCATCGCGAGAGCTCTGATGAAGGACGCTCCCATACTCATTCTCGACGACTCGGTCTCTGCGGTCGATACCGACACCGAGCGCGTCATTATCGGTAATCTGCGCGAGAACAGACGTGGCAAGACCACGATACTGATAGCTCACAGAATCTCGACGGTCGAGAAGATGGACAAGATCATCTTCGTCGACGAGGGCAGGATCCTGGCGGTAGGCACTCACGAGGAGCTGCTCCGCGACAGCGAGGATTATCGCACTATGGTCGAGCTTCAGAGACTTGACGAAGAAAAGGAGGGCGCGTAATATGGACATCCGCGAAATTTACCCCCTTCTGATAATCGGCGGCGCTATCGGCCTTGTCACCCTTATCTTCGTGGTTGCATACGCCACCATGAAGAACAAGAAGGAGGCCATCGGCTTCGATAGGCATATGAAGGACTCCGAGATCATAAAGCGACTCCTCATATATGCAAAGCCGCATTGGAAGAGCTTTATCGCCGTGGGCTTCATAATGCTCTTCTCTATTGCTTACGATATCGTTTCTCCTCTTCTGACGGGTGAGATCGTCGATATGTTCGGCAAGGACTTCAGTATGACGACTCTGCTCGTCTACGTTGCGATCTACGCCTCGATGCTTCTCGTATCTCTCCTGTGCACCTATCTGCAGTCGATAATTCTGCAGAAGGTCGGTCAGAGAATACTCTCCTCGCTCCGTGAGGACACCTTCACGCACATCGAGAGCCTCTCTCACTCGCAGCTTCACAGCATTCCCGTAGGTAAGCTCGTAACGAGAGTTACAAACGATACCAACTCCATCTCGATGATGTTCACTAATCTCTTAGTCAACCTCATCAAAAACTGCTTCATCATTGTCGGCGTGTTCGTAGCTATGCTCTGTCTTAACTACGCCTTGACGCTTATGATACTCTGCTTCGTGCCCTTTATCGTGATCTTCACGGTAATATTCAGAAAGTTCTCGCGCCGTGCATACCGCAAGGTCAAGGACTGCACGACCGTCATCAACACCTTCCTCTCCGAGAATCCCTCGGGAATCAAGATCACCCAGATCTTCAACCGCGAGGAGAGAAAGGCCGAGGAATTCGAGGAAAAGAACCAGGCTCTCGGCACGGCGAAGCGCCGCGAGATCTTCGTGTTCGGTATATTCAGACCTATGGTCTATATGCTCTACATATCCTCCATTCTCTGCCTGCTCTATCTCTCGGGCGTTGGCGTGATTAAGGACATGGAATTTCTCGGTCAGGTGATCGACAAGGGCGTGCTCGTATCCTTCTATATGTTCGTAAACAAGTTCTTCAACCCCATACAGAACCTCGCAGAGCAGTTCAACCGTCTGCAGTCGGCGTTCGCATCGGGTGAAAAGATATTCACCGTTATGGACATCACCCCCGACGTCGTTGACGAGCCCGACGCGATCGAGCTCGACGAGGTCCGTGGCGACATAGAGTTCCGCGACGTATGGTTTGCCTACAAGGAGGGCGAGAGGGTACTGAAGGGCGTATCCTACAAGGTCAAGGCGAAAGAGACCGTAGCCTTCGTCGGTGCGACGGGCTCGGGCAAGACCACGATACTCTCGCTCATCTGCCGTAACTACGATATACAGAAGGGCGAGATCCTCATCGACGGTATCGACATCAGAAGGATCAAGATATCGTGCCTGCGCCGTCACTTCGGACAGATGCTTCAGGACGTGTTCCTCTTCTCGGGCACGATCCGCTCGAATATCGTTCTGCGCGACGAGTCGATCACCGACGAGGAGATCCGCGAAGCCTGCGACTACGTTAATGCGAGCCACTTTATAAACAAGCTCTCGGGCGGTCTTGACGAGGAGGTGCGCGAGCGCGGCAACAACTTCTCTGCCGGTCAGCGTCAGCTTCTGTCCTTCGCGAGAACCATAATTCACAAGCCGTCGGTTATGATACTCGACGAGGCGACGGCAAACATCGACACCGAGACCGAGGTTCTGATACAGAACAGTCTCGAGAAGATGATGAACATCGGCACGATGCTCATGGTAGCGCACAGACTCTCTACCATTCAGCACGCCGACAACATTATCGTGCTCTCTCACGGCGAGATCGTCGAGATGGGCAACCACAGCGAGCTTCTCGCAAAGAAGGGCGCGTACCACGGCCTCTACATGCTTCAGTTCAAAAAGGATCAGCTGCTTCGCGGAGTTTAACGCGGCGGCAACAATAAAAACTATAAAACGAAACGGAGATAATTATGGAAAACATCAGAATCCAAGACGATCTTTATAACTTCGTCAACAGCGAGGCTCTTGAGAATCTCGTTATTCCCGACGACAAGCCCACCGCAGGCGGCTTCTCCGAACTCGCCGACAGCGTTGAGAAGACTATGATGGGTGAATTCGAGGCACTTGCCGCGAGCAAGGCTTATCCCAACGATTACCTGAAGAGAGCCTGCGAGCTCTACGCTATCGCAAAGGACGTAGACAGAAAGGCACAGCACGGCGCAGAGCCTGCTCTTAAGAATCTTGCGATCCTCGACGAGATCAAGAGCGCAGATGACTTCAACAGACTCTACAAGTCGCTCTCGCTCTCGGGCATTCCGCTTCCCATCAACATCGGCGTTGATACCGATATGAAGAACACAAAGCAGCGCCTCGTATACATTCAGGGCGCAGGCGTAATTCTCCCCGACGCGTCCTACTACAAGCCCGAGATGGCGGCACAGCGCGAGCAGCTTCTCGGCATCTGGCAGAACGTTGCAAGAGGCGTTATGACCAAGACCAACCTCTCCTCCGAGGAGCAGGAGAAGTACGTCGCAGACGCGCTTGCATTCGACGCGATACTCGGCGGTCTCGTAAAGACCCGCGAGGAGTGGTCGAGATACGTTGAGATGTATAACCCCACCGCTACCGAGGAGGTTGCGAAGATGCTCTCGAGCATTGACTTCCCCGCTATCCTCACCGATCTCGTTGGACGCGTACCCGAGATCGTAGTTGTAACCGAGCCGAGATTCTTCGGTGCGTTCGCTACCGTATTCAATGCAGAAAACCTCGAGCTCTACAAGCACTGGGCATACGTTACCGGTCTGCTCCAGTCCTGCAGTCTTCTCTCCGAGGAGCTTCGTGATATGGGTGGCGCCTTCCACAGAGCGCTCACCGGCGTTGCAAAGATGCAGGATCCTGACAAGTTTGCTTACAATCTCGCATCCGGACTCTACTCCGAGCCCGTAGGTATCTACTACGGCGACAAGTACTTCGGCGAGGAGGCAAAGCGCGACATCACCGAGATCGTATATCAGATCATCGACACCTACAAGGAGCGAATCAAGACCAACGAGATTCTCGGCGAGGCTACTCGCGAGAAGGCGATACTCAAGCTCTCGAAGATGGGCGTAAAGATGGGCTATCCCGACAAGGCACGCGCACTCTACGACAAGCTCGTGTTCAACGGTGAGGACTCTCTCTTTGACATCGTTCGTACTCTTCGTGCGATTCGCGAGCTCGATGCGCTCTCCAAGCTCGACGAGCCTACCAACCCCGAGAACTGGGCAATGCCAGGCCATATGGTAAACGCTTGCTACGATCCCTTTGTTAACGATATCACCTTCCCTGCCGCTATCCTTCAGCCTCCCTTCTATTCTCTCAAGCAGACGAGAAGCGAGAACCTCGGCGGTATCGGTGCTGTTATCGGTCACGAGATCTCCCACGCGTTTGACTCCAACGGCGCAAAGTGCGACGAGAACGGTAACATCAACGACTGGTGGACCGAGGAGGACTTCAAGAGATTCGAGTCCAAGGTACAGGCTATGATCGAGCAGTTCGACGGCATCGAGCTTCCCTGGGGTAAGGTAAACGGCGCGTTCATCGTATCCGAGAACATGGCCGACAACGGCGGCGTTGCCGTAACCCTCGACATTATGTCGAAGACTGAGGGCGCATCCTATGAGGAGTACTTCTACAACTGGGCGAGAGTCTGGTGCCAGAAGGCGAGACCCGAGTATCAGCAGATGCTCCTCGCGGTAGACGTACACGGCCCTGCAATGCTTCGTGCAAATATGCCTCCCCGAAACTTCGGCGAGTGGTACTCTGCCTTCGGCGTAACCGAGAGCGACAAGATGTACATCGCACCCGAGAAGCGTATAGTTATCTGGTAATTTATCACTTATATCTTCAAAGACCGATGCGGCTTTTGCGGCCGTCGTCGGTCTTTTCTTTTTTGCCCGTGAGATCTGCTCTGCCGCAGATAAAAATGGGAAATGCGGCGATTTTTTCAAAAAAATTCGATTTTTTTTGCAAAAACCTATTGACAAGGGCCGAAAAATGCGCTATAATCTAAATGAGCCAAACGGCTCACAAAGAATTGGAGGGCAAAATGAGGTCAAAAAACACCGCGTATTATTCAACGATCCTAAGCTTCGTTAATAAGTATTTTGACAGCGTTGGCAGATCGCCCTCTACGCGAGAGATCGAGGGCGGAACCGGAATTTCGCGTCCCACGGTACAGAGATATCTGCGCGAGATGTGCGAGCGCGGCGAGATCGAGTACGACGGACACCGCGGAATCATCACCGACTATATGCGCGGTGCGGCCGAGGGAACGAGCCCGGTGCTGATGGGCAACTCGATACCCTGCGGTATGCTGAACGAGGTGTGCGACGCCGACCTTGAGACGATCAGAATGCCCACCGCACTGATCGGTAGCGGCGATTTCTTCCTGCTTCGTGCGAGAGGAAACTCGATGATAAACGCCGGCATCGATGACGGCGACCTGGTGCTCATCAAGCGATGCGAGAGAGTACGCGAGGGACGGATAGCCGCATTTCTCTACGACGGTGCAGAGACGACTCTCAAGAGATTCAAGCAGGGCAAGGACGCAATCTACCTCATACCCGAGAACGACGAGATGGAGCCTATAGTTATCAGCGGTCGTGACCGCGAGAGGCTCATCATTCAGGGCGAGGCAATAATGGTTATGAAGGACCTTTGATAAGGTCTAAAAGGAGGAAATATGAAAAAGTTCATCGTTACCTATACCAAGGATTATGGAATTACATTTGAGTGCCGTGAGGTAGAGAGCGAGTCCTATACCTTCGCATACATGCTCGTCGATATGACTCTTCCCTCTTCTGCCGCTATTATAAGCATTACTCCGGCGCAGGCTACCGCCTGAACGCGCTTTTTTCGTGAGGCTCTTGTCCCGTGAGAGCCCTCACAGTTTTTTCCCTTTCTTTTCAAAAGAGTCCCGAGCAGACTTGTGCTGCTTGGGGCTTTTACATTTTGTGCTCGTCTTCCCTTATAATGGCTTTTCAACTTTTGCGATTTTTTTCGTCAAATATCTTGCATTTCACCTTATTTTATGTTAGAATATGTAACAACTATACAGACATCCATTGATAATATATAAAACCAAGCAGAAGATGAGGAAAAGAAGAATGAAGAAAATACAGAAGGTTGCAATACTCACCGCCGGCGGCGACTGCCCCGGACTTAACCCCGTAATACGCGCAATAGTTAAAACCGCCATCACCAAATACGGCCTCGAGGTAATGGGCGTTCGCCACGGTTACTTTGGCCTCTATCACGGAGATTTCATCAATCTCGGTCTCTCCGACGTGGACGAGATCATCACAAAGGGCGGCACTATCCTCTATAGCTCGAACAAGGACAACCTCTTCCAGTATCCCGTCAAGGATGCCGACGGCAACCTTGTACGCAACGAAAACGGCAAGCTCATATACGAGGACGTATCCGACGTGGGCGTCAAGAATCTCGAGGCGGCAGGCATCGATGCCATCTTTATTCTCGGTGGCGACGGCTCGCTCACCTCGGCGAGAGACTTCGCACGCAAGGGCGTTAACGTCATCGGAATTCCCAAGACCATCGACAACGATCTCGCTAACACCGACTACACCTTTGGCTTTGATACCGCGATCTCGGTTGCGACCGACGGACTCGACAGAGTTCGCACCACCGGTATGTCCCACCACAGAGTTATGGTCGTTGAGATCATGGGACGTGGCGCAGGCTGGCTGACTCTTCACGCAGGTATTGCAGGTGCAGCGGACGCGATCCTGATCCCCGAGATCCCCTATGACATCGAGAAGGTCGCAGAGAAAATAAAGGCCGATAAGGCGGCAGGCAAGGAGTTCTCTATCGTTGCGGTTGCCGAGGGCGCGAAGTCGCTCGACGGCAAGCAGGTGGTCTCCAAGATCATCGAGGACAGCGCAGACTCCATCCGTCTTGGCGGCGTTGGCTCTATCGTTGCAGATCAGCTCGAGAAGCTGACCGGCTCCGAGGCGAGAGCTACTACGCTCGGGCACATTCAGCGTGGCGGCACTCCTACCGCGCACGACAGAGTTCTCTCCTCGCGTTACGGCTACGCGGCGGTTGAGCTCTGCATGAGAGGCGGATTTGGCAGAATGGTTGCGCTTCAGGGCGACCAGATCGTCGACGTGTCTCTCGAGGACGTTATCGGACAGAAGACGAAGAACGTAGATCCCTCGGGCGAGCTCGTAACGCTCGCAAAGGCGATGGGCATCTGCTTCGGCGACTAATTTGATAGAAAAGAGAGGGCTTACCGGGTCGCGCCGAGGCTCTCTCTTTTTGTATTACTGCGCGAGCCCGTGAGCTATCCTTTTTAGTGAAAAAGGTGAAAAAGCACTTGACAAACAGGGCAATGTGTGCTATCATATTTAGGCGAGCCGAAAGGCTTGTAATATGCGGATGTGGCGGACGAGCCATTTCCTCAAAAAACAAAATGCAGGTGTGGCGGAACGGCAGACGCGCTGGTTTCAGGTTCCAGTGAAGAGATTCGTGTGGGTTCAAATCCCGTCACCTGCACCAAGCAAAATGACAGAGTCCTTGCGGCTCTGTCGTTTTTCTTTTTGGTGCGGATGACGAGGATGCAGAACCCACTTCCGAGGCAATTGAAGGCTTATTTTTATGATCGGCTCCTGCCGAGGAGGGACGTTTGTCGCAAGACAAACTCCTCGCGCTCGCCCATGTTTGTACTATGCGAGCGCAGTTCAACATCCCGTCACTTCCCTTCTCGGGATTTGAAGTAGGGAGAAAATTGCGTTAGCAATTTGTGCGCGAGGGCATAGCGCTCGCTGGCACCAAACAGTCCGGTGGACTGCCCCGCGGCAAGGCCGCCACGGGCGGAAATCCCGTCACCTGCACCAGAAAAAGACTCAGGATTGGATACAATCTTGAGTCTTTTTCAACTAAATCCACCCTTTCAGGTGGGATAAATCGTATTCACGATGAAATCCCACGTGCGCGGGATGAAATCCGCCTCGACGGCGGGTGGGTGGCTTTAATTTCATCCAAGCATTGCTTGGATTTCATCTGCCTATGGCAGATTTCATCGCATAGCGATTTCATTAAAGACACAAGGCTGCGCCTTGATTTATATACAAAAGCGTAGTACATAAACTCATCGATGAATAAAAATTTGACGAGGCAATATATGAATAAGAATAATCTGAACGAGTTTTATAGAAAACTCTGTAAGCTTCAATGCAAGAAGAGCATTAAACATGTTAAAATATTCAAAAATACCCCTGTTAAAAGCATGTTCATATTTTGTCACTTGTTTTTTATACATTACCAACAAGAAATTAGATAAAACTATGTTATTTTTTAGAAACCAACTATACTTACAAGCACAAAAATATATGTTACAATAATAGTACAAATCGATTTGACAACTTTTTATTTTTGATGTATAATTTAAGGAGGTACAATGAGTGAAATGACAATTATCCCCGATTTGTATTTAGAAGGGGATAGCAAACAATGGAAAAACTGGCAAGCAATATATCTCGATATAAAAACTTGTGAGGATTGCCGCAAAAAACACGGTAAAATATACAACTTTAGTGCAAAGCGTTACCAACCGGAGCATTTGTATTGTAGATGCTCTGTTATACCAATGCGAACAAAAGAGGTAGGAACTGCAACCGATAAAGGTTTTGATGGTGCTGATGCGTGGCTGTTATATCGTAATAGGTTGCCGAATTATTACGTTACGAAAGAAGAAGCTATAGCAGCTGGTTGGAGAAGCAAAAAAGCGAACTTGCATGAGGTGTTACCCGGGAAAATGATTGGGGGTAATATCTATGAGAACAAAAGAAATTTGCTCCCAAACAAGCACGGTAGAGTTTGGCATGAAGCCGATTTCGATTTTATAGATGGGTATAGAAATAGCAAAAGAATTCTATACTCCAACGATGGCTTGATATTTGTAAGTTATGATCATGCACAAACTTTTTATGAATTAGTAAAGTGAGGTGAATTTATGTTGGATACATACAGATATACGGTGGATTTTAGGGAAGTCAAATACTATATTGAGATTCATGAAGTCCTGAAGCGCGATTTAGAGTTTCCTGATTATTACGGAGGAAATCTCGACGCTCTTTGGGATTGCCTGACAGATATGTTAGGTGATATTTCTATCATTGAGATATACAATTCAGAAGCAATATCAAAAAAATATCCTGAAGAATGGGAAGGAATTATAGAGATTTTTACGGAAACAAAACACGCCTATGGCGATAAATATTCAGATAGATTTTTTGTTACTATAGTTCATCAGGACGGAACTCGCAAAGAAATAAAATAATTGACGAGCGCGAGAGTTCAAATCCCGTAAGCACTTCTTCGAAAATATCTTTTTTATAGCTCCTTCACAAACAATGACAACTCGAGTTTATCTCGGGTTGTTTTTGTTTTAGACGGGATTTGAAGTAGGGAGAAAATTGCGTTAGCAATTTGTGCGCGAGGGCGTAGCGCTCGCTAGCAGCAAACAGTCCGGTGGACTGCCCCAGGGCAAGGCCGCCACGGGCGGAAATCTTGTCACCTGCACCATAAG
>JAZRFQ010000036.1:0-12154 GCA_045643725.1 Eubacteriales bacterium | reverse complement strand
TCTGCGAGAGGTCGCCCGTGACTACCGCTTTGGAGTTGTAGCCAAGACGGGTGAGGAACATCTTCATCTGCTCGGGCGTGGTGTTCTGCGCCTCATCGAGAATGATGAATGAATCGTCGAGAGTTCTGCCTCGCATATATGCGAGAGGTGCGATCTCAATAGTTCCACGCTCCATGTGGCGCTGATAGTTCTCGGGGCCGAGCATCTCGAAGAGTGCATCGTAAAGAGGACGAAGGTAGGGATCGATCTTGCTCTGCAGGTCACCGGGAAGGAAGCCGAGCCTCTCGCCTGCCTCAACGGCGGGACGGGTGAGGATTATACGGTTGACCGATTTGTTGCGAAGCGCCTCGACTGCCATAGCAACGGCGAGGAAGGTCTTACCCGTTCCTGCAGGGCCGAGGCCGAGGACGATGGTGTTATCCTTGATGGCCTGGACGTACTTCTTCTGTCCTATGGTCTTCGCCTTAATAGGCTTACCGCGGTTGGTAACGCAGATAACGTCGCCCGAATAGTTCTCCGGCGGCTCTGCGGGATTCTCGCTGATGAGTCCGATAACGTACTCAACGCTCTGCTCCGAGAGAGTCTCGCCCTCGCCGCTCATACGCTTGAGGTACTCGAGAGTTCTCGCCGCAAGCTCAACGTTTGCGCGCTCGCCCGTAATTATTATGGCGTCGCCCATATCGGCGCCGCCGCTCTTATTGGAAATACGAACGTCGAAGGCACGCTCGATCATACGGACGTTGGAATCAAACGCGCCGAAGATCGCCGAGGTTGCCTCGTCGGATTGGGTAAGAACTAATTTCTCTGCCACAGAGCCTCCTATTCTGCCGTGAGAGATGAGTCGCGGCCCACCTCCTCGATCACGGTAATGGTCGTAGTCATTGAATATCCGCCGTCGGTGAAATCACCGCTCGTCCGCGCTCTGACAAGGTCGGAGTCGGCGGTGCGCTCAAGTATCGCCTGCCGCATCTTCTCGGATGCCGCTCGCACGAGCTCCGCAGAGTCAAGCTCACGCTTCACTACGGTGCAAGGCACGGTATACTCGTGCACGAAGCTAATGGGAATATCGTATCTGCCGAAAAGACGGCAATTCTCATTATTCTCTATTATAACACATTCGTCCTGCGAATTTCTATAGATTTTGAAAATATTTGCGGAAAAATTTAAAATTTTTACCGAAAGTCCGCTTTTCTGACCGTCGCCGTAGCTTTTCTCCTCGATGACCGAGGGGATTTCGACCGAAATCGCGGCGTCAACCGAGCCGAAAACCTGACCTGCGGCATGGCAGGGCTTGCCCTCTGACCCTGCGGGCGGTATACCCGAGATAAGAACCTCACCGCGCTTGACGACCTGACCGACCTTGACCACGGGATAACCCCGTGTGACGGTGATGTCGGTGATAATGCAATCCTCTGCGGCGATGACGTTGGAATAGTAGGAATCGGTGTCGGCGGCAGGTGGCAGATGCGCCTCTCTGACGGAGACGTAGGCGACCGAGCCGCGGCGGTAGATGCTGATCCAGGCGATATCGGAATATTCGGCAAGAACATTGGTCTCGATCTTACCTAAATTCAGTCTGTGCCACGGCGTGCCGACAGAGACTCCCGAAGCGGCCAAAGCGTCCTTGACGTAGGACTCGGGGATGGTCTCGCAGCCCGACACACGCACGTCCCAAACTACCGTGGGTGCAAGGAGATTTAACGCTATGACAACGAGCAGAGCGAAGAGGCTTATACGCTGCTTCAGGGCCGATTTCAATGCAGGCAAAAGGCCTTGCGGTTTATCATTGATTATACAATTCTGCCTCGATATATAATCGGTATTTTGCAAATAGTCTCTTTCGCGAATGAGGATATCGCACTCGCTGTGAGTGGTGGCAGACATGCCGCGTCGCATCAAATTTGCCATCATTTGCGTGCGCTCGGCAGAGCTCTCGCAGTGCAAAACGCGGTAGCCAAAAACAAGAAAATCAAGCCTTACCATAAGCGAAATTTATACCTTCAATTCTCCCCTTGATCTCTATGCTTTTGTTCTCAAAAACCGTTAGCTTGAGGCCTCTGCCGCTAACTGTTATTCTGCCCGAATGCGAGAGCAATTCGGTGCGCCCGTCATCCAGCTCCGAGACTCCGATAATGCCTCCGACGAGGAGCGAAAGTCCGCCCAGAGACCTCTCGCAGGAGAGGTAAAAATCACCGCGCGGAGTTCCCTCTTCTCTTTTCTTTTTTATCATTTTTTTGCTCCGTTTCACATAAATCTGTACTGTATTTTATGTGCTTTTGGGGGTGGAATATGATGGCGGCAGTAAAAAGTCGGCGCGAGTCCTTGTGGCTTTTTGCGCTTTTCTTCTGCTATGCTCTTGCGATGCTGCTCGCGACGGTAGGCTCGCGGACGGTAGCCGAATCGGCGAGGAGCGGAATGCGGCTGGCGGTGGAGGTCATTCTGCCGTCTGTTCTGCCATTTATGATATTCTCGGAAATTGTGGTTGCGGTGATAGATTTCTCGCAGCTACGCCACACGGGAGGGCTTTTCGGCAGAGCTTTTGGACTTGGCGCGAGTGCCCTTGGCGCTATAGTCATCGGTACTCTGGCAGGATTCCCTATAGGCGCTAAAATGGTAGCGGATGCCTACAGATCGGGCGCGCTATCGCGTGACGAGGCGGAGCGCGCGGTAGTCATAGCCTCGACACCGTCGCTGGCGTTCACGGTATCGGGAGTTGGCGGCGGTATGCTCGGTGACACGCGCATAGGACTAGCGCTCTATTTCTCAGTGGTTGCGGCATCTCTGCTCTACGGATTTCTGACCAGGCGAGGATCTGTGCCAACGGTTGCCGAGGGACGAAAAAGGCAGAGATTAGATCTCGCGCGAAGCATATCATCTGCCGCTACGGCGTGTCTTGGGATCGTAGTGACGGTGACGCTCTTCTCTGTTGTAACCGGACTATTGTGCGAGGTCGCGGGGGAAAGCACGCTTCTATCGCTGATACTGCCATTCATCGAGGTGAGCACTGCTTGCTCGCGGCTGTGCGAGATGGGCGGCGTATTATCGGTTATTCTTGTGGCATTCGCTCTCGGTTTCTCGGGACTGTCGGTGCATCTGCAGATAAGAAGCGCGCTCGCGGACACAGACCTCGGATATTCGCGGTTCTTGCGCGGAAAATTGCTAATTGGTCTGCTTGCGGCGGCAATTTTTTCTATCCTGCAAATGCTAATAAAGTAAAAAACGGCTCAAAAGAGCCGTTTTTTGTTATATTATGATCTTGCCGAAGAAATATCCAAGCACGATGACGCCGAGGACGATGCGATAGACGCCAAAGATGCTGAAGGTGTGGCGCTTGACGAAATCCATAAGCAATTTGATTGCCAAAATCGAGACGAGGAATGATACGGTGATGCCTACTAAAAGCAAAGCTATCTCGCCACCCGTAGCGGTAAAGCCGCCGAGGATGAACTTCAATATCTTGAGTCCCGATGCGCCGAGCATAATGGGAATCGCCATAAAAAATGAGAACTCGGCACTCGCTCTGCGCGAGATGCCCGAGAGCATTCCACCAAGAATGGTAGAGCCCGAGCGCGAGGTGCCGGGGATAAGAGAGAGCACCTGAAATGCGCCTATTTTCAGAGCGTCTGCGTAGGTGAGGTCGTAAACAGAGTCGATGCGGAAGCCGCTTTTGCTCTTCAGCTTTTCAACGAGAATAAACGCGATACCGTAAGCAATAAGAGCAACAGAAACCGTAACGTAATTGTAGAGGTAGATATTGAGGATATCGTCAAGAAGCACGCCGATCACGGCGGCAGGCAAAGCTCCGACTATGACCTTGAGCCATAGCGAGCCGATGCGGCGCTTCTCTGTGTGCGATTTTTTCTTGGAAAAGGGCCAAAGCCTATCCCAAAACAGTATCGGCACGGCAAGTATTGCACCAAGCTGAATAACAACGAGGAACATCTCCTTGAAGTCGTCTGTGACCTTTAGCCTCAAAAGCTCGTCGAAGAGTATCATATGTCCCGTTGAGCTGACGGGCAGCCACTCGGTGATACCCTCGATAATGCCGAGGAAAACGGCTTTGACGTATTCGATAAAATCCATATTCTCCTTTATTTTGCGCGGATGATATCGCCTGCCTTAACGGCGAAGGGCATCTGCATATAGAACTTCATATAGGGGTGCGAGGTTGCCTCGATGGGCTCGCGATTCTCATTGAGAAGAGGCGTAACGGTAAGCGCTCTGCCAACAGCGCCGGGAGTAACAAGCTCAATCTCGTCGCCGACGCACATCTTGTTACGCTGGGTGAGGGTCGCCTCGCCCGTCTTCTCATCGTATGCTTCAACAACGGCGAGATATGCCTTATCCTTGATATAACCGTTATTCGATGCGAGGTTGGCATCGGTGTGAGAGTCGGAATAGTAATAACCCGTGGCATAGTCGCGGTGGCTGACAGACTCAAGCTCGCGATACCACTCGGGATTGTACTCATAGTTACCCGAGAAATAGGAGTCAAATGCCATTCTATAGGTGTTGGTAACTACGGCGGTATAGTAGGCAGACTTCATTCTGCCCTCGATCTTGAAGGAGTTGATTCCTGCCTCGATAAGCTCGGGCACGTGCTCGATAGTACAGGTGTCGCGGCTCGCCATCATAAAGGTCTCGCCGCCCATCTCCTCAAGGGTGATGACGGTGTCGGGGCGCTTCTCTTCTGCGATCTCTGCGCGGAAGGTGTAGTTCCAGCGGCAAGGCTGGGCGCACATACCGCGGTTGGCATCTCTGCCGATAACGTGATTGGAAAGCAGGCATCTGCCACTATAGGAGATGCACATAGAGCCGTGGATGAAGCACTCAAGCTCAAGGTCGTCGGGAATCGCGGCTCTTATCGCCTTGATCTCCTCGAGAGTGAGCTCTCTTGCGAGCACCACGCGCTTTGCACCGAGGTGATACCAAGCGAGGCAGGCGGCGGCGCTGACGGCGTTGGCCTGGGTGGAGATGTGTATCTCCATTTTGGGCAGGAGCTCTTTAACAAGGAAGAGCACGCCGACGTCGGCGATTATCATAGCATCAATATCTATGTCCGAAAGCTCGGTGAGATATTCACGAAGTGCGGGATATTCGTCCTCGCGAGGCATGGTATTGAGCGTGAGATAGACCTTAACGCCGCGCTCGTGGGCGTAGGCTACCGCCTCTCGGAGCTCGTCTACCGTGAAATTATCTGCGGCGGCGCGCATACCGAAGCGCGAGCCTGCAAGATATACTGCGTCTGCGCCATAGAGGATGGCGGCGCGCATTTTCTCAAAATTGCCTGCAGGGGAAAGTATTTCGGGGCGTTTTGTAATCATTTGTCTACCTCTTTCGGTATCATAATAAGGTCTATTTCCCAAGCGGGAAGACATCTTGTTCTGCGAATGTAGAAATCGTAGTTCTCGGTATTCTCTCTCATATAATTAATAATGGAGAAAATGTCGCGGCTTCTGTGATAAACCGCAATGCGAAGTGCGGGGGAAAATTTCTTTATGGTGGCAAGCGAGCCTGCGAGGGCTTCTGCTTCAGCGCCCTCCACGTCGTACTTGATGTAGTCAACCTTTTCGTTTGCGATGGAATCAATGGTGATGAGGGGCACGGAGTCCTCTCTGTGCTCGTAGGATGCGGTGGCCGAAACGGTGGAGTTTCTATTGGCGGAGGAGGCAAAGCTACCCTCGCCAAACTCCGACCAAAGTGCCGCGTTGTAGGTCTGCACGTCGAAGCTATCGAGCGTGGAAACGTACCTCGAAAGTCGCTTGAAGGTGCGGCGATCGGGCTCGACCGCTATGGCCGACGTGACGGTGGGAAGATACTCCTGCATCTGACGAAGAGTGTCGCCGCTGTATGCTCCGCCGTCTATTGCAGAGCGCGGAGACATGGCAGATATCAAGGAATATATCTCGGCATTGTCGCTATATGCGTTCTCAAGATATTTCATTCTGCCCAAAATTTTATACTGTAAAACGAGAGAAAACGTTTTGCGTGATTGCTCGTCCGCGAGGGTGTCATACGCCGATTTTATCTCGTCGTAGTGGGCGTTGTAGAAGTCACGGTCGAAGTATTCCTCCTCTCCTGCGACGGGCATATCGGGGACGTACATATCGTACTTGCCGTCAATTTCGGCAAGCATATCAAGCACCTCCGCTCTGTTCGTGCCGAAGGACAGAAGGATGACGAAATCGGGGTACTCCTCCCTTATCTCGGAGAAGCTCTTGACCTTGTATCCGCGGAAGGAGTGACCGCGCACGAAGCCGTCGGAGGCAAAGACCTCGCGAGGTGTGACGCCGTATTTCTCAAGTTGGCTAAAGAGCTTGTCCGCTCCGTTGCCCATTCCGTAGACCATCACAGGTCTTGTTTCGTGGGCAAGCTCGTCCCACATATCGACTCTGCAGGGATATTCGGGTAAGGTATATTCCATCCTGCCCACTCCTTTACTTTTATTTTGTGATTTCACTTGAAATCGAATGCACTTTGTGTTAAAATAGAGAAAAAACAACACAAGGAGATATAAAAATGGATTGTCTTTTCTGTTCTATAATCAAGGGAGATATTCCCTCTAAAAAGGCTTATGAGGACGAGACCTGCTACGCATTTCACGATATCGCGCCTCAGGCGCCCGTACACGTCCTGGTAGTTCCGAAGGAGCATATTCCCTCGGTTGACGGTGTAGATGCCGACAATGCGGCTATCGTAGGTCACATCTTCTCTGTGATCCCCAAGATCGCAAGCGAGCTTGGTCTTGCCGACGGCTACAGAGTTATCACCAATATCGGCGAGAACGGATGCCAGTCGGTGAAGCACCTGCACTTCCATATCCTCGGCGGCAAGAAGCTCTCGGAGAATATGGGATGAGGACTTCCCTCGAGGGAAGTCAATTAAATCTGCCAGATGGCAGATGAAATCCACTTATGGTGGATGAAGTCGCAACGCGATGAGATCCGCGCGATGCGCGGGTGCAGATACGGCGATTTGACCAAGTCGATGCATTGCGCGATTTATGCCAAAATTAGTATTTGAGAGCAAAAATTGCGCAAGACAAGGCGCACCGAGTGAATGAGGCGACGGCGTATTCTCATACGTCGAGCCGAAATGAGGCGAGGAGCAACGCAGTATTGCACAAGTTATGCCTCAAATAAAAATGACCGCTGTCAAAAACAGCGGTCATTTTTATCGCGGAGGAGTCAGGATTAAACCTTCTCCTTAACCTTAGCCGCCTTACCAACTCTGTCACGAAGGTAGTAGAGTTTAGCGCGACGAACCTTCGCCTCGCGGAATACTACGATCTTGTCAACGTTGGGAGAATGAATGGGGAAGGTCTTCTCAACACCTACGCCGTAGGAAACTCTTCTTACGGTGAAGGTCTCCGAGATTCCGCCGCCGTGCTTAGCGATAACGGTACCCTCGAAGAGCTGAATTCTCTCCTTCTCACCCTCGACGATACGAACGTAAACCTTTACGCCGTCGCCGATGCCAAACTGAGGAACCTCAGTTTTAAGCTGCTCACTTGCAAAAGCTCTTACCTTATCCATCATTATGGACCTCCTATACTACGAACATTCGTGCAGAGCTTGCAGAGGACTGTTCTGAATTAATACCGAGCATCCCCACTCTTGCGAGTAGGCATACGCACAGTTATAGTTATTATAACTCAACGCGTCAAGTTTGTCAAGACTTTTTTTGATTTTTTCTGATTTTTTTGCCATTACTCTGTTTTTTGCGATCTAGGATGCGATTTATCCCTAAAATCTTTTTGTTTTTTGTTTATTAAATAGTTGTAATTTGCGTGAAAATATGCTAAAATATACAGTAATGATTTTGAAAGGCGGTGAATATTATGCCTGAAAACGATATAACAAGAGAGCTCGACGAGGGAATCGAGACCGCCGAGGCGGATATCGATATCGCAAACGAAGAGATCGCTTGCGATAATAGCGCGGAGATCTCTTGCGATGATGACGCAGAGACTCCCATGAGCGTTGATACAGAGCTTCCTTGCGACACAGAGAATGCTCCCGAAAAGCCTCGCTTGATCGACAGCGTTTTCGAGTTCGTGGAGCTTCTGCTTCTGACTCTGGCGGCGGTATTCATCGTCACCACTTTCATCTTCCGTCACTCTGTGGTTGACGGCGACTCTATGATGAATACTCTCCAGCACGAGGACGTGCTGATCATTTCGGGACTCTTCTACACTCCCGAGCAGTATGATATAGTGGTTATCGAGGACCACTCCACCGGATACACTCATCCTCTTGTCAAGCGCGTTATCGCTGTGGGCGGTGACAAGGTTCGCGTGACCGAGCACAGCATCTGGGTAAACGACGAGTCGCTTGATGAATCTTACGTATTTATTGACACATTCGGATATACCTACAACGTTTATCCCTCCGAAGCTCTGTTTGATAACCCTACCCTCGTTTATGAGGAGGGTGTTTACTACGAATTTGAAGTGCCTGAAGGTGAAATATTCGTTCTTGGCGATCACAGAAATAACTCCGCAGACTCGCGTAAGTTCGGTACTGTCAGCGCTGATGCGGTGCTTGGCAAGGTGCTCTTCCGAGTATATCCCTTCTCGGAGTTTGGACTTGTAGATAAGGGGGGGGAATAATCATCGCAACAAATCCTATACAGTGGTTTCCCGGCCATATGGCTAAAACCCGACGCGTGATGAAGGAGTGTCTGCCCGAGGTTGACCTCGTGCTTGAGCTTCTTGACGCGCGCATACCTAAAAGCTCGCAGAATCCCGAGATAGACAAAATGCTCGAGGGCAAGCCGAGAATCAAGGTTCTCACGAAGGCTTCCCTTGCTAACCCCGACGTATCGGCGCGATTTGCCGCCAAGTATAACGCAGAGGGCACGAAGACGGTAGTTATCGACGTTATCACCGACACGGGTATGAAGGCTCTGTCCGAGGCCGTGCGCGAGGTAATGGCGGACAAGCTCGAGCGCTATCGACTGAAGGGCATGGAGGGCAGAAAGCTCCGTGCTATGATAGTTGGTATCCCTAACGTAGGAAAATCCTCGCTTATCAACAAGCTGGCAGGCGGCAAGCGTGCCAAGGTTGAGAACCGCCCCGGCGTTACCGTGGCGAAGCAGTGGGTTCCCACCGAGGTAGGACTTGACCTGCTCGATATGCCCGGTGTTCTCTGGCCCAAGTTTGACGATGCGACGGTCGGCGAGAATCTCGCCTTTACCGGCGCGATACGCGACCAGATACTCGACACCGAGGAGATCGCTATGCTTCTCGCAGGCAGACTCGCAAGGACGGCTCCGCGTGAGCTGTGCGAGAGATACAAGCTCGACGAGGATGAAATCGCCGACCTTGACTGCTACGATCTCTTCCGTCTTATAGGCAAGAAGCGCGGATTCCTGATTTCCGGCGGCGAGATAAATCACGAAAGAACGGCGACTATGCTCCTTGAGGAGTTCCGCTCGGGTAAGATCGGGCGCATCTCTCTTGAGACGCCGTAAGGTATAAATTATGCCAAGCTACGAATACGAAGAAAAGCACTACGCCGAGGGCTATACCGCGGTATGCGGATGCGACGAGGCAGGACGCGGACCTCTCTGCGGACCTGTGGTCGCGGCGGCGGTAATACTTCCCCGCGGACTCGTGCTCGAGGGTCTTGACGACTCGAAAAAGCTCACCGAGAAGAAGCGCGAGCGACTCTTTGACATAATCAAGGAGAAGGCTATTGCCTACGCTATCGCCGAGGCGAGCCCTGCTGAGATAGACGAGATAAACATACTCAACGCCTCGATGCTGGCTATGCGCCGCGCGGTTGAGGCGCTCGCTGTGAAGGCTGATTTCGCTCTCATTGACGGCAATACCTCGCGCGGATTCGAGATTCCCACCGAGACCATCGTCAAGGGCGACTCGAAGAGCTACTCTGTTGCGGCGGCGTCAATACTCGCAAAGGTTACCCGTGACCGCGGATGCCTAGAGCTCGACGCTATGTATCCTGAGTACGGAATCGCGAAGCACAAGGGCTATCCCACAAAGGATCACATGGACGCTGTGCGTAAGTATGGCGCGACCGAGATCTACAGAAAGAGCTTTCTTAAATTTCTTGACAAATGAACATATTAAAGGTACTTACCGAGCGCCGAGTGACAGGTAACTTCGGCGAGGGAGAGGCCGCTAGGCTTCTGAAGAAAAAGGGGTACAAGATACTTGCCAAAAACCACGTTGAGGGCGACGGTGAGATCGATATTATTGCCGCAGACTCGGAGTTCACCGTCTTTGTTGAGGTGAAAACGAGAAAATACGGCGTGGATAATCCCGTAGAGCCCAGAGCCGCATCCTCGGTCACTCCCGAAAAGCAGAGGCGCATAATCAAGGCGGCCAAAACCTACCTTGCATATAATCCAACAGACAAAAAAGTACGATTTGACGTCATTGAGGTATACTATGACACCGAGGGCGCAAAAAGACGCGTGCGCGAGATAAATCATCTTGAGGGCGCGTTTGACCTAAACACCGCGAAAGGACACAGAAAATGAATTACACCAGCACAAGAGGAATTTCTACCGAGTGCGAGGCATCTGCCTACGCTATAAAGACGGGTCTTGCAAAGGACGGCGGTCTTTTCATGCCCGAGACTATTCCGTCGCTCGATAAGCGTGAGATTGAGGAGCTGATCGCTCTTCCCTACGCCGAGCGTGCGGCAAAGGTGCTCGCAAAATTCCTTACCGATTATACATACGAGGAGCTTCTTGCGGATACCGAGTCGGCTTACTGTGAGGCGAGCTTCGGCGCGCATCCTGCGCCCGTAACCAAGATCGATGACGAGACCTATATGCTTGAGCTCTGGCATGGACCTACCTGCGCCTTCAAGGATATGGCGCTTCAGATAATGCCCAAGCTCTTCGTAAGAGCGCTTCGCAAGTGCGGCGAGGAGCGCACGGCAATGATCCTCGTTGCCACCTCGGGTGACACCGGCAAGGCAGCTCTTGAGGGCTACAAGAACGTTGAGGGCACGAAGATAAAGGTCTTCTACCCCACCGGAGGTGTTAGCCGTATTCAGAAGCTGCAGATGCAGACGCAGGAGGGCGACAACGTGTCGGTCAGCGGCATCGTCGGCAACTTTGACGACGCGCAGAACGGTGTAAAGCGCATCTTCTCCGATCCCAAGATGGCAGAGGCTCTAGGCGAGCGCGGCATCTTCCTCTCCAGCGCAAACTCTATCAACTGGGGCCGACTCGTGCCTCAGATCGTGTACTATATTTCGGCATACTGCGATATGGTCAAGGATGGCGTGATCACTCTCGGCGAGAAGATCGACGTATGCGTTCCTACCGGTAACTTCGGCAACATTTTCGCCGGATATATCGCCAAGCTGATGGGTCTTCCCATCGAGAAGCTTGTCTGTGCTTCCAACGTCAACAACATTCTCACCGACTTCTTAAGAACCGGTGTTTACGATCGTAACAGAGCATTCCACGCGACTATGTCGCCCTCTATGGATATACTTATTTCCTCCAACCTCGAGAGACTGCTTTATACAGTAATCGGCACAAAAAAGACGGCAGAATACATGAAGAGCCTTGTTGAGTGCGGAAGATACAAGCTCTCTGCGGAGGATCTCGCGAAGATCTCCGAGCACTTCCTCGGCTACTACACGAGCGAGGAGGAGACCGTCCTTGCGATCAAGGATGCATACGAAAACAAAAAGCGCCTTATAGACACCCACACGGCAGTTGCCTACAACGCGGCAAAATGCTACATGAGCGACTATAAGGCTGAAAGAAGGATGCTCGTTGTTTCCACGGCATCGGCGTATAAATTCGCCGCAGACGTTTACTCTGCCCTCACGGGCAAGAAAGCGTCCTCCGACCTTGAAGCTCCCTACGAGCTCGAGTCATATTGCGGCGTGGCTATGCCCTCGCCTATCTCGGCGCTCCGCGGCAAGCCCGTTCTACACGATGGAACTATCAACGCATCCGAGATGGAGGCGGCAACCCTCGACTTTGCAAACTGACCTATGATCTGCCCCGAGCGCAGTCAACAGCACTCACCGGGCTTATAGGTTGCACACGCAGTGCTCGCCGAGCACTTCGCATCGCAGGGACCGATACACACGCTCTGCGCGTGGCACTGATCCTTGCCATCGTGATAGGCACAGCTTTTTACTCCGCATACTATGCCCTT
>JAZRFQ010000035.1:0-4516 GCA_045643725.1 Eubacteriales bacterium | reverse complement strand
GCTCAAGAGCATGTCCGACAACTGCCCCGAGGATATCGAGCTTCACCGCCCCTTCATCGATGCAGTCACCATCAAGTGCGACAAGTGCGGCGAGAAGATGAAGAGAGTCAGCGAGGTTATCGACTGCTGGTTCGACTCCGGCTCTATGCCCTTCGCACAGTGGCACTACCCCTTCGAGAACAAGGAGCTCTTCCACTCCCAGTTCCCCGCGAACTTCATCAGCGAGGGCGTTGACCAGACCCGAGGTTGGTTCTACTCGCTCATGGCGATCTCGACTCTTATCTTCGATAAGGCTCCCTACAAGAACGTTCTCGTTCTCGGACACGTCCTCGATAAGGACGGACAGAAGATGTCCAAGTCCAAGGGCAACGCCGTAGATCCCTTCGAGGCTCTCGAGCAGTACGGCGCAGACGCTATCCGCTGGTACTTCTACTCCAACTCCGCGCCCTGGCTTCCCAATCGCTTCTTCGGCGAGGCTGTCGTCGAGGGACAGAGAAAGTTCATGGGTACCCTCTGGAACACCTACGCATTCTACGTTCTCTACGCTAATATTGACGGCTTCGATCCTACGAGGTACGCGCTCAACAAGAGCACTCTCTCGGTAATGGATAAGTGGATCCTCTCGAAGCTGAATACCGCGGTTAAGTCGGTAGATAACTACCTCGACGCATACAAGATCACCGAGGCGACGAGAGTCCTCGAGAGCTTTGTTGACGAGCTTTCCAACTGGTACGTTCGCCGCAGCCGTGAGAGATTCTGGGTCAAGGATATGCCCGAGGACAAGGTCAACGCGTATATGACCCTCTACACCTGTCTCGTTACTCTTGCCAAGGCTTCCGCACCTATGGTGCCCTTCATGGCAGAGGATATTTACAGAAACCTCGTATGCTCGGTTGACAAGTCTGCTCCCGAGTCGGTTCACCTCTGTGACTTCCCCGTAGCCGACGAGTCTATGATCGACAAGTCGCTCGAGGAGAATATGGAGGAGGTCGTTGACGTCGTAGTTCTCGGACGTGCCTGCCGTAACGCCGCAAACATCAAGAACCGTCAGCCCGTTGCCAAGATGTACGTCAAGGCAGAGAAGACTCCCGACGATAGCTTCATTGAGGTTATCGCAGAGGAGCTCAACGTTAAGGTAGTTGAGTTCACCGACTCTGTTCGTGACTTCACCACCTATAGCTTCAAGCCCCAGCTTCGTACCGTTGGTCCCAAGTACGGCAAGTACCTCGGTCAGATCAAGAACGCTCTCGCTACCCTCGACGGCAACGCCGCTATGGATGAGCTTGAGGCAAACGGAGCTATCAAGCTCGATATTCCCGACGCAGACGTCTCTCTCACCAAGGAGGATCTCCTTATCGAGATGACCAAGAAGGAAGGCTTCGAGTCGCTCGGCGACAGAGGAGTCACCGTTGTCATCGACAAGAACCTTACCCCCGAGCTTATCGAGGAGGGTAACGTCCGCGAAATCATCTCCAAGATCCAGACCATGCGTAAGGACTCCGGCTTTGAGGTTATGGACAACATCCGCGTTTCCTTCTCCGGCAACGCCGAGATCGAGAAGATCGCAGAGCGCAACGCGCAGGAGATCGCCGACGAAACTCTCGCAAAGGACGTTTTATTTAACACGCCCCTCGAATTCTCGAAGGAATGGAACGTAAACGGAGAGACCGTAACCATCTCTGTTGAGAAGGTTTAATCTCTATAAAAAGCAAACTAAAGTTTACAAACAACCATAAAAAAGAAGCGCACCGCAGGCCGCGGTGCGCTTTTCATATTGAGCCTTTAGTAGATTACAATGACTTTTGGCAGAGGACAATCGAGACAAGCACCCCTTCTTATCAGATCGTCAGCCAAAGGCTTGCCACAGTTATGGCAGGTTCCAACAGGCTTAATTATTAACTCGCCACCCTTTTCTATAACGTCAAGAGATATGCCATCTACCAATCCCATTCTGTCGCGATAGTATTTGGGAATAGTGATTTGCCCCCTCTTGTTGATTTTCGTGTCGCCGTAAAGCATAAATTGCCTCCAAATTAAAAAGTGCGCAAGCCGAAGCCTACGCACCGAAAAACGCAAACCCCGATTTGCTGCAACACAAAACTGACACATGCCCGGATAACCACAACATTTAGCCACTGGAATTCACGCTTTTGCTAAATTCATTTTGGACTAAACGTTGTTAAAACAGCGCAAAAAGCGCGCAAAAACAGGAGCTCTCTTTTTGGAGAGCTGTCCGCGGTGTGTGATATTCAGTTTTGTGTTGCAAACTTATTATAGCATAAATGCATCCTAATAGTCAAGCACCAATATAAAAATATAAAAGCGAGCCGCTATTGCGACTCGCTTTTGCTTTTGCGCCTTATTTTTCAGATCCTTGTTTTAATTCCTCGAGGAACTCGCCGATTCTCGCGAGAGCCTCCTTGATGTGGTCGATAGAGTAGCAGTAGGACGCTCTGACAAAGCCCTCGCCACTCTCGCCAAATGCCGTGCCGGGAACGACGGCGACCTTTTTGGATGCAAGGAGCTTCTCGCAGAATTCCTCGCTGGTCATACCCGTGGACTTGATGCAGGGGAATGCATAGAACGCGCCCTTGGGCTCGCGGCAGGTGAGACCGAGCTCGTTGAAGCCTGCTACGATTATCCTGCGGCGGTCGTCGTATTCCTCGCGCATGCGTGCGACCTCGTTTTCGCAGGAGCGCAGAGCCTCGATGGCCGCATACTGCGAGGTTGTGGGCGCGCACATAATGGCGTACTGATGGATCTTGGTTATCTGCGAGATGAGCTCGCGAGGGCCGCAGGCGTAGCCGAGACGCCAGCCGGTCATAGAAAATGCCTTGGAGAAGCCGTTGATGAGAATTGTTCTCTCGCGCATACCCTCGATCGCCGCCGCAGAAACGTGGGACTCGTCGGCGAAGGTCAGCTCGGCGTAGATCTCGTCGGAGATGACGATCACGTTGGTATCACGGATAGCCTCATAGAGAGCCTCAAGGTCACGTCTCTCCATGATTGCGCCGGTGGGATTGCAGGGGTAGGGCAGAATTATCGCCTTTGTTCTCGGCGAGAGCGCAGACTTGATCTCTTCGGGGGTGAGCTTAAAGTCATTCTCAGCCTTGGTGTTGACGATGACCGGCACGCCGCCTGCGAGACGAGTCATAGGCTCGTAACAGACGTAGCTTGGCTGGGGAATAATGATCTCATCGCCGGGATTTGTGATAGCGCGGATCGCCGCATCGATGGCCTCCGAGCCGCCGACGGTGACGAGCACCTCGTCCTTCGGCGTGTATTCAACGCCGTATTTTCTCGAGACGTACCTCGAGATCTCGGTGCAGAGCTCCATAAGACCGCGGTTAGCGGTATAGCGGGTGCTTCCGCGCTCAAGCGAGCGGATTCCCGCACTGCGAATCTGCCAGGGCGTTCTGAAGTCGGGCTCGCCGACACCCAGAGATATAACGCCCTCCATGGAGTTCGCAATATCAAAGAATTTCCTGATTCCCGAGGGCTTCATATCCGAAACCACCCGAGAGAGGATCTTGCCGTAATCTATCATAAGGAGAAGTTGCCCCTTTCGTCCTCATCATTTGAGGTGAGCTCAACGCCTGACTCCTTGTATCTTCTCATAATGAACTGTGTCGCCGTGGAGGTGACGGAGTCGATGCGTGCAAGCTCCTTGGAGAGGAAGTCGGACACCTCGCGGAAGGTCTTGCCCTTGACGGTTACCATAAGGTCGCATGCGCCGGACATGAGATATACAGACTCAACCTCGGGGTACTTGGCGATTCTCGCCGCAACCTCCTCAAAGCCGAGACCCGCGGTGGGCACGACCTTCAGCTCGATGATTGCGCTGACGGCGTCGGTCTCGACGCGCTCCCAGTCGATAACGCCCTTGTAGCCACGGATGATGCCCTCATCCTGCATAGCCTTCATCTCGGAGGCAACCTCCGCCTCGCTCTTGCCGGTGATGGCGGCAATATCCTTGACCTCTATTCTTGCATTCTTCTCGAGAAGCTTCAGAATTTTCTTGTCCATTGTTATCTTCCTTTCAAACGAAAAATAAAAAAGCCCGCAAGCGACAAAAGTGTCGCCGCAGACGTCGTTAACGTGATACCACTGCAGATTCAGAGCGCCCTCACGGGCAGGCTCTCTCGGTGAGTTCTCGGAACTCATCACGCTTTAACGGGCGCACCCGACGGAATTTACTTTAGATTTCTCTCCGCGGCTCACGGACTGCTTCACGGCCGCCTGGCAGAGGCTCGCACCGACCGCCTCTTCTCTGAAAGCTCAAGAACGCACCGCTACTCCTTCCGGTCGTAGCCTTTGTTGTCTTATTATAAATGAAAAATGCGTATTTGTCAAGTGTTTTTTAAAATTGTCGCCGCTATAGCCGAAGAGAGTCGAACGCATACGCCCTGCGGCGAGCAATTTTTGCGTCTTTCGCCAAATCTCGTCTTGCAAGATCGGCATCTTGCTTCAACTCGCTTTGACTAAATTCATCAAAAATTTCAACGCCGGAGGGTGC
>JAZRFQ010000034.1:0-50610 GCA_045643725.1 Eubacteriales bacterium | reverse complement strand
CCTTATCAAGACCGAGGTTGACTACGATAACCTTACAGCTATCGGCTGTATGATGGGTTCGGGTGGTCTTATCGTTATGGACGAGGACACCTGTATGGTTGATATGGCGAAGTTCTTCCTTGAGTTCACCGTTGAGGAGTCTTGCGGTAAGTGTACTCCCTGCCGTGTTGGTACCAAGAGACTTCTTGAGCTCCTTGACAAGATCATCGAGGGTAAGGGTACTCTCGATGATATCGACAAGCTCGAGGACCTCTGCAACTACATCAAGCAGAACTCTCTCTGCGGTCTCGGACAGACTGCTCCCAACCCCGTTCTTGCAACTCTCAACTTCTTCCGCGATGAGTATATCGCTCACGTTGTGGACAAGAAGTGTCCTGCAGGCGTATGTAAGAGCCTTCTTTCATTCGTTGTTGATCAGGATAAGTGTATCGGCTGCGGTAAGTGCGCTAAGAGCTGCCCTGTTGATGCAATTCAGAGAACAGATTATATAGCTCCCGGACATAAGCTTGCTTCCTTCGCAATCGATACCTCCAAGTGTATCAAGTGCGGCGCTTGTATCGCAGGCTGTAAGTTTGGCGCTATTTCTAAGAAGTAATGAAAGGAGTACGCTTTAATGGAAATGTTAAATGTTAAAGTTAACGGTATCGCAGTTAGCGTACCCAAGGGCTCGACCATTCTTGAGGCGGCCCGCGTTGCAGGCGTGGAGATCCCCACTCTCTGCTATATGAAGGAAAAGAACGAGATCGGTGCTTGCCGTATCTGTGTTGTTGAGGCTACCGGCGCTCGCGGCCTTGTTACCGCTTGCGTATATCCCGTAACCGAGGGTATGGAGATCAAGACCAACACCCAGAAGGTTCGCGAGGCTCGTAAGACTACTCTCGAGCTCATCCTCTCCACTCACGACATGAACTGTCTCTCCTGCGTTCGTTCTACCAACTGCGAGCTTCAGAAGCTCTGCCTTGAGTACGGCGTGGATTCTTCCGCTTTCGGTGGTTTCAAGCCCGAGTACGCGCTTGATTTCTCCACTCCCCACCTTGTAAGAGATAACAACAAGTGTATTCTCTGCCGTCGTTGCGTTGCTGTTTGTAACGAGCAGATCGTATCGGTAATCGGTGCTAACAACCGTGGTATCGATACCTGCATCGGTCAGGCATTCAACCTCGACCTTGGTGATACTCCCTGTATCTCCTGCGGTCAGTGTACCGCTGTATGTCCTACCGGTGCTCTCGTTGAGCGTGACGATACCGACAAGGTATGGGATGCTCTCAACGATCCTACCAAGCACGTAGTAGTTCAGACTGCTCCTTCTATCCGTGCAACTCTCGGTGAGTGCTTCGATATGCCTATCGGCACTAACGTTGAGGGCAAGATGGTTGCAGCTCTCAGAAGACTCGGCTTCGAGAAGGTATTCGACACCAACACCGCTGCTGACTTCACCATCGTTGAGGAGGCTACCGAGCTTCTTGAGCGTGTTAAGAACGGCGGCAAGCTTCCTATGATCACCTCCTGCTCTCCCGGATGGGTTAAGTTCTGCGAGTACTACTATCCCGAGCACATCGGTCATCTCTCCTCCTGCAAGTCTCCCCAGCAGATGGGCGGCGCTCTTATCAAGACCTACTGGGCTGATAAGATGGGCATCGACGCAAAGGATATCTTCGTTGTATCCATCATGCCCTGTACCGCAAAGAAGTTTGAGGTAGGCAGAGACGATATGTCTGCTGCAGGCGAGGGTATCGCTGACGTTGACGTTGCTCTCACTACTCGTGAGCTTGCAAGAATGATCGGCCGTGCAGGTATCAAGTTCACCGCTCTTCCCGACGAGGAGTTCGATTGTCCTCTCGGCGTTGACACCGGTGCTGCTGTTATCTTCGGTGCTACCGGCGGCGTTATGGAGGCGGCTCTCAGAACCGCTAACGACGTTCTCACCGGCAAGGACAACAAGGAGCTTGTATTCAGCGAGGTTCGTGGTACTCAGGGTCTCAAGGAGGCTACCTACAACATCGCAGGTATGGATATCAAGGTTTGCGTTGCTTCCGGTGCTGCTAACGCAAAGATCGTTATGGACAAGATCGCAAGCGGCGAGGCAGATTGGACCTTCGTCGAGATCATGGGTTGTCCCGGCGGCTGTGTAAACGGCGGCGGTCAGCCTATCCAGCCTCAGTACGTTCGTGATACCGTAGACCTCAAGGCAGTTCGTGCAAAGGCTCTCTACGATCAGGACGAGGCTATGGAGATGAGAAAGTCTCACCTCAATCCCATCATCAAGGAAGTTTACGACAACTACTTCAAGGGCGGCTACGGATGTCACGCTGCGCACCATGCGCTTCACACCTCCTACGTTGCTAGAAAGAAGTTCAACTACTAAGATGAAAAGCAGGCGCGGAATTCCGCGCCTGCTATTTTTATGTAAAAAAGCCGGGCAGATATACTCTGCCCGGCTTTTTGTTTTGCTTTTAATAAGAATTAAAGGTCATCCTCGGTGATCTCTTTGTATACTGCCTTGGTAGCCTTGTTATTGACTATGGTAACGATGATACCCTTAACGGTCTTGCCGTCGTCAAGCTTATCCTCAAGCTCGTCGAGAGAAGAAACGCCCTTAACCGCAACAAGAATACCATTAGTCGATCCAAGCAACGATATTGTAACGTCAACTACGTCCTCGCCAAGATCCTTTTTGACATCCTCGTAGGTGTAGTGCTTGTCAGCCTCTGCTGCCTTATTGATCTTCTTTGCATAGGACTCAGAAATGTTGCTACAAGAAGCGAATGCAAATACGCAACCAAGAAGAAGTGCGCAAACGAGAATCATAGAAATAATCTTTTTCATTGTATTTCTCCTTTTTCTGTATTTTATTGCCAACTCACATTGACACTTTAATTATATCACGTAAATCCGGGTTTGTCACTACTTTTTTGTGTTTTTTAATTATTTTTAATATAACGCGCTATTTTCGCGTGCATTTATGCTTTGACGGTTCGGAATATGTCGAACGGTATCTTGGCAAATGCGGTAACAAATCGCTTGACAAAACCTAGTTTTAGTGGTAGAATATATAGGTCATTTAACGTATATTCATTTAGTATTTCTAATTAATATCTACCCGTGGCACAGCTGGATAGCGCGCGAGACTACCCGCATTCCGCCACAGGCGGAATATTGCCTGCGAGGAGATGAGAGCCCTATCTCGCGCGACCTTATTTAATTACCGCAAGCTCTATCCCGAGCGGCAAACTCTCGAGGATTTTACCTCGAGATGTCTAAACCAACTTAATATCTACCCGTGGCACAGCTGGATAGCGCGCGAGACTACCCGCATTCCGCCACAGGCGGAATATTGCCTGCGAGGAGATGAGAGTCCTATCTCGCACGACCTTATTTAATTGCCGCAAGCTCTATCCTGAGCGGCAAACTCTCGAGGATTTTACCTCGAGATGTCTAAACCAACTTAATATCTACCCGTGGCACAGCTGGATAGCGCGCGAGACTCCGACTCTCGAGGCCGTAGGTTCGAATCCTATCGGGTAGGCCAAAAAATCGCAGGGGCCCGTCTCCTGCGATTTTCTTTTTATAGGAAACGGCTTTATGATATAAGAAAAACGGCGCAAAAGCGCCGTTTTTCCTCATTTATGCGAGGATTTCCTTTATGATCTCGCCCATTGCCTCGAAGCTTGCCTCGATTTCACCTGCGAGCTTGAGCTGGGTTCTGCATCTTACAAGATTGTGGCCCTCGTATTTCGTAGCGAAATAGGTATCGCCGGAAAGATAGTCTGTGAGGAAGCGCATACCGCACTCAACGGTCATAAGATAAGCTCCATAGGGGAGAAGCTCTGCCTCTCTTGCCGTGATGCTATCCTTAACTGCGCCGCAATAGCCCTCTGCGTAGGCGCGGAAGAGTTCGATATCGAAGTGAACCCTCGAGAGATCCTTCTCGTCCTCTGCCGCAGTAGACGCGCCGAAACGGATAGAATCACCGAAGTCGAAGAGCATAGAGCCTGGCATTATCGTATCAAGGTCGATAACTGCGCGAGCCTGTCCGCTCTCCGCATCCATAAGGATGTTATTGAGCTTGGTATCATTATGAGTTACACGGAGCGGAATGGTGCCGTCTGCGAGACCTGCCATAGCTATGCCGTAGGTGTCGGCGCGAGAAAGGATGAACTCGATCTCGGGAGCGCAATCCTTTGCTCTGTCGAAGGCGTCTGTCTCGAGCGCCTTCTTGAAGTTCTCAAAGCGGTTAGGGGTATCGTGGAAGCGCTTTATCGGCTCTGTGAGGACAGATGCATCGAACTCTGCGAGGTAATTCTGGAATTCACCAAATGCCGCGCCCGAACTCTTGAACACTTCTCTATCCGTGACCTTCTGATATGTAATCGTGTTCTCTATAAAGTCATAGATACGAAAGGAGCCCTGCTCGTTCACAAGATAGCTCTCGCCTGCCTTAGTAGGAATAACACAAAGCGTCTCGATACCGCGCGCGCGCAGATGCTCTGTTACGCCACAGATGTTAGCCATAAGGCCGACTGTATCGGGAAAGACGTTTGTGTTCATTTTCTGCATGATATAGCGTCTCTCATCTGTTGTAACGAACAAGGTCAGGTTGATATGACCCTCGCCGTAGGGCTCGATGGAAAGAACGTTGCCGCAAAGAGCAAACTGCTCGGCTACCGACTTAAATTCCTTCATATAATCCATCGCTGATGTATCCTCCTATTGCCTCTTTTACTTCCGCAAGGTCCTCGCGATACGTAATGCCGTACCATTTATCTGCGTTTTCGAATACTTTAAGCGTTGCTTTGCCTGTTTCGATCGCCGTGGAAATTACCGAAGGAATGTAGAATTCATCCTTTGCAAGATCTGCATTCTTCAAGAATGCCGCAAACTCTTCCTCAAGGATATCGAAAATATCGGGTGTAAGTCCCCAAAGGTTCATAGAAACGGGAACGTCGCTCGCGAAGGTATATTTGCATCCGTCCTTTTCATAGCTACCGTCGGGATAGATCTTTGTAAATTCGGTAACCTTCTCAAGATAACCGTTTTTCGTCTCGCAGATACCGCGGGAAACCGTACCGTTCTTGCTAAGCGTGTTGCCGAGGAGGAATGCCGTCATAGCGAATTCGCCCTTGCCTGCGGTGCTGAGATGCTCGCGAATATCGTAGAAGGCATTTGCGCCGTAATAATCATCTGCGTTGATGATAGCAAAGGGCTCTTTTACAACGTCTTTGCAGCACAAGATCGCGTGACCTGTGCCAAAGGGCTTTGTTCTGCCTGCAGGAAGGATGCTCATATCCTGGAAGATGTATTCTACGGGGATGCTTTTGGCAATTCTGTTGCCCACAAGCTCCTTGAAATCCTCTGCCATATCCTCACGAATGATAAATACTACCTTGGAAAATCCTGCTTTTTTCGCATCGTATACCGAAAAATCAAGAATACCCTTGCCGTCTGCGGTAACAGGCTCTGCCTGCTTGAGACCGCCGAAGCGGCTACCCATACCTGCGGCCATTACAACGAGTGTTGTCTCCATGTTTTTATCCTTCCTTTATCTTTTGTAGATGATCTCACCGCCGCGAACGGTGTAAAGAACGTTATAGTCCCCGTCAAGCACCGCGAAATCGGCGCGTTTTCCCTCTCGTATGCTACCTGCTTCATTCTCTATGCCGAGAACCTTCGCGGGATTTATGGTAGCGAGATCGCAGGCCTGCTCGAGTGTGAGACCTACTTTTTCAATCATATTTTTGAGTGCCAGGTTCATAGAGAGCATGCTACCTGCGAGTGCACCGTCTGCAAGGCGCGCTTCGCTGTTCTTGACGAATACTCTCTGGCCGCCAAGCTCGCTCTCGCCGTCAGGCAGACCCTTGGCGCGCATAGCGTCGGTTATAAGCACGAGCTTGCCCTCGGGCTTGGATTTGTAAAGCAGCTTCATTGCGGATGCGCTTACGTGAATCGTATCCGCGATAAGCTCGCAGGTGAGCTCGTCGAAGAGCATCGCGCTGCCTACCGTGCCGATCTCTCTGTGGTGAAGCGGACTCTGTGCGTTGTAGGTGTGAGTAACGTTCTTTGCGCCAAGCGCAACAGCCGCCTCTATATCTCTGCACTTTGCGCCTGTGTGGCCGATGGAGGTCACGATCCCCTTGTCGGTAAGGTGAGATATAAGTGCGTCCGCGCCCTCACACTCGGGTGCGAGAGTGACGATCTTAATTCTGCCACCGGAGGCCTCGTTGTATGCATCGAAGACGCGCACGTCGGGCTTTGCTACGTGTTCGCTAGGCTGGGCGCCCTTGTACTCTTCTGCGATAAAGGGGCCCTCGAGATGTATGCCTATAAGGCGTGCGCCATCCTCGCCCTCGCCGTACTCGCGTACGGCGGTCATAGCGGACAAAATATTGTCGCGGCTCTGCGTCATAGTTGTGGCGAGAAAGGCGGTCGTGCCCTCCTTGGCAAGCGCTCTTGCTATGGTATCGAGTGCTTCCTTTGTGCCATCCATAGCATCTGCGCCGCCTGCGCCGTGAATATGCTGATCTATGAATCCCGGCAAGACTACCGCATCGTCGGGGAGCAGTATTGCCTCTCCCTCGGATTCGCAGATGCCGATCTTCACTATCCTCTCGTCAAAGAGAAGATCTGTTTTTATAATTCCCTGCCCGTCGACGTAAACGCGGACATTCTTAAAGGATTTCATCGTCCTGACTCCGAATTAAAGAAGGGATGCCGCCGCTTCGTCGCAGATGAGAGTGCAGTCGCTGTGATTCTGCAAAATGCTTGCGGGAATATCCTCTGTGATCTCGCCGTGAACCATACCGTAAACTGCCTTTGCCTTATTTGCGCCGTTTGCGAGAACGACTATCTTCTTCGCCATCATAATATTGGAAAGTCCCATAGTGAATGCCTGCTTCGGTACCTCGTCTATGCTATTGAAGAGACGGGAGTTATCCTTGATCGTGGTCTCGGTGAGATCAACAACGTGGGTAACCGAATCGAAGGGAGTGCCGGGCTCGTTAAAGGCGATATGACCGTTAGAGCCTATGCCGAGGATCTGAAGATCAACGGTATTCTCTGCAAGAAGGGCGTTGTAGCGAGCACATTCTGCCGCGGGATCTGCCGCCTTGCCGTTTTCTATATTAGTATTCTCAAGCTTGATGTCGATGTGATCGAAAAGATGCTCGCGCATAAAGTACACGTAGCTCTGATCGCTGGAATAATCGAGTCCCACATACTCGTCAAGGTTGAAGGTAGAAACCTCTGCATAGCTTGTGCCGCATGCATTGTGGTCTGCGATCATCTCCTCATAAAGACCGATGGGTGTAGAGCCGGTCGCGAGACCGAGGGTAGCGTTTTTCTTCTCCTTAATAGTCGCCTTCATAATCTCGAAAGCCTTTTTGCTCATTTCATCATAGCTTTTTGCAATAATTACATTCATTATTTATTACCTCGCAAAAATAAAATCACGTAAATTTATACTCCATATATAATTATACTACCGAATTAGGATATAAATATAGAAATTGTTTCCCTTTTATTTGGAAATATTTCGGTTTTTTTATTATTGAAACAATTTACAATAGCTGAATTCTATGCTATAATATATACAACGCTTGAAAAAGAGGTGATTTTTACGGAACGCATAGCGCGAAAAAAGTTCTATATGCACAAAATATCAAATCTTCTGAACATTCTGAAGATAGTTACGATACATTATCAGGCTCTGCCGCAAAACTACGTTTCCGGCGAGGAGGCGCATGATTTCTGGGAGATAATCTACGCGGATAAGGACACGGCTTACGTAAATCTCGGTGGCAGATATCTCACGATCTCGCAGGGAGAAATGCTCTTTATAAAGCCTAACGAGCCGCACTTCGTAGAGAGCCGTGACAAAAACGCCAATATTTTCGTAATTTCGTTCACCTGCCATTCCGAGAGCATGAGCTTCTTTGCGGACAAGAAATATCCCGTGCCTGAAAGATACCGTTCTCTTCTGGAGATCATAATGGCCGAAGCGCGAGAAACCTTTATCATTCCCGACTTTGATCCCGATCTCAACGGTCTCAAATACAAGGAAAATCCAAATCTCGGCGGCGAGCAGATGATTAAAAACTCGCTTGAGAGTCTACTCATATATATGCTGCGCGAGGCAAATACGCAAAAGACCTCGCAGGAATTCTTCGTTTCCAAGATAAATTCCTCCGGCGAGCTTCAGGACGAGATAGTACGTATACTATCGGAAAACGTGTACGGAAAATTTCGTCTGCAGGATCTTTGCTCCGAGCTTCATTACGGAAAGACGCGACTTTGCACGTTTTTCAAGGATAAGACCGGGCAGAGCATCTATGAGACCTATCAAAAGTTAAAGATCAGCGAGGCGAAAAAGCTTATTCGAACCGGAATCGCCTTTACGCAAATTGCCGACAGACTCTGCTATGATTCGGTCTCTTCATTCAACAGTTCGTTCAAAAAGCAGACGGGAATGACTCCCGGAGAATACAAGGAAAGCATTAAGAAATAAGCAAAAATGCTTCTGTGCTTTTTACGTTTGATCCTCGCTTCTCTTGCAAGCGCTTTGCTTTTATGTTATAATTGTTCCGGGATCAAACTCAAAGAAAGGTGATTTTAGTATGAAAAAATTTATATCGTTGATGATTATTTTAGCATGTGCTCTTTCTCTTACATCCTGCGGTCTCGTTGAGTTTCTCGACTTCCTGTTCTCGACGGAAAGCTCGAGTCCCGAAAGCATAGATACCGCACCGTCTATTCACACGTGGCAATATCTGCCCTTCGTTGAGGACAGTAAGATCGTTAAATACGACAGCAAAACATTGAAGCTCACCGAGAATCTGCCCATCATTGATGGCGCGACGGCGGCCTTTCCCGTATATTCGGCGTTTGTTAATGCGGTTTATCCCAGCACGACCGAGCTTTACGACGGTATCTTCGAATACAATAACACCGTTGGCGGATATGAGGCTCTCGCAGAGCGCAGAACCGATATTTTCATAGGCGCGGCGCCCTCGAAGGAGCAAATTCAGTACGCCGAGGAGTGCGGCACTACATTCAAATATACGCAGATCGGCTGGGAGGCGTTCGTGTTCTTCGTGCACAAGGATAACCCGATAACCTCACTCACGGCGGATCAGATAAGAAAGATCTATTCGGGTGAGATCACAAACTGGAGCGAGGTTGGCGGACTTGACGAGGAGATAGTTCCCTTCCAGCGCAACGAAGGCAGTGGAAGCCAGAGCATGATGCTTCGCTTTATGGGCGACGTGCCTATGGTTGAGCCTGATATCGAAACGCTCGTTGGATTTATGGGCGGTGTAGTCGAGCAGGTTGCGAATTACAAGAATCAGACAAGCTCGATAGGCTACTCGTTCAGATATTATATTGAGGGTATCGTTCAGCATCCCGACATCAAGATGATCGCGGTTGAGGGCGTTGCACCTACCGCGAAAAACATAAGAAATGCTAGCTATTCGATAATAGCTCCGGTATATGCCGTGACCTATGAGAACAATCCAAATTCCAACGTTGATCTGCTCATAAGCTGGATGCTCTCGGATGAGGGACAGTACATCATCAAGGAGAGCGGCTACGTCGGAATGGAATAATAAGGACTTTGGCAAGGAAAATGAAAATTCTCTCTTTTGGTGAAATAATCTGGGACATATACAGCCCTACCGAGCGCACGCTGGGCGGTGCGCCGCTGAACTTCGCGGCTTATGCCGCTATGGCAGGCGCTGACGTATATCTCGCCTCTGCGGTCGGTGATGACGAGATCGGTCACGAGGCCGTCGAGAGCGTCAAGGAACTCGGCATTGACTGCAGTTACGTTTCTGTCTCTGAGAAAGTCACGGGACAGTGCCTTGTGGCGCTTGGCACGGGCGGTGTCCCCTCCTACAAGATCCTCGAGGACGTAGCCTACGATGCGGTAGAGCTGCCCGACAGACTTTTCTGCGAGCTTGACGCGATTGCGTTCGGAACGCTCGCTCTTCGTACCCAGAAGAACCGTGACACGCTCGAGCGCGTACTGAAGAACAACAAATTCTCCGAGGTTTATACCGATCTGAATATTCGTCCGCCGTTCTACTCTATAGAAAGCGTCAAATTCTGCCTTGAGATGTCGACCGTCGTGAAAATCAGCGACGAGGAGTTGCCTATCGTAACCGATATACTCTTCGGCAAGAGGGTTGAGATCGGTGAGGCGGCGAAGTTGATATTCGGCGAGTTCGGTAACATGAAATTGCTTGTTATCACCTGCGGCGCGTATGGTGCGTACTGCTTCAGGGCGAGCGGCGAGTGCGATTTTGTTCCCTCTGTTCCTGCTACCGTGGTTTCTACGGTTGGTGCGGGAGATAGCTTCGGCGCGGTATTTCTCGCTCGCTATCTTGCCGGCGTAGAGGTGACTCGCGCGCTTGGCGAAGCGGCGGCGGTAGCGTCGTTCGTAGTGTCGAATAAGGGCTCGATTCCCGAGGGCTCGAAGGAATATATCGCAAAAATCTGCGGATAAAAGAAAAACGGATGCTTTTTGGCATCCGTTTTTTTGTTGTTTAGAAGTTGAACGTAAGCTGTCCGAGGGCCGAGCCGTTGGAGGGGATCGCAAGCTTCTTGCACTTGAGGGCATCCTCGCCGATTGCCTCGATATTCGAGGTAACAAGCTCGATCTTGACGTCGCCCTTCTTGGGAAGCTGCATGATCTGCACGCCTGCGGCGGTACGAGTGGACTTTACGGGGATAAGCGAGCTCTTAATGAGCATTCCGCGGTTGGCGTCACTTCTGATAAAGATATTCTCGGGCTTATCCCCCTCGTAAATCGCGCCGACGAGGGCAGATGCCGAGGAGCAGGCTCCTGTTATCTTTCTGCGGCGGGACTTAGCATCGTAGACGCTCATATTAACGCGAACGCCCTTGCCGTTCTCGAAGATATATACAACGTGGTGGTTGGGGTTGAGCTCGTAGATCATCTTGCATCCTACAACGTGCTCATCATCGTCCATATCAAGCTTTGTGGGGACGTAATCACCCATTTGCGATGCCTTGGAAAGATCGAAATCGCAAACGCGGGCGCGGTAGATCTGCGCCTTGTCGGTGAAGAAGAGGACGTCGCCGCGGTTGTCGGTAACCTCGCTATAGATGATGAAGTCGCCCTCCTTGAGCTTATGCTCCTCGGAGGCTCTCACAGACTGCATCGAGAGCTTCTTGAAGTATCCGCCTCTGGTAAGAACCAGGCGGCAGTTGTAGTTCTCGAAGAAGAGCTCTTCCTTATTGGAAACAGCGGTTACCTCGGACTTGTCGATGATATCGGTCTTTCTCGGCTTGCCGTACTTCTTCTTGATCTCCTGGAGCTCTGCGATGAGCTTTGCCTTGAGCTTGAGCTCGTCGCGAAGAGTTTCCTTGATCTCGGCTACCTCGGCCTCGAGGCCCTTGATCTCCTCAATGCGCTTGAGAAGATACTCACGGTTGAGGTTACGGAGCTTGATCTCGGCAATGTACTCTGCCTGTGTCTTGGAGATGTTGAAGCCTGCGGAAAGGTTGGGGACAACCTCGTCGTCGTGCTCTGTATTTCTGATGATCTTGATTGCCTTGTCGATGTCGAGAGCGATTGTCGCGAGACCGTAAAGAAGGTGAAGCTTATCTTCCTTCTTACCGAGGTCGAACTTGAGCTCTCTTGTGACACACTTGACGCGGAACTTGATCCACTCAAGGAGGATATCCTTGACACCAAGCTGCATAGGCGTGCCGTCGATAAGAATATTGAAGTTACAGTCAAAGTTGTTCTGAAGCTCGGTGGACGAGAAGAGCTTCTGCATTACCTTCTCGGGATCTGCATCCTTTTTGAGATCGAAGGTGATGAGTCTCTCTGCGCTGAGGTCCACGGAGTCACGAACGTCGGTGACCTCGCGGAGCTTGCCGCTCTTGATCATCTCGGTGGATTTCTTGATTACCGCCTCGATGCAGGAGGAATAGGGGATCTCGGTGATGGAGATACAGTTTTCCTTCTTATCGTAGGTGTACTTGGCGCGCATCTTGAAGCTGCCGACACCCGTCTCGTATATCTTCTGCATCTGCTCGCGGTCGTAGATTATCTCTGCTCCGCCCGCGAAGTCGGGGGCCTTAACGATGTCCATCATACGCTCGGTGGTCGTCTTGGGATTCTTCAGAAGAGCGATCGTGCCGTCGCATATTTCGGCAAGGTTAAAGGAGCAGATCGAGCACGCCATACCAACCGCGATACCGAGGTTCGGAGAAATCAGAATGTTCGGGAAGGTGGTCGGAAGGAGTGTAGGCTCGGTGGTTGTGTTATCGTAGTTGGGAACGAAGTCAACCGAATCTTTGTCAATTCCGGAGAATAATTCGCGGCAGAACGGATCAAGCTTTGCTTCGGTGTAACGAGATGCAGCATATGCCATATCGCGCGAATACTGCTTACCGAAGGAACCCTTGGAGTCTATAAAGGGGTGAAGAAGCGCCTCGTGACCTCTTGTGAGTCGCACCATGGTTTCGTATATAGATGCGTCGCCGTGGGGGTTGAGGTGCATCGTCTGACCGACGACGTTGGCACTCTTGGTACGGCCTCCCGTGAGGAGTCCCATCTTATACATAGTATAGAGAAGTTTTCTGTGCGAGGGCTTGAAGCCGTCGATCTCGGGAAGCGCACGAGAGACTATAACGCTCATAGCATAGGGCATATAGTTCTTCTCAAGCGTCTCGGTTATCGGCTGCAGGGTCGGCAACGCTTCATTGAGCTTTGGATTTACTATTTCCTTTTTCTTTTTAGCCATTATATCACCATTCCGTCATTTTAATTTCACGATATTATACGCTGCCGCGCGTATCATTCGGTTATAGAGTGCAAGACCGATGCCGTCCTTGCTTGGCAAGGGAGCATAGATCCTTGTAAGCTCCGCGTGATCTGCATCACGGAGAAGAGCGAAGAGTCTGTGTGCCTGCTCGAGCTCGTTATCCCTTGAGCCGAAATCTATGATCCTGACTTTTGGGAAGGTCGATTCGAAGGCAGGAATATCCTCGGTGTAGGCGATTATCGCCGTGCCGTCAGTGATTCCTGCGTCGCTTATGTACTTGCAAGCAGACTCTGCTCTGCCGTCGATGAGCACGACCTCCGCCTTCGGCGCGTAGTGGCGGTACTTCATACCGGGTGAGAGCACGCGCTCGCCGGGAGCGAGAGCCTCGGTAACCGCGTGAGATACCTCGACTGTGCCGATGCAGGCCTCAAGGTCGGCCTTGGTTATTTTACCGGGGCGAAGGAGCGTAGCCACGTCTCCGTCTATCTTGAGGATAGTGGACTCGAGGCCAAAATCCGCCTCGCCGCCGTCGATTATCATATCTACTCTGCCGCTCATATCCTCAAGGACGTGGCGAGCGGTAGTGGGTGAGGGACTGCCCGAAAGATTCGCCGAGGGTGCGGCGATGGGAACGCCTGCCAGCCTTATGAGCTCGCGAGCGATCATATTCTCGGGGCAACGCACGGCAACCGTATCAAGGCCGCCGCGAGTGTTCTTCGGCACGGTGTCCTTGGCGGTCAGCACAAGCGTCAGAGGACCGGGCATAAAGCGCTCGGCGAGCTTATAGTAGAGCTCACCTGTATAGGCGTACTTCTCTGCCTCCTCGGGCGTGCTGACGTGGATGATCAAGGGGTTGTCGGAGGGTCTGCCCTTTGCGGCGTAGATCTTACCTGCCGCCTCGGGATTCGTAGCATCGCCGCCGAGTCCGTATACCGTTTCGGTGGGAAAGACCACGAGACCGCCGCCCTTGATTATCTCTGCCGCGCGCTCAAGATCGGAGTAGGCCTCGGGGGTCAGCTCGGTGATTTTTACGACTTCGGTTATCACTGTGCCTCTCCCTTCAACCTTTCCGCGCTGTCGGCGGCAATAAGGTCGGTGACCATCTCGTCGATGTCGCCCGAAAGAAAGGCGTCGAGGGCGTGGATAGTCTTGCCGATTCTATGATCGGTGACGCGCGACTGCGGGAAGTTGTAGGTTCTGATCTTCTCGCTTCGATCGCCGCTACCGACCTGAGATTTTCTCTCAAAAGCTATGGCATCCGCCTGCTCGCGCTCCTTCATATCGTAGAGCTTGGAGTAGAGGATGCGGAGAGCCTTCTCCTTGTTCTGAAGCTGGCTGCGCTCCTGATCGCACTCGATAACGATGCCTGTGGGCTTATGGGTAAGTCTGACGGCCGACTCGGTCTTGTTGATATGCTGACCGCCTGCGCCGCTGGACTTGCAGGACTCGATCTTGATGTCGGCGGGGTTCACGTTAACCTCCACCGCCTCTGCCTCGGGAAGCACGGCTACCGTGACAGTCGAGGTCTGCAGCTTGCCGTTAGACTCGGTGACGGGAATTCTCTGCACTCTGTGCACGCCGCTCTCGAACTTAAATCTCGAGAACGCGCCGTTGCCGATGACCGAGAAGGAGACCTCCTTGATACCGCCAAGCTCGGTCTCGTTGAGGTTGATGACCTCGCACTTGAAGCCGCGCTTTGTCGCGTACATAGAGTACATACGATAGAGGTCGCGGCCGAAGAGAGCCGCCTCCTCGCCGCCTGCGCCCTGTCTGATCTCGACGATAACGTTCTTCTCGTCTCTGGGATCCTTGGGCATCAGGAGAATGCGAAGCTCCTCTGTGAGCGACTCGGTAAGAGCGCGCATTTCACGGTACTCCTCCTCGGCGAGCTCACGGAGCTCGGCATCAAGAGATGAATCGCGCATCATAGCATCAGAATCGCGCATTTGGCGATCTGCCTCGATATATTCGCCGTACTTGGTTACTACGGGCATAAGATTGTTATATTCTTTTATGAGAGCCGAATACTTCGCTCTGTCGGCAACGACCTCGGGGAGAGTGAGCATCTGCTCTATCTCGCGGTAGCGGTCGCTCGCCTTTTTCAGTTTTTCAAATATCATATTTCCTCCTCAAAAATTGTTGCTTTTTTGAGAAAGGTGATACTATTTTATGAATGCTGCAAACGCCTCGTAGGTAGAGTAAACGTCGGCCTTGGAGACAACCTCGAAGGGCGCGTGCATAGAGATAACGGGAACGCCGAGGTCGACGGTCTCGATGTTGTGCTTGGAGATGAACTTTGCAACGGTTCCGCCGCCGCCAACGTCGATCTTACCAAGCTCTGCGGTCTGCCAGATAACGCCAGCCTCTGCGAATACGCGTCTTACGTAGCCAACGAACTCTGCGGATGCATCATTGGTGCCGCCCTTTCCGCCCGAGCCGGTGAACTTGCTCATACAGGTACCGCAGGAGATCATAGCGCTGTTGCGGCGCTCATATACGTCGGGGAAATTGGGATCGTATGCCGCGGTAACGTCTGCGCTGAGGCACTTGCTGGCGGATCTTACTACCGCCTCGTTCTTGCCGAGCGAGCGTGCGATCTCTGCGAGAATATCCATAAATACGTCGCACTGCATACCGGTCTGTCCGTCGGAGCCTACCTCCTCCTTGTCGGCGAGAACTACCATAACGGTCTGTGCCTCGTCCTTGCTATCGAAGAGTGCGGTGAGCGCGGGATACGCGCAAACGCGGTCGTCGTGGCCGTAAGAGCCAAGAAGCGCTCTGTCGAAGCCGATATCCTTTGCCTTGAATGCGGGAACAAGGCAAAGCTCTGCGCTGAGGAAGTCCTCCTCGGTTACGCCGTACTTATCGTAAAGAAGAGAGAGTGCGGTGAGCTTGATCTTATCGGTTACTTCCTTATCGTCGTAAGGAAGTCCGCCGATGAGGATATTGAGAGTCTCGCCGCTGATAGCGGTGCCGAGAGGCTCGGTTGCCTGCTTGCGTGCGAGGTGAGGAAGAAGATCGTTGATGTAGAATACGGGATCGCTCTCGTCCTCGCCGATGGTAACGTTAACTACCTCGCCGTCGGCCTTAACCATAACGCCGTGAAGAGCAAGAGGGGTAGCAACCCACTGATACTTTCTAACGCCGCCGTAGTAGTGTGTCTTGAGGAATGCCATTCCGCTGTCCTCATACATAGGAACCTGCTTGAGATCGAGTCTCGGGGAGTCGATGTGAGCGGCAAGGATACGAACGCCGTCGCACTCAAGGTCGTTTGTTCCTACCTTGAAGGCAACGAAGCTCTTGCCGTGATTGTTAAAGTACTTTTTATCGCCTGCCTTGAGGACCTCGCCGAGCTTGTACTCGGTGTAACCTGCCGCCTTTGCCATCTCGATGGAATAGTCAGTCGCCTCACGCTCGGTCTTGGAGCCGTCAAGATACTTCTTGTAGCCCTCTGCGTAATCGAATATTACCTTTATCTTATCGGAGTTTGCCTCCTCAAAGATGTTCTTTCTCTTGTACGAGAGCTTCTCGTACATTACCTGTCCTGCGCTCTTGTCTGCCATTGTCATATCTCCTTAATCATTTCAATTATTTTTTTGACCTTTGATGCGAGGGCATCAAGATCGTTGTTATTCTCAATTATAACGTCCGAGTTGGAACGCAAAAACTCGTCATCAAGCTGTGCGCTGATACGGCGCTCTGCCTGCTCGGCGGTTATGGAGTCGCGCGCCATAAGTCGCGCGATGCGGATCTCTCTCGGTGCTGTTACCGAGACGACGAGGTCGCACTCGGTGTTAAAGCCCGACTCAAAAAGCAAAGGTGCGTCAACGATTGCCGCCGCGTAATTGCCCTCTGCCGCGGCTATTCTCTGTCTCACCTCGTCGAGAACGTATCTGTGGGCGATCTCGTTGAGGCGGTGGCGCTTCTCCTCGGCTCCGTCGGCGAAGACGATCGCTGCAAGCTTCTTTCGGTCGAGCGCGCCGCTCTCGGCTATTATCTCTCTGCCGAACTCGTCGGCCAGCTCACGAAGGCAGGCGCTATCACCGCCGATAAGCTCGTGATATATGGCGTCGGTGTCGAGATGCAGGCATCCCCACTCGGTGAGGATATGCGAGACTGCGCTCTTGCCCGAGCCCGAGCCGCCGCAAAGTCCTACTATCTTCATTCAGTTTGCCTCGCCTGCGTCGGAGATATCCGCGAAGATGCCGTCGAAGAGCTCTTTTACAAGCTGCTCGGTTTCGTCGAGAGGACGGTCGTTAACGAAGTAGTAATCGTACTCGTAGTTCTCGACCATATCGTCTGCGGCGTTGCCATATATTCTCGCCTTGCTGCGCGAGCCGCCTCTGACGAGGAGCGTCTTTGCCACGCCGTCGGTAGCCTTGACGAACTTCTCGATCTCCCAGGGCTCACGGATGTGAACGAAGAGGATCTGCTCGTCGTTTGTGAGAAACTCACGGAAAACGTTAAGCGCCCAATTTGTGGGGAAATCGTTATATTCGGCGGTGAGGATCTTGAGGTCGTGAAGGAACTTTCGTGCCTTATCGTCCTTGACTCCTGTCCAACCGCAGAAGGTAGCTATCTCCTTGATAGGATCGACAGAGGATATGTTGCGTACCTTAAAATGCTTTGCCGCAAGGTCGCAAATGGTGTCCTTGCCTACTCCGCCGCTACCGTTTATTACGATGACTAATTTCTTCATAACGCTCTCCCTAGTGGAAAATTATAACTTTACATTATATGATACCATATTTTTTCAAAAATGTCAATCTAAATATTTAGGGGTTTACTTTTTCGTGCGAATGGTGTATAATTAAGAAAAAAAACATTTGGAGCAGGTTATGGATAAAAGACTTTTTGGCAATATAGATGGCAAGGAGATATACCTCTACACTCTGAAAAACGACTCTGCGACAGCAGAGATCATGACGCGCGGTGCGACCTTGGTCAGTTTCCGTCCCTTTGGCGTGGATATAGTCGGCGGATTTGACACACTTGAGGGCTATCTCGCGGATGACTCGCATCAGGGCGGAATCATCGGCAGAGTGGCTAACAGAGTTGCCGATGCAACCTTCACGATGGATGGCGCGGTGTATATGCTCCCCGAGAACGATAACGGAAACTGTCTGCACGGCGGATGCGGATTTGACTACAGAATATGGACGGTGGAGTCGCATAGCGACGAGTCGATCACTCTGTCCTACTACTCCGCAGACGGCGAGGAGGGCTTCCCCTCCGGGCTCGCGGTGGAGGTTACATATACCCTTGAGGGCGCGACGCTCATCATAAGCTACAAAGCGACACCCGACGGAAGGACGCCTATCGCGCTGACGAACCACGCCTATTTTAACCTTGACGGCTTCGGTGACACGGTGAAGGAACAGAAGATTCAGATCTACGCGGACAGCTACACCGAGGTGGATGACAAGCTGATTCCGAATGGTAATCGACCTCTTGTTGAGGGAACTCCGTTTGACCTTCGCGAGCCGCACAAGATTAGCGAAAGGTTCTCCGAGAGCTTTGGTGGGTATGATCATAATTTTGTTCTCTGCCCCAAAATATTCAAGGAATTTGGCAAATCTCCCCTCGGACTTGCCGCAGTTGTCGAGGGAGAAAATCTCAAGATGTCGGTCTACACCGACCAGCCCGGCGTGCAGTTCTACTCTGCTAATTTCTTGAGACAGGTAGCACCTGCACACCTCTTCCACGGTGGCATTGAACCTATCAAGCACGGTGCATTTTGCCTCGAGGCGCAGACCGAGCCGAACTGTATAAATCACGGCATCGGCTTCTATGATGCGGGTGAGGTTTATACGCAGACGACGGTTTATGAGGTAAAAAGGCTCCTTGCAGAGGGTGCTGGTGCCGTATGCGACTGAAGGAGAATGCGTGTAGATTCGTTATGTAGCCGTTAATGCGAGAAAGCGAAAACTCTCGCAGGCTCCTTCCACCGCAAGCGGTCCCCCTCCCTCTCGGATGGAGGCTCAAGGAAAGTAACAACAAAGAAAAACGAGCCTCGTGTGAGGCTCGTTAATTTTATTTTTTAGGTTAGTTCTCGGGAACGTAGTTGTAATGAATTGTAGCTGTTGCAAGGACATCGTTGCCCGAATCAATTGTAATCTTCTGCGCGTCCTCACTGCTACCGGTATAATATACGTCGGTAAGGCTATAGCATCTTAGGAACGCACCATGGCCTATGCTTGTTACGCTGTCGTGAACAACTATGCTGGTGAGGCTATCGCACCAATCGAACGCATACTCGCCTATACTTGTCACGCTGTCGCCGATTACTACGCTCGTAAGGCTAGAGCAATCATAGAACGCATAATCGCCTATACTTGTCACTCTATCGGGGATCACTATGCTTGTAAGGCTATCGCAATTATAGAACGCATACTCGCCTATACTTGTCACGCCGTCACCGATGGTTACATTCGTGAGATCGTCACAACCACTGAAAACTTCTTCACCGATGCTCGTTACGCTATCCGGTATGATTACGCGCGTAATTTTCGTGCAGTCTTTAAACGCTTTCGCTCCAATGTTTGTTACTCCATCAGGTAGTTCTACTCGCTTAAGAGGACATTTAGAGAATGCATCGTCGCCGATACTCGTTACGCTGTTGGGGATTTCTACGTCAGCACCGCTGCCCACAGGTCCAACGCTCGTTAGGTTGTCACAACCATAGAACGTCCTGTAGCCGATGCTAGTTACACCGTGGGGAACCTCTATACTCATAAGGTTGTCGCAATTAGCAAATGCATAATCACCAATGCTATTAACGCCGCTGCCAAAAGTTATGCTCTTAAGATAGGAACTATAGAACGCAGACTCGCCTATACTTGTCACGCTGTCAGGGATCACTATGCTGTCAAACATATACTCCGATTTAAACGCCTCATCATCGATCTTGGTTACAGGAAGACCGTTATACGAGTCCGGAATGATAATTTTCCAATCATTGCACTCACCACGGCCCACAACACAGTAGCTTACATCATCGTCATTTAAAGCATATTTGAGACCGTAGGAACCAATAAGCTTAGAAATCGTCGTCTGCGCAACTATGACCTCACCACAATCTGCGCACTTCTTGCCCTCGGTTAAGCCCTCCTCGGTTTGAGTGGGAGCCTTTGCAGGAAGCACTTCAAGATTAGTGTGCTGACAATCCGGAGTTCCTTCAATTTTACCGCAATTCGTACATTTGCCATCTACATAGTTGTGTCCTATAGACGCAATCGTGTCGCTTTGCTTTTCTCCGCAATCGCAATAACGGACTCTTTCGCCGTCTACAGTGCAGGTGGCGTTTTTTGTTGTAGACCACTCTCCGTATTGATGTGTATGTGCAAGTTGTCCATTACAAGCAACCAAACACATCAAAAGCACTATGGTCAAGGTTAGAAGCACTAAGATCTTTTTCATGATGACTTCTCTTTCACGTTTAAGCCCGTCGGCAATTTCAAATAAAAATAAAAAGTGCGGCCACCGAAGCAGCCGCACAAAAACGCAAACTCCGATAGTCGCCAAACCAATCCTTATGTAACGTAACGTATAAAGCGTAACATTTTTTACATGGATAAGGAATTTGCATTTTATCAAATTCAACCATGTAAAAAACGGAAAAAGGTATAGATCACCCTATATTGACAGACGTGGCGCTCTATACGTTACACTATTAAATTGGTTTGGCAAGACTATTATATCACCGCAAAAGAATTTTGTCAATAAACAGTTGACAATTTACCTTTTTTATAGTATAATAGTTCCGTTAAAGCTATGAGAAGAGCAAGTAGCGGCGGATAAGGATGACAGAAAGTGGCCGGGTGATGAGAGGCGCGTGAGTTTCCGTCTTGCGAATACGTCTTTGAGTGCGTACCGAAACTTAACATGGGTGTAGGCTACGACGGGTAACGACCGTTATAACGTTATGAGGCAATTCTGCATTGTGCATTCTGCATTCTGCATTATTGTAAATCAAGGTGGTACCACGTTTTCTTGCGTCCTTGGGCTTTTTGTCCGAGGGCTTTTTTTATGAAATAAATTTTAAGGAGATACAAAATGAAAATTTACGAAGAGCTGATAGCTCGCGGACTCCTCGCGCAGGTAACTAACGAGGAAGAAATCAGAACTATGGTAAACGATGGCAAGGCGACCTTCTATATCGGATTCGACCCCACGGCAGACTCTCTGCACGTTGGTCACTTCATGGCTCTGTGCCTTATGAAGAGACTGCAGATGGCGGGCAACAAGCCTGTTGTTCTTATCGGTGCCGGTACTGCAAAGGTTGGTGACCCCTCGGGGAGAACCGATATGCGTCAGATGATGACTCGTGAGACCATTCAGCACAACGTTGACTGCTTCAAAAAGCAGATGGAGCGCTTCATCGACTTTGGTGAGGGCAAGGCTATTATGGTAAACAACGCAGACTGGCTTCTCGACCTCAACTACGTAGAGGTGCTTCGCGAGGTTGGTGCGTGCTTCTCTGTTAACAGAATGCTCTCTGCGGAGTGCTACAAGCAGAGAATGGAAAAGGGTCTTTCCTTCCTTGAGTTTAACTACATGATCATGCAGTCCTACGACTTCTATCATCTCTTCAAGGAATATGGCTGTAACATGCAGTTCGGCGGCGACGATCAGTGGTCGAACATGCTCGGCGGTACCGAGCTCATCCGCCGTAAGCTCGGCAAGGATGCTCACGCGATGACAATCACTCTGCTCCTCAACTCCGAGGGTAAGAAGATGGGTAAGACCGCGTCGGGTGCGGTTTGGCTCGATCCCAACAAGACCTCTCCCTACGACTTCTATCAGTACTGGAGAAACGTTGCTGACGCTGACGTGCTCAAGTGTATCAGAATGCTCACCTTCCTTCCCGTTGAGGAGATCGACAAGATGGACACCTGGGAGGGCGCACAGCTCAACGAGGCAAAGGACATCCTCGCATACGAGCTCACCAAGCTCGTTCACGGTGACGAAGAGGCCGACAAGGCAAGAGCGGCGGCGAAGGCTCTCTTCGGCGCAGGCGACAGCGCTCTGACTCCCTCTGTTGAGGTTGATGAGGCCTCTCTCGTTGACGGTGCTATTGATCTCAACTCTCTTCTCGTGCTCGGCAAGATGGTTCCCTCCAAGTCCGAGGGCAGACGTGCTATCGAGCAGGGCGGCGTTTCTGTTGACGGTGAAAAGGTGACCGACGTCAGAGCTCTCATCACTCGCGATCAGCTCGCTGCAGGCGCGCTTATCAAGCGCGGAAAGAAGAGCTTCTGCAAGTTCATTCTCAAATAACCAAGGCCTTTCTGCCTTGTTTTATGTGCGTGTTTTGACATTTTGCTTGTTTTCATTTGTAAACATATTTTTTTATTCGAAAACATATTGACTTATTGTCGAAAAAATGTTAAAATAACTTAAAAGGATGGTACATAATATGAAAAAAAGTAATAGAAGCTTTGTTCTTTGCATATTCCTTGCGGTCATTTCGCTCGCTGTAGGAATCTTAGTTCTCCCCGTCTTCGGTCTCACAAGCAGCATGCTCAGCGCGGTTCTCGCACTGGTGCTCGGATCGTGTATGATAGCATTCATACTCCCCGAGATTATGTCCACAAGAGGCCTTATTTGCGTGCTCAATTTCTTCGAGTTTCTTCTCTTTGCGATCGTAGCGCTGCTTCTTGTTATTCAGCAGGTGCTCCCCTTCCTTCCCGAAGCAAACTGCCGCTTCTTGGCTATTGCTCTCTGGATACACGCAATGGTTGACATCTTCAAGATCTACAACACCAGAATCGCTACTATGAGACACGGAATCCCCTTCGCGTTGCTTCTTGATATTATTTTTATCACGTTTGCAACAGCGCTTTTCGTCAACCCCTTCATATCCGACGCGATTCTTTCCTGGGTATGTCCCGTATTCTTCTTCGTGCTTACATTCCTTATGGCCGTTCTTTCTCTTCTTTACTCTCCCAAGCGTAAAGCTTGATTAAAGAACGCGCAAAAAGAGGGCTTCTTGCACATTACTGTGTGGAGCGCCCTCTTTTTTTTGTGCCCTTTTCACATTTTTCCTATATTAGTATTATTTATATTAACAAAAGTTATTAAAAACTATTAAAAATACTTGAATTTTTTTCTTGGTTATGTTAATATATTTGATGGATAGTTGTCCCGACAGTTTTTTTACTCGGAGGAAAAAATTTTGACATTGATATATTACGGCGGATCCGCCTTATCATGCCTCGTTGTCTTTGCCTTTCTGTATTTATGCAGAGGTAAAAACATTTTAGGAAAGCTTCTGACGAACAGTCAGCTTGTAGCATTGGTATACGCCGCTCTCTTCACAGTCAGATCTCTCGGCGGTACGCCGAAAATATTCAGCACGATAGGACTCAATGTCTATTCACCCTTCGGCCCCGGCGGTGCCGCACAGGTCGTGATATCGGTACTGATGCTCTGGCTCATCTCGACGGTAATGCTGGCAAGTATCACCTACCCATTCTTTGAAAAGCATATTCCGCTCGTCGCTCCGATAATCAAATTCGTGAGCCCCGCGGTTTACGCGGTTTCGATCGGTGTTCTTCCGATCCTCAACCGCGCACTTGACGGTGATCTCGCGGACGAGTATCACTACAGACTGATGATATTCGCGATCGAGCTCGGTGTCGGTCTCGGACTTGCGCTCTTCCATCTTGTGAGCATCAAGCTCCAGAAATCGGGCGCGCGTGCGATTCTGACGAGCGCGCTTATATTCCTTGGAATGTTCTTCATTTCGCTTCCCCACTGGGCACCGCAGGCGCTCTTCGGATACGGCAGCGACAACATTCTTCTCGAGGACCTGACGCTCTATCACAGACTTCTTCTCTACGGACTGCCGATATTTATGATCGCGGTGCACTTTATATTCAAAAAGTGCAAGTACGAGCAGAAGCGCTACGCGCTCATATATATAAGCCTTGCGACGATGATAACCTTCTGCTACACCTACAACTTCGGTCTTTTCACGAATATGCCGGTGTCGCTCACGGCCTGGCCGCTTCACCTTTGTAACACGGCCATGTTCATCATCCCTCTCGTTCTGATCTTCAGAATGAAGAAGCTCTATTACTTTACGATCTTTATTAACGTGTTCGGCGCTCTGCTTGCAATGGCTATGCCCAACACCGGCGGAGCTAACTGGCTGTCGGCACGCACCTTCCAGTTCTGGTCTAACCACTATATGGCGATGCTTCTTCCCCTGCTCATAATGAGCCTTGGAATCTTCGCCAGACCCAAGATGAAGCAGTTTGTCTATTCGCTTATAGCCTTCTTCGGTTACTACGCATTGGTTCTGTTCCTGAACGCGTGGCTTACGAACTATGATGCCTCGGTCGATTTCTTCTTTATAAACTCCGACTTCGTCGCAGAAAAGCTCGGCGACTGGGCAGAGGATCTGCGTGATATAACAACAACTATCACCTTCGGCGATCTTAAATTCGTATTCTATCCGGTATATCAGGCGCTATACTTTACCGTCTACATAGCCCTCTCGTTCGCTATGTGGTTCGTATACGAGCAGGTCTTTGATATAACCGACACATATGCAATCATAATGGAAAGGAATCGCAAGATCAAGGCGGACAGGCTTGCCCTGGAGTCCCAACTTGCAGGAAGAAGTATGCAAGAACCCATCAATCCCCAGAATGACGGAAAGCTTATTCTCCGTAACTTCTCGAAGAGATATTCTACAAGCGACGTATACGCTGTGTATAACGCCAACCTCGAGATAGAGGGTGGACAGATATTCGGCTTCCTCGGCCCGAACGGCGCGGGAAAATCCACGATCATCAAATCGATCGTAGGTATCCAGACCATCACCTCCGGTGAGATCGAGATCTCCGGATACGATGCGGACAAGCAGTCGGTCGAGGCAAAGATGCAGATCGGCTTCGTTCCCGACCACTATGCACTGTACGAGAACCTCTCCGGTCGTGAATACATCAACTACATTGCCGACCTTTACAACGTTCCCAAGAAGGACCGCGATGCAAGAATCGCCGAGTACGTTGCGAGATTCAATCTCCAGGCGGCTATCGACAATCCGATGAAGACCTACTCTCACGGTATGAAGCAGAAGATCACTATCATGTCTGCTCTCGTTCACAACCCGAAGATCTGGATCCTCGACGAGCCTCTCACAGGTCTTGACCCCGAGTCGATCTTCCAGGTTAAGGAGTGTATGAAGGAGCACGCCGCAAAGGGCAACATAGTCTTCTTCTCGAGCCACATTATAGACGTTGTTGAAAATATATGCGACAGAATCGCTATTATCCGCAAGGGTCAGATACTCTGCACCAAGACGGTTAAGGAAATCAAGGACAGCGGAATCGCTCTCGAGAAATTCTACATGGAAATGATCGACGGCAACACGCAGGCTCCCGTTTCGGTAAAGGAGGCAGAGAGCAAGGCAAAGCTCTGTGGTGAGACTGTATGACAAAAAACAAGCAGAAAAAGGGCGGGTTTATGGAATCCTTCATCAAGGGTTTCAAGGCGCTGATAACGCTTGTTAAAATGCAGCTCAAGGAAAAGCTGGACGTTGGATATTTAAGATCCAAAAGAAAGCTGCTTTTCAAGCTGGTATGGCTTATCATTGAGTTTGTGGCAATTACCGCGATAATCGCAGTAATCTTCTACGTTATCAAGCTATTCGGCCTATTCTCTCTCGTCCGTGATATTCCCGTGTCCGTTATATCGTTGGTATTTGGATTCATGCTCCTTCTATCAATTGTGACCGACACCGTCGGACTCATGAAGTCCCTCTACTTCTCGAAGGACAACACCGTCCTTCTCACACTCCCCGCGACTCCGTCGCTCGTATTCTTCTCGAAGCTTGCGACATACTATATCTACGAGCTTCGCAAGAGCTTCATGTTCACGATACCGATGTTCATCGCATACGGCATCATAAAGGGCTACGGTCTGATCTACTATCCCTGGCTGATACTGATGTTCGTGCTTATATCGGTCATACCGGTTCTTATAGCTGCGCTTCTTTCGATTCCGTCGATGTTTGCGTACGTGTTCCTCAACCGTGTAAAAGCTTTGCAATATCTGCTTTATACAATGGCCGGTGCTGTGGCAATACTCGCGGTATGGCAGCTTATAGGACTCATCCCCGAAGACATCAACTTCGTTGAATCCTGGGGTGATACCTACTGGGAGATCCAGGCGTTCCTCAATGATTATACCGTGAAATTCGCGGCTGTATACGCCTTCACAGAGCTGATCGTCGGCAAGACGATAGGTATTACGAGCGTTATCTTCCACTCGAACACTCTGATCACGCTTCTTATCGTGAGTGCGCTCGCGATCGTACTCCTTCTGCTCTGCTTCCTCTGCTCGAAGCCGCTCTTCTGCCGTATGGCATCGACTCCCTTCGAGTTCAAGAGAAAGAACTCTATAAAGGAAAAGTCTAATCGCAAGCATACGGCCTTCGTCTCGGCAATGAAGAAGGAGCTTACGTTGAATCTACGCTCCAATGCCTTCATTAAGCTTGGCGGAGTGCTTATCGTAGTAATGCCGATGGCTATTTATCTGCTCAACAAGATCTATTCGGCGATGAACACGAGATTCCTCGGCACGCAGATGACGGTATGCTTCAATATTCTCATCATTCTGCTTATAATGCTAATGACGAATATTGATATTGCATCGGTTTATAGCCGTGACGGCTCGAGTGCTTACCTGAACAAGGTACAGCCGACGCCGTACGCTGTGCTTCTCATCTCCAAGCTCATATTCCCCATGATCGTAGCTCTTGTAGGTGCTATATTCACCGTAAACGTGTTTGCGATCGAGTCGGGAATGAAGCCTAACGATGCTATCATGATAGGAATTATGATATACGGCATCTATATCGCGCATCTGTTCTCCAGCGCAGAGCGTGATATTATGAATCCGCAGTACAAGCAGTACGCGACCTTCAACGAGCAGGCTAACAATCCCAACGAATCCGGCTCGGGAGTTATGGCAATCATAATGTCGGTGGTTGTGTTCGCTATTGCACTCTTCCTCTCTTCGCGCAGCGATGCTACCGTATGGATTAAGCTTGCGATCGTATCCTGGGCTCTCGCAGGATTTAAGGTCTTCACCTATCTCTCAAAGATCAAGGCGTTCTACAAGGAGAAACAGTAATGAAAAAAACGATGGTTATAATTATCCTTGTAGTTTTCATCGCGTCGATCGCGGTGGTAAACTTCTTTGGACTTGAGATCAAGGTGTTCGACGGTATCACATACGTTGAGAAGATAGAATGCAATACTATCACCATTCAGAATGAAAATCCGGTAACACTGACGCCCGTACGACAGCTAAGTAACGGTGCTTACCTTTTCAGCTTTGATTTCATACCGTCCGCCGACGGCGAATATACGATAGATGAAGAAAGCATCCTCAAAAACCCCAATGCAGTACAGATAAACTACGAGGTCTTCCCTCACGTAGCCGATGAAACCGGCGTTGTTTTTGAATACGACCAGAGTAGCAATATTGCGGTGTTCCATGAGCTTTCCAGAACCTTTACGATTCTTAAGCCCAACAAGATATTCACTGTTACGATCAGATCGACTGACGGTTCTAATAAAAGCACCACGATTTCCATAATCGCTTCACTCAAGAAAGATTAATTATTTTTTTAAATATTTTTTTAGGAGGCACAAAAATGACATCCAGAAGAAACTTCGCAAAAATCCTTACGGCAATTTCGCTCGTAGTGACCCTTTTGTTGCTCTCGTCCTGTATTGTCATCAATACCGGCGGATCGCTCAAGCTCACTTCCTTTACCGTAGACCGCTCGTCGATCAAGACTGCGTATCTTATCGGTGAAGAGATCGACTTCTCCGGCATTAAGGCAACGGCAAAGTACTCTGACGCAACTCTCACCAAGGTTTATACCTTTGAGGAGCTCACTATCACCTATGATGAGGACATAACCGCTACCGTAGGTGAGAAGGAAGTAACCGTTTCCTTTGAAGACCCCAACCTCAACGTAACTCAGGAGGTAAAGGTTAAGATCACCGTTACCGAAGAGCCCGTAGTAACTCCCCCCGAGGAGGAGCCCGAGACTCTTATAGTAGCACAGTTCGAAAAGCCTCTCACCATCACAGCATTTGAGAGCGCAAACGCTGCTGCAGGCAAGACTGCATACGGTGCAACCGGTTTCGCCGGTGAGTTTGCACTCGGCAATCAGATCTACGTTATCGGTAACGAGAACGAGTTCAAGTTCAAGCCCCTCTTCGCAGTTCTTAACGAGGACTTTGACATTGTTGAGCTCGCAGACTTCTTCTCTGTTGTAACCATCTCCATTGAGAAGGACGGCGAGTACGTAGAGCTCACCAAGGTTAACGGCGAGAATAACATCTCCGAGTACTATGACGGCGACACCATTATCGCTACCGTTAACACCTACACCGGTACCTACAACTTCTCGGCTAATGCTGCAGACGCAAAGGTTAAGATCTCTGTTCTTCCCTCTGCAGACCACTATGAGACCGACGAGTCTCCTATGGTTCTCGAGGCGAAGATCATCAATGCATACAACGTATACGAGGCTTGGCAGCTCGCTGTTATCGATAACATGAACTCCGCTTGGGATACCAAGAAGGAAGAGCATGGAATCAAGGGCCTCAACGTTTCCGGTATCGTTCTTCACTGCGATATCGACATCACCGAAAATGACGTTCCCGCAGAATTCTTCTACGTTTCTGACAAGGAAGTCGTTTATACCGACAACTCCGATCCCGCTAACCCCAAGACCATTGTAAAGCCCGCAGGCTCCAAGTACCTCATCGACTTTACCTTCATTTACGATCGTACCGGTGCCGGTGACTTCACCATGCAGGGTAACTTCTTCACTATTGACGTTTCTTCCTTCCCTCTCATCGCATCTCCCGCAGTATTCGGCGCTGATGCACAGAAGGACTATTCGACCGACTATTCCAACGCTACTCTCTTCAGATTTGAGACTGTAGCTTGGGAGACCTACTACGCCGCAATGACTACCGTTCCCGCTGACGTTGCAGAGGTTACCGTTGAGAACCTTTCCTTCATCGGTAACGCAAAGAGAAACAACTATGAGGATGCCGACGGCAACCTTGTTTCTGCAGGCGGTCTTATCTTCTTCAAGTCCTCGCACTTCACTAAGACCACGATGAACAACATCATCGGTAACTCCGGCTTCATCACCTACTTCGTAGATTACGGTGCAGAGCTTCACGTTAGCAACGCTAAGTGCTATGACTCTTATCAGAACGCGGTATTCGCATTTGCAAATACTCTTCTCACCTTCACCGACTCCTTCATCAACGGATGTGGCGGTCCCGTAGCAATTACTCAGAGCGTGGTTGACTATGGTACTTATCCCGTAACCATCTTCACTAACACGATTACTGAAACTCATCTTACCGGCGGTGAGCTCTGGTTCCAGGCAGTTGGTGCTACCGCTATTATAGACGGCGTTAAGGCTCTCGGTAACGGTCTCGGCCAGGCAGGTCTTGGTAACTTCCTCAACTCTGAGGGCAAGCTCAATATTATCGGCTCGCTTATGGATAACGTAGACGATGCTTCGGCTCTCAGCGATATCAGAGTACAGGGCTCGTTCAACGTTGACGGTGCTGAGGCTAACAGATTCCACGATAACGCACTCTGGCAGATCATCTACAATCATCCCGCACTTACATCCGGTGCTCCCTTCCTTACCGTATATGGCACAGACGGCACTCCTCACACCATCTTCTTCAACGGTGTAACCTTCTGCGACCTTATGGGTAACGCACTTGGAACCGATGCAAGCCACGCTGCAATTCTCGGTGCATTCCAGGCGGCAGACAAGATCGTACTTACTCAGGGCGGTCTCTCGGTTGTAATGGAGTTCTACCACTAATTAAATAACAAAGAGGAACGCTTCTGCGTTCCTCTTTCTCTTTTGCAAAGCAAAAAGGTGCGACACCCGTCGCACCTTTTTATATAAATATGTTGGAATTATTTGCAAAGCTCGGCGAGCTTATCTGCGATGTCGCACTCTTCCCACTTAACGCCGAGGTCTTCTCTACCCATGTGGCCGTAAGCGGCAAGCTGCTTGTAGATGGGCTTGCGAAGCTCGAACTTCTTGATGATTGCCGCGGGGCGAAGGTCTACGAGCTCGGAGACTGCCGCGGAGATCTTCTCCTCTGCAACGGTTGCGGTGCCGAAGGTATCGATCATAACCGAAACGGGCTTTGCAATACCGATAGCGTATGCGATCTGAACCTCACACTTCTTGGCGAGACCTGCCTTGACGATATTCTTTGCAACGTATCTTGCGGCGTAGGATGCGCTTCTGTCAACCTTGGTGGGATCTTTGCCGGAAAATGCACCGCCGCCGTGACGAGCGTAGCCGCCGTATGTATCAACGATGATCTTTCTGCCGGTGAGGCCGGTGTCGCCCTGGGGGCCGCCAATAACGAATCTGCCGGTAGGGTTAACGTAGATGTTAACCTTGCCGTCCATAAGCTCGGAGGGGATTATAGGAAGGATAACCTGCTCGATGATATCCTTTCTGATGGTCGCGGAGTCGATCTCTGCGCTGTGCTGAGAGGATACGACGATGGTATCAACTCTGGTGGGCACACCGTCGACGTACTCTACTGTAACCTGAGTCTTACCGTCGGGGCGGAGATAGGAGAGCTTGCCCGACTTTCTGACCTCGGTAAGTCTCTTCGCAAGCTTGTGCGAAAGAGAGATGGGGAGAGGCATAAGCTCGGGAGTCTCGTCGCAGGCATAACCGAACATAAGGCCCTGGTCACCTGCACCGGTGTCGAGCTCGTCGGTCATATCGCCTTCCTTTGCCTCAAGGCACTTATCAACGCCGAGAGCGATGTCCTCGCTCTGCTCGTGGATAGATGAGAGAACGGCGCAGGTCTTTGCATCGAAGCCGTACTTTGCTCTGTCGTAGCCGATCTCGGTTACGGTATCGCGGACGATCTTCTGAACGTCGATCTTTGCGTTAGTGGTGATCTCGCCCATAACGGTGATGATACCGGTGGTAGCGAAGGTCTCGCAGGCAACGCGGCTCTGGGGATCCTGCTCGATTATAGCGTCAAGTATCGCGTCGGATATTTTGTCGCATATTTTGTCGGGATGTCCCTCGGTAACAGACTCGGAGGTGAATAAAACTTTCTTCATTTTTACAGTCCTTTGTTTTGAGATTTTACCAAAAGAAAACTCGGGAAGGCGGCAAGCATTCCCGAGGATAAGCTAACTCATCTGTCAGGAATTGGCACCTTATTTAACACAGGTTGCCGGGCTTCACAGGGCCAGTCCCTCCGCCTCTCTTGATAAGTAATATTTAATTCTTGTATATTGTAGCATATTGTCGATAAAAAATCAAGAGCTTTTGAAAAATATTTTTATGCTCTGCCGACCGAGCGTGCATAATAGGCACGCGCGCCCTCTTTGGATATAATCTCAACGGCGGCTCTCGCGGTGGACTCATCTTCAAAGAGACCGAAGACGGAAGGGCCGCTTCCGCTCATCAAAGAGGCGGTGGCACCGAGCTCGAACATGCGCTTTTTCAAAAATTCTGCCTTAAAACAAGTCGGTAAAACCGCATTTTCGAATATGTTGTAAAGCTCGGTCAGGGCGGGCGCATCACTCCTCATACTTCCGTCAAAATCCGAGTACATCTCGTCCAGTGCGCGATACGCCGCAGGTGTGGAGACCTGCTCGCCGTCGGCTACGGCTATGACGAAATGGAGGTCGGAGGGGGATGCTATCGGCTCGATCAGCTCTCCTCTGCCGCGGCAAACGGCGCGTCCACCGAGGAGGCAGAAGGGCACGTCGGAGCCAAGCTCTGCGGCAAGGGCAAGCAGCTCGCTCTCGCTAAAATATGAGTTAAAGAGTCTGTTGAGTGCGCGGAGGGTCGCGGCGGCGTCTGCAGATCCTCCTGCAAGTCCTGCGGCAACGGGTATTCTCTTGACGAGAGATATATCGACGCGGCCGATCTTGCCGCTACGCGCAAGATAGAGCTCTGCTGCGCGGAGTGCGATGTTGCCGCTGTCGGTCGGGAGGTCTGCGCCGCAGATAGAAAGATGCGCCTCGGCTCTGTCCGAGGGAGAAAGAGACACGGCGAGCTCGTCGCAGAGGGAGACCGTCTGCATCACCGTTTCTATATCGTGAAAGCCGTCTTGGCGTTTGGCCGTAACGTTAAGATGTAGATTGATCTTTGCGTGTGCTTTCTCGTATACCGTCATGGTGCCCCTCCTTTTTTCTTTAATTATACTATACTTTTATCTGTTTTTCAAGTAAATATAAATATTTTTCGCAAAAAGTCTTGACAATTCGTGAGGTTTATGGTAGAATACTATGGTAGTTTGGGCAATTGTGTCCAACCCCTTGCCACGAGAGTGGCCAAAAGACCATAAGGAGGTATTATCAAGATGGAAAAGAAGATTTGTTCTTACGAGCTTCTCTTCGCAATCAGCGGCAATCTTTCTGAGGAAGATTACAAGACTCTTTGCGACAAGTTCGTAAATCTCATTAACGCTAACTCTACCGACGTTACCGTTAACGAGTGGGGCAAGCGCAGACTCGCATATCCTATCAACTACATCACTGAGGGATATTACGTTCTCGTTAGCTTCAAGAGCGAACCCAGCTTCCCTCTCGAGCTTGAGCGTGTGCTCGGTATAACCGAAGGTGTTATCCGTTACATGACCACCACTAAGCCCGAGTGTGCAGCACCCGCGCCTGAGAAGGCAGAGGTTACTGAGGAAGCTCCCGTCGAGGTAGCAGAAGCTACTGAGGCATAATTTCGAAAAGGAGGCAGAAAAATGGCTAGTTTTAACAAAGTTATCCTTATAGGTAACATGACAGCAGATCCCGAGCTCAAGCAGACTACCAGCGGTACTTCGGTATGCAGCTTCTCTATTGCTGTTAACCGTCGCTTTGCGAAGGCTGAGCAGGGCCAGCAGAACGTTGACTTCATTAACATCGTTACTTGGAGACAGAGTGCTGAGTTTGTCTGCCGCTATTTCAAGAAGGGCAATCCGATACTTGTATGCGGTCAGCTTCAGACCAGAAGCTGGACTGATAACCAGGGACAGAAGAGATACGCCACCGAGGTCGTTGCTGACGAGGTTTCTTTCGTAGCATCGGCTGCACAGACCGGCACTATGGGCGGTCAGGGCGGCTCTGCTTACACTCCCGAGGCTTACAGCACTCCCGCTGCATCGGCAGGTCCTGCAATGTTTGAGGAAATTCCTAACGACGGAGAGCTCCCCTTCTAATTTAGGGTATGCAAAATTCGTCTGCCGCCCGTGAGACTCACTACGTGCGGTAACATACAGAAATCGTGAGTCGGAAAGGTTTATGGACATCCTAATGGAAAGAAACGATAATCAGCGTCCTTCGTTCCACTCCCAGCACAGAAGAAAGAAGGTTTGCATCTTCTGCCAGGATAAAGTGAACGATATCGACTACAAGGATACCGCTAAGCTCAGAAAGTTCATCTCTGAGAGAGCAAAGATCCTCCCCAGACGTGTTTCCGGCAACTGCGCTCTTCACCAGAGACAGCTCACCGTAGCTATCAAGAGAGCTCGCCAGATGGCACTTCTCCCCTACATTTCGAACTAATTTCGAATATAGAAAAACGCTCTGCTTTTGCAGAGCGTTTTTTGTTTTATTTGTGGTTTTCGATAAGCAGGTCGGAAAGCTTGACGAAGTCCTCGGTAGAGAGGCACTCGCCGCGGACGGTCTCGGTGTGTCCGATAGAGACGATGGCGTCCTTGATCTCGTCCTTGGTGTAGCCCGACAGCTTCGCCGAGAGGGCGTTCTGCAGAGTCTTTCTACGCATCTCGAATGCCGCCTTGATAACGTTACGCATCAGAGTCTCGTCCTTGGGCGTGTATTTCGGCTCGCGGTAGAGGTCGATGCGGATAACGGCACTATCTACCTTTGGCGCGGGAACGAATGAGCCTGCGGAGACCTTGAAGAGACGGCGAACCGTGCCGTAATAGCCGAGAATGGCGGTAATTGCGCCGTAATCGGCCTTGCCGGGCGGGGCGACGAGTCTCTGCGCTACCTCGTTCTGTACCATAACGGTTATGGTGCGGAATTTCACACCCGATTCGAGAAGCATCATAAGAATGGGGGTGGTGATGTAGTAAGGAAGGTTCGCGCAGACCGAGACGGGTCTACCCTCGGAGTGCTCGGCGATGAGCGCGGGGAGGTCGATCTTCATTACGTCCTCGTTGATGACGGTGACGTTATCGAACTCGGCGAGGGTTCTGTCGAGAACGGGGATAAGTCCCTTGTCGATCTCGACGGCAACGACCTTGGCATATCGGCAGGCGAGCTCGGCGGTGAGGCAACCGATGCCGGGGCCGATCTCAAGGATCATCGACTCGGGATCGTCGGCGCACTGCTCGGCTATTTCCTCGGGAATTATTCTGTTTGTAAGGAAGTTCTGTCCGAACTCCTTGCGGAAGGTGATGCCGGCGTCAGCCATAACGCTCTTGATCACCGAGAGATTACAAAGATTCATATTTAATGCCCTTACTTATAGTTTTTGGTGCTTACAGCACATGTATTATAGCACAGTTGCGCGAAAAAATCAAGGTACTGACGGGACTTGTTGATTATCTGTAATAAAGCCTATTGAGTGCTCTCCACTTATTTCTGTCGATAGAGTCGAGTTGTGGCTTTGTGATGCGATATGCCCAGTTGCCGCCAGCCTTGCCGGGCGTGTTGAGTCGGGTATCGCATCCGTAGCCGAGGAGATCCTGGATAGGAAGCATTACGAGTCCTGCGTGGCTCGCAAAGATCGTTCTGATTATACTGTCGAGGCCGGACTTCCAATCGCCTGTGTGTCCACAGTAGGCGAGCATACGCGCTCTCGTCTCATCGTCAAGCTCCCAGAGATATGCGAGGAGCGTGTTATTATCGTGAGTGCCCGAGTATGCTACCGAGTTCTCGGGGTAATTATGAGGCAGATGGGCGCTATTATCGTCGGAGAGGAAACCGAACTGAAAGACCTTCATTCCGGGGAGTCGGCTATCCACAAGGAGCTTGTAGACGTCGGGTGTGATGTCACCGAGGTCCTCGGCGATGATCTCGGTCTCGCCTGCCGCCTGCTTCAAGGCCTTGACAAATGGGAGTCCGGGGCCTTTGATCCACTTACCTGCTACGGCGGTTTTGGACTCGGCGGGGATGGACCAATAGGACGCGAAGGCTCTGAAATGATCTATGCGAACGGCATCGAAGAGAGTGGACATGTACTTGATGCGGTCGCACCACCATTTGTAGCCGTCCTTCTTCATTTCCTTCCAATTATAGAGGGGATTGCCCCAGAGCTGTCCATCGGCGCTGAAGTAGTCGGGCGAGACGCCTGCCACGTGGGTGGGCATGCCCTTTTTGTCGAGCTGGAACTGCTCTTTTGCGCTCCAGACGTCGGCACTATCGAGGGCAACGTAGATGGGAATATCGCCGATCAGGCTGATGCCCTTGCTATTTGCGTAGGACTTGATCTCCTGCCACTCTCGGACGAAGGTGTACTGGATGAACTTCCAAGCGAAGAGGATGCTCTCGTCGATGGAATCGTTCTGCCACTCCTGCCAGGGTGCGTCGCCATTCGCCGCCTTGTGCGCCATAAACTCGCAGAAGGCTTTCAGATACGGCGAGGCGTCGATATATGCCTCGATGGGCGATCTGTTCTCTACGCGCGCAGATGCCTTCGAAAGAAGTGCAAAGCGCTCCTCGCGCAAGCGGTCGAACTCGCAGAGGTAGGGATCATTCTGTCGAGCAGAGGCGAGCTCCTCGTCGGTAATCAAGCCCTGGCTATGAAGATCCTCGAGGTCGATAAAATAGAGGTTACCGCTGAAGGACGAGTAGGACTTGTAGGGGGAGTTATATTCATCTACCATACAGAACGGCAGAACCTGCCAATAGGAAAAGCCGCAGTCGGAGAGAAAGTCTATAAAGTATTTTGCCCCTTTGCCGAAGCTACCCGATGAGTAGTCTCCGAACAGAGATGACACGTGCATGAGCACACCGCTTTTGCGAGACATGAGAAATACCAGCCTAACTTTTAAATATATGAACAGTATAGCACGAAATGGCGGTTGTGTCAAGGAAGGAGGGGAAATTTTGCGCGATATAGATTCTTTTCTTGGGTGACTCTTTTTTATAAAAAAGCATTAAAATACCCCTTGACAAAACGGCAGAAAAATAGTATACTATTATGGCAGTTATATGCTGGAGTGGCGCAGTGGTAGCGCAATTGATTCGTAATCAATAGGCCGTGGGTTCAAATCCCATCTCCAGCTCCAAATAAAAACAGCTCGAGTTTATCTCGGGCTGTTTTTGGTTTCTATGATGTAATTAATTAAGGAAAAATTGACCGAACGATACGGTTATCGATCAAAAGCCCATGTCGGCGAGCTCGTTGCAGATAGACTTATAGAACGCATATATTTGCTCTCTCTGACTGCCTCTCGGAAAAAGGTCTATTATCTGTGAGTGAGATACCGATGAATCTAACGCTTCTCCTCTGTAATTTGCGAATTTGGCCGATTCTACAGAAACCAGACCGTCGTTTTCCAGCTTTTCAAAGCGCTTGGTTAACTGCATAGGGATAGCCAAGATGAAGCAATCGCGCGCGTGCTTCATACTACTTGAATAGCTCTGGCAGTAGACCTTTGATGAGAAATTCAACGTATCTACTCCCTCGTCTACTGGAAGGAGCTCCTCGCAGGTGGCGAGGGCATCGGGATGCTTATCGTCGAGAAAATATTTGTAGAACTTATTTATGAAAAATGCGATCGTGACCTTCATAAAGCGCGGAAGCTTCCATATCCAGGATGCGACGATCGAGCCGCGGTGCGGCGTGCATAGCGTAGTGAGCGAGGCGACCTTGTCGTCCATACCGAGCTCGGTTATCATATATTTACTGTCAAGGCCACCCTTTGAATGGGCTATGATGTTGACCTTTTCCTTGCCCGTTTTCTCAAGCACGTTCTCGATAAACACACGCAGCTGCTCTGCATTCGTGGCAATTCTGCCGAAGCCATCGTGGTCGGCAACGTATACGTCGTTGCCATCTGCCTCAAGAGCATCGCCGATCTTTCCAAATGCATTCAAAGCCCAAGATTGCTTTATAGCTAAGCCGTGTACGAGGATTACAGGATATTTCGTTGCCATTTTGCAGCCTCCCTTCAAGAAACGTTGATCGTCACTTATATTATAAATCCTTTACTTCTACATGTCAAGTAGTGGCTAGGATATGGCGGTCGAAATCCTATCTCTCCGGTCTAACTAAGGCGCGAGATGACACGGCGCAGGATGTCGAATGGGATGACGGTGGCGGCTAGGGAAAATGCGAGCGAGAGCTCGCGCAGGGTGAGGGGAACGGAGCGGAACATATCGCCGCCGCAGTATATCATGGCGATCTGCACCGCTGTGATCAGGAGCATTATAAGGCTGAAGGCGCGGTTCTTCCCTATTCCCGAAAATAGCCAGAGCCGCTCGCTCCGCGCCGAGAAGCAACTGAAGATTCCTGCGAAGATGAAGAGGGCGTAGAATGCCGTGAGATGCTCTGCCTCGCCGCGATAGCGACCTGCAAACGCGGGTAGAATCAGGAAAAGCGTGCATAGCAGGAGAACGTATGCGCCCGAGAGAATGATCTGCCCGAGCATTGCGCCTGTGAGTATCTTCTCATCGCGGCGCTTGGGCTTCTCCTTCATATAATAGCGCATCGGGGCTTCGCCTGCGAAGGCAAGACCTCCGAGGGTATCCATAATGATATTGACCCAAAGCATCTGAATGATGGTTATGGGATTCTCGATGCCGAGGAACTGTCCGATGAGCGAGATGCCGCAGGCGGCAAAGTTCATTATGAGCTGGAAGGTGATGAACTTTCTGATGGATTTGAATATGGTGCGGCCGTAGAGAATGCTCTTTGAGATCGCGGAAAAGCTGTTATCGAGGATAACCACATCGCCTGCCGCCTTGGCGATGTCGGTGCCGCTACCCATAGCGAAGCCGACGTCTGCAAGCTTCAAGGATGGGGCGTCGTTTACGCCGTCGCCCGTCATACCGACGACCAGGTCCATCTCCTGGGCGAGGCGGACGAGGCGAGTCTTATCCTTTGGAAGAGCTCGGGCGAGGACGCGGAGGCGCGGGAGAGCCGACTTTACCTCGTCGTCGGTCATACGCGCAAGCTCCTCGGAGGTAAGGACGAGTCCGTCGCGACGGAGTATGCCACACTCGGTGGCTATCGATGATGCGGTCTCTCTGCCGTCGCCTGTGAGCATTACCGTCTGTATGCCTGCCGCGGTGACCTCGGCGACGGCCTCCTTGACTCCACGGCGGATCTTATCCTTGAGAATTATCAGCGCAACAAACACGAATTTGCCGCCCTCTACCGAGGCTACGGCGATGGCGCGCTCGCCTGACATAACCGCCTTTTGATAGTGGGATTCTATCTTTGATAGGTCGTAGAGAATGGCGTTACCGTCTTTATCATAGACGTAGGAAGATTTTGATAATATGTTTTCTGCCGCGCCTTTTATCAGCTTTTTGCCGTCTTTCAATGTGACCGATGAGTATTTGCGTTCACTTGAAAAGGCTTCTTTATCTCTCACATCGGCGCAAATACTCTCGCCGAGAAAGAATGAGTAGATGGCTCTGTCGGTGGCGTTGCCGCCTGTTATCTCACCGCTCGATGCAGTGCACTCGGTGTTGTATTTCGCACAGAGGAGCAAATTTTTGTATGCGAGATCACTCTTCAGGGCGCGCAGGCTTGTATAGCTGCCATCGGCGGTTATTATCTCACTGCAGCTGATCTTCCCCTCTGTTATAGTGCCTGTTTTGTCGGTGAAAAGCAGGTTCATCGAGCCTGCGGTTTCGATGCCTACGAGCTTCTTGATGAGGATATTATCGGCGAGCATTTTCTTCATATTCGCCGAGAGAACGACGGTGATCATCATCGGAAGTCCCTCGGGAACGGCGACAACCACGACGGTTATCATAAGCGTGAGGGTGTGAAGGAGATTTGTGAAAAGCTCTCTGTAATTGCGGAGCGATACGAGGATTTCCCTGCCGTCGAAGTGATTGCCCACAACATAGGCGTTGAAGAGATAGGTGACGCCCACAAGTGCCGCCATAACGTAGCCAATCTTGCTGATGTCCGAGGCAAGTCCCGAAAGTCTGCGCTTGAGCGGACTCTCTCGCGTGTCCGTCTGCACGTCGGTGGCGACACCGCCGTAATAGGTGCTCTCACCCACGCGCTCGACCTTGACTGTGGCGCTTCCCGCGCTGACTGTAGTACCTCGAAATACGTGGCAGGAGGAGGACAACCCAGACTCTCCGTTGCTCTCTGCGCTCTTTGTAACGTCAATGCTCTCGCCGTTGAGTGCTGACTGATTCACCGTCAGGTTGCCAAGCAAAATGCGGCCGTCTGCCTGTATACTCTCGCCGGCAGTTACCTGCATTATATCGCCGACTACAAGCTCGTCTGTCGGTATCTTAGCGCTTTTTCCGTCGCGTATTACGGTCGCCTTGATTCCGAGGGTATCTGCCTGCATTTTCTCGAAGGCGCGCTCGCTACCGTACTCCGAGAGCGTGGAGACGGTGGTCGAGATGAGTATTGCAAGGAGAATGCCGAAGACCTCAAAGAGATTGCAGTTGCCGAATGTGAAGACTACCTCAACCGCGAGGGCGATTACCAAGACCTTTATAATTGGGTCGGAGAGATTCTCCGCAAATCTGCGAAGCAGACTCTTTTTCTTTTCGCGACGGAGCGCGTTGCTACCGTGCTGATTCCTTGAGGCTCTTACCTCTTCGCTTGTTAATCCTTTTAAAATTTCTTTCATTTTGTCCCCGTTTCCGCTGTCGGCTTTATTTTCTCTTGCCTAAATATATGCGCAGTGCGGAGATAAAATGAAGGACCGCGAGAAAATCTCGCGGTCCTATAGTAAAGCTATTTAATTATTACTTTACGGGAGTGAGTACGCTTACGCCCTCTGCATCGGGAACGATGTTAGCGTAAACGAAGCATGTGCCGTCCTCATCAACGTGAACGTCAAGAATGGTCTTCTCGCCGTTGGTGTCGAGCTCTGCCTTGGTCCAGTTGCCGGGAACGTTAACCTTGATGGTAAGAGCGGAATCCATACGAGGATCCTCTTCTCCATCGGTGAGAGTGATCTCAACGCGATCGTCGCCGTATGCCTTCGCAGATACCTCTGCGGTAGACCACTGGAAGTAGTACTCTGCTACCTCGGAGAAGGTTCCCACCCAGAGCTTGCCGGAATCAACGAGAGGCTGAACGTAATCCATAAGAGCAAGAACCTGTGCGTCTGCTACCTCGTAACCGTCGGAGATAATCTTGGTATTGGTTCCGTCATATATACTGTGGAAAGCTATCGACGCCCACTGACCGTTTTCAATGGCAAGATCTATGTAGTTGGTCCATGCACCGATGCCTGCCGCCATAACGTCCTGCATTTTGCCTCCATCGGGGAATGCAAAGTTCGTACCGTCTGCGTTGAAGGATGCTCTATTGCCCTTTAAGAGAAGGCATCCTATATTAAGACGGTTGAAGGGATCGGTAAACATCTCAGGCTTATTAAGCTTTGTGCCGGATGCTCCGGGAAGAGGGGGATCTCCGTTGGAGGTTCTCATTCCAACGAAGGTGGGATCGCTGGAGACAAGGTTGTAAAAATAGGATCTGAACTCCTCGTTATTCGGCCAAAATGCTCCGCCGGCACGAGCAATGAAGGGTGAATCCTGACCAAGAAGATTACGTAAAATCTGTGCAGACGCGTGAATCTCTTTGGTTATATTACCTGCAGGGTAGTTGCCGTTCTGCTCATCGGTAGTTCCGCAGGCTGCGTGAGTATGAGTATGGCTTATAAGCTCGATCTGTCCGCCGGACACGATCTGCTTCCAGAAATCAACCTTAGTAGGATGCGCGGATTTGCCTGTAAATACAGATCCGTTAATTGACGATGTATACGTGTTAGGCGCAATTTCTAAAACGTAATTGCCATCACTGTCCTTCAACCATGCCTTGCCGGTGGCGTCGGTCTTTAAGGATGCGATGTTATTCGTAATAGCGGCAATGCTGATCTTGAAGGAGCTGTATCTCGGAGCAACTACGGTATAGAAGAAATCCGAGGTTCTCTGATCACCGTCATCCGAGATCATAGAAAGAACGCCGCTTGCACCGTTTTTATTGACTATAGTGCTCGAAACGGTGTATTCATCCTCGAATCCGTAGGTAATTCTATATTCCTTTGAATTTTCGCCGTTCTTGCTGTTAATCGTTATAACAACGCTCTTATCGCTATAGGAAACGTCGTAGCTCATCTCGTCGGAATAAAGGATGACCTCGATCTCTTCTTTGGTGGGAAAAGCATCGGTAGGCTCTGCAGACATCTGATAGTCGTACTTGCCAAAGACAAGCGCGATAGGTGTACCCTCGATCTTTACAAATGCGGGCTCTGCAACGTCCTCAAGTCCACTAGATACTGCAATGAGCTCACCGCTGTTCTTATACTCATATAGATTGAAATAAACGGTAAGATCAAGATTCTTGGGAATAACGAGCTGGCCGTCAGACACATAGGAGAAGAGTGTGTCTACTGCAAGCTTCTCTGCCTCGGGGCAGCTTGCATAAACGAATACCTTCTTACCGATTGCACGGACAACGTACGCGCCGAGCATATCGTTGGTATTAGCCTTAAAGCTCTTTACGAGAGCCTTGGTCTCTTCCTTGGAATCAACGCCGCCGAGGATAATCTCTTTGTCGAAGGACTTAAGCTTATTGGGGTTGGAGTCAACCTTGCCGCCAAATTTAGCAAAGCCGTCCTTTATCAAAGCTTCCATTCTCACGTCACTGTCTGACGCTCTGCTGTATGCGATGGTGTAGCCACTGCTAAGGTTTAAGCTATCTCCGCTTTCGGATCCGAAGATATCACCCAAGAACGGGAGAGTACAGGATGCCGAGGAGACAGTCATAAACACAAGCAGAATTGCTGCCACAATTCTTCTCATTTTCATAATGATACCTCTCTTTTTGTATTTTCGTAATTTATCTTGCACGAAGGATGCTTACACCGTCTCCGGGAAGAACGTTAGCGTACACGAAATGAGTTCCGTTCTCATCAACGTGTATATCCACGGGAGTTGTCTCACCGTAGGATTCAAGCTCTGCAGCTTTCCATTCTGCAGGAACGGTCACCTTCACGGTAAGAGGCTCGTCGAATCTCTCGTCCTCTTCTTTATCTGTGAGGGTAATCTCTACTCTGTCGGTGCCGTAGGTAACGGCAGAGACCGATGCGCTCGACCACTCGAAGTAGTACTTTGCCGCATCCGAGAAGGATGCAAGCCAAAGATCGCCGGAATCGACGAGGGGCTGAACGTAGTCCATAAGCGCCTTGACCTGCGAATCAAAGACGTTGTATCCCGTAGCGGTCGCGGTGCTATCGGGCACTACGCTATGGAATCCGATGGATGCCCAAGAGCCGTACTGTATCGCGTAGTCAACGTACTGCTCCCAAGCGGAGATGCCTGCATTGATACATTTCTGCGAGCTATCACCCGATGCGGTTGCAAATCCTGTGCCGTCCTCGTTGTATGCAGCCTCATATCCGCGGACGAGGATGGTAGCTATCTTGATTCTGCCGTCGGGATTCTTGAATTTTGCTACGGTATTGAGTTTTGCGTTATTTGCCGTGGTGGCACCAACGAAGGGCGGCGCGCCGTTGGAGCTGCGCATACCTATGTAGGTGTCGTCGGTTTTAACAAGGTTGTAGAAATACTCGGACGTCAGGTCGGTGTGACCGCCCGGACGGATCAGGAAATGATTCTCCTGTCCGAGAAGCTCGCGGACTATCTGTGCCGAGGCACAGATCTCCTTGATTACGTTACCTGCGGGATAGTCACCGTTCTGCTCGTCGGTGAGTCCCCAAGCCGCGTGAGTGTGAGAATGGCTGGCGATCTCGATCTGTCCTGTCGAGGTGATCTTCTTCCAAAAATCAACCGTTGTGGGATAACTGGATGCTTTTGCGAACACCGAGCCTGCGATCTTTGAGGAATAATCGTTTCTCAATACGGTCAGGACGTAATTGCCGTCCTCGTCCATCTTCCAGGCGCTACCGTCGGCGGTCTTCGTAAGCGATGCGACCTTCTTGGTAGGCAGCGCGATGGTGATTTTAAAGGAATCATACTTCGGTGCGATCTCGGTGTAGAAGAAATCGGAGGTTCTCTGATCTCCGTCATCGGAGATCAAGGTAAGAACGCCCTTTGCACCGTTTTTATTAACGATTTCTGCCGAAGTTTTTGTCGCTGTGGGAGCTTTTTCTTTCATACTTATAACATATATCGTGGTGCTTCTTCCGTCGGGAGAGGTAGCGACCAATTTAACTGTCTTGTTTATCACTCGGACGTTTACCGTATAGCCGGAATCCGGCGCGGTATAGCTTATATCGGATTCGCTCGGCATACCGTCGGCGGGATCGTACTCAAAGTTGTATTCGAGCTTATCGGGATCAAAATCGGGTAAGGCGACTCCTCTGACTAAAATCGACGAGAGCGATGCCTCAACGGTTGGTGGCTTCTGTCCCGATGGATCAACCGAGCTGATACACGAGCACAGCTGTATGATCATAGCAAGAAGCAGCACCGCGCACATTATTCTTTTCACACGCGCACCTCTATAGTACAATATTTTATATAAAATATTTTATCATACGAGCGCGTGAAAGTCAATCTTCCAAATTTTTTTCTACCTTTTCACTAACGCACGCGCGCGTCTTTGTGTCAAGTTAAACAAAAAAGGGCGAAATACGAAATTCCCAATGAGAAAAAACGTATTTCGCCTATTTCATGAATCCCCGCGAGGCCGTGTAAAGCAATATATTTAACCCTGTGTGTACAGGTGGGTGCTCTCTCTGCCTCTTTGCGCTTCCAACGTCCGCTTGTGAAGGTGACATAAGCAGCTTCAGGCGGGAGGCCTGCATCCCGAAGGCAGAAGTCCGAGCTCCCCGGCAATGTGTGTAGGTCCAAAAATCACAATATCACGCACCACGCAGGTTTAAAACAACATTAGTTGTCGTAGTCAACCTCGTTGAAGAGAAGATCGTTGAAATACTCCTCTACACGCTCAAACTCGTCGTCATCGTCGATGCTCTCGAGAACGAGCTCCTCGCCCTCCTCGGTAACCTTGAGAATAACGTACTCCTCGGAATCCTCTACAAGAGGTGCGAGCGCGAAGTAGCGAGAGCCATCAAGAGTAGCCTCTGCAAGAAGCTCGAACTCCTGCTCCTCGCCGGTCTCGTCGTCGGTGAGAGTGAATACCTCTACGAGCTCTTCAGACTCGTTCTGAATATCCTTTTCCATATCTGCCATGATAAAATCTCCTAGTTATATTTTTTGTTTGTGAGAATATTTTATACCAAAAAAACGAAAATGTCAATAGCTCTTAAAGCAATTCCGAAAGTATTGCGTTGCTGACGTACATTCCGCTATCGGTAAGCGCCAGTCTGTCGCCGTCGCGTCGCATATAACCGAGGTCGACGTAGCGAGCAATGAGCTCTTCTCTGTCGTCGGTAAATGCGTGCGAGAACTTCGTCTCGAAATCGGATAGCGAGAGCCCATCGGCAAGTCTGAAGGCGAGCATCGCGTACTCAAACTCGCGGTCATCGACGTCCTCCGCGTATATTCTCGCATCGGCGGTGTACTCCGATAGGCTATCGGGGTTGGAATAGCGGCGACCATCAAAGAAGGAATGCGCGGCAACTCCGACGCCGATATACTCGTCAAGGCGCCAATAATGCAGATTGTGGCGCGACTCCCGTCCCGCCCTTGCATAGTTGGAAATCTCGTAATGCGAGTAGCCTGCGGCCGAGAGCTTCTCCGAGGCAAGGCGGTACATATCGCACTCGGCATCCTCGGTGGGAATGGGGAGGCTTTCCTTCATTTTGAAGAAGGGTGTGCCCTCCTCGATTATAAGCCCGTAGGCCGAGACGTGCTCGGGTGAAAGGGCTATGACCGCATCGAGAGTTTCGGTGAAGCTAGCGATCGTTTGCTCGGGTATACCGTACATCAGATCGACACTGATATTATCAAATCCAGAGGCTCTGGCGAGCTTGAAGTTGTCGATAAAGTCGGTGTAATTATGAACTCTGCCCAGACTTTTCTGCTCGTTTTTGTGAATCGACTGCAGACCGATGCTCAAGCGATTTATGCCCAGATTCCGATACAGCTCAAGCTTTCCACGACTCAATGTCTTCGGATTTGCCTCGATGGTTATCTCCGCATCGGGGGTGATCTCGAAGGCTTCACCTATTGCGGCGAAGATCCTTTCGATCTCCGAGGGCGCAAGAAGCGATGGTGTTCCGCCGCCGAAAAACACCGTGTCAACGGCGATTTTCGGCTCTCTCTTGTAGCCTGTAATTTCGGCTACAAGAGTGTCGATATACTCTGCTCTTTGCGAGGAAGATACGCTCTCCTCGGGGAATGAGCAGAAGTCGCAGTAATTACATTTACGCACGCAGAAGGGCGTGTGCAGGTAGAGGCCGACGGGCTTAGTTGTCATCATCGAGCCTGAGAACTGCCATGAAGGCCTCGGGCGTAACCTCGACAGAGCCGAGCTTACGCATCTTTTTCTTACCTTCCTTCTGCTTTTCAAGCAGCTTTTTCTTTCTGGTGATATCACCGCCGTAGCACTTTGCAAGGACGTCCTTACGCATTGCCTTGACGGTTTCACGGGCGATGATCTTCGAGCCGATCGCCGCCTGAATGGGTATCTCGAAGAGCTGGCGCGGAATGTTCTCCTTTAGCTTCTCCGCGATCTTTCTCGCTCTGGTGTATGCTCTCTCCTCAAAGACGATGAAGGAGAGCGCGTCAACTACCTCGCCGTTGAGCATAAAGTCGAGCTTAACGAGCTTGGACTTTCTGTAATCCTTGAGCTCGTAGTCGAGCGAGGCGTAGCCCTTTGATCTGCTCTTCAGAGCATCGAAGAAGTCGTATATGATCTCGTTGAGGGGTAACTCATAGTGTATCTCGGCACGCTCGGTGTCAATGTATTTCATATCAATGAACACGCCGCGGCGATCCTGACAAAGATCCATAATTCCACCTATATAGTCGGTGGGAGTGATTATAGAAGCCTTCATCATAGGCTCGTAGGCATCGGCTATCTCGTCGGGAGACGGGAACTTCGAGGGGTTATCGATGTTTACGGTTTCACCGTTCTTCAGGTCGACCTTATAGATAACCGAGGGAGCGGTGGTGATGAGGTCGAGATTGAACTCGCGCTCAAGGCGCTCCTCGATGATCTCCATATGAAGGAGTCCGAGGAATCCGCAACGGAAGCCGAAGCCGAGAGCTACCGAGGTCTCGGGCTCGAAGACGAGTGATGCGTCGTTGAGCTGAAGCTTCTCAAGAGCGTCACGGAGATCGCCGTATCTCGCGCCGTCTGCGGGATAGATACCCGAGTAAACCATAGGATGCACGTCACGGAAGCCGGGGAGCGGCTCTGCCGTGGGGTTATCTGCAAGGGTTACGGTATCGCCGACACGGGTGTCACCGACGGTCTTGATGGATGCGGTGATGTATCCAACCTCACCTGCGGAGAGCGAGTCGGTCTTGCAAAGTCCGAAGGGCTCCATAGTACCGACCTCGACAACGTCGAACTCTGTACCAACGGCCATAAGCTTGATCTTATCGCCGGGCTTGAGAGTGCCGTCGAACACGCGGATATATACTACAACGCCGAGGTAGGAGTCGTAGTGCGAGTCGAAGATAAGTGCCTTGAGAGGTGCATTGGGATCGCCCTCGGGGGCAGGGATCTCGGTGGTTATCTTCTCGAGAACGTCCTCGATATTTAGTCCGTTTTTGGCAGATACTGCGGGGCAGTCCTCTGCCGGAATACCTATGATGTCCTCGATCTCGCGTCTTGCGCCGTCGATGTCGGCGGAGGCAAGGTCGATCTTATTGATGACCGGAAGTATCTCGAGATCGTTGTCGATGGCAAGGTACGCGTTGGCAAGAGTCTGCGCCTCGACACCCTGCGTCGCATCTACGACGAGGAGTGCGCCCTCGCAGGCCTTGAGCGATCTCGAAACCTCGTAGCCGAAGTCAACGTGGCCGGGGGTATCGATGAGGTTATAGATATAGCGCTCACCGTTCTTTGCCGTATAATTGAGCTTAACTGCGCGCGCCTTGATGGTGATTCCGCGCTCGCGCTCGAGATCCATATTATCGAGGATCTGCGACTCCATATCGCGAGAGGCGACCGTTCTGGTCTTCTCAAGGATACGGTCGGCGAGAGTGGACTTGCCGTGGTCGATATGAGCAATTATTGAAAAGTTTCTGATGTGTGTCTGTTTATCGGTCACTTTTTTTCTCCGAGGGAATTTAAACCTCTGTCATCTTTTTAGAATCTGTTTGATATTTTGCGACCTTCTCCTCAAGGGCGGTCTGATCGTCGCCGTGAGCGAGGATATAGATCTTGATCTTGGGCTCTGTGCCCGAGGGACGAACGATGATCTTATCGCCGTTCACGAGTGTGAAGTAGAGCACGTCGGAGGAAGGCTGACCTGTAGTGCCGACCGAACCGTCTGCAAGCGACACTACTCTGCCGCTCTTATAGTCACCGACCGTGGCAACCGAGACGCCGCCGATAGATGCAGGCGAGGAGTCGCGAAGCGACTGCATTACGCGCTTACGCTTCTCTATTCCGTCGAGTCCCTCCATATAGATGTCAACGGTGCGCTCTGCGTAGAAGCCGTAGGTCTTATAGAGCTCTGCGAGAGCATCCGAGAGAGTCATACCGAGTTTCTTGTAGTAAGCGGTCATCTCAAGGATTATCATAGACGCCTCAACCGCGTCCTTATCTCTTGCATAAGAGCCGAGAAGATAGCCGTAGCTCTCCTCGAAGCCGAGAAGGAAGCCGTCCTCCTCGCCTCTTGCCTCGTAATTCTTGATAACCTCGCCGATGAACTTGAAGCCTGTGAGAACGTCGTGGAGCTTGATGCCGTTGTCCTCTGCGATCTTGTATGCCATATCGGTGGAAACAAGGCTCTTGACGGCGTAGGCATTGCTCTTCAGCGTGCCGAGCTTCTTTCTCTGCTTTATGGAGTAATCGAGCAGAAGCGCGCCCATCTGGTTGCCTGTGATGGTAGTAAAGCTACCGTCGGGGGTACGGGTCATAACGCCGACTCTGTCGGAGTCGGGGTCGGTAGCGATAACGAGGTCGGAGCCAACGCTATTAGCAATCTCGATACCGAGGGTGAATACCTCGGGATACTCGGGATTGGGCTTTGCTACCGTGGGGAAATTGCCGTCGGGTGTCATCTGTGCATCGACGGTGTAAAGATATTTGAGTCCCATACGGCGGAAGACCTCGGGAACGAGTCTTGCTCCTGCTCCGTGAATGGGGGTATATACTACCTTGAGATCCTCTGCCACCTCGCGGACGGCGTTGGGATTGATAGCGGTCGCGAGAACTGCCGCGAGATACTGCTCGTCAAAATCAGAGCCGAGAACGGTTATAAGACCGCACTTGATACCCTCGGCGTAATCCATAATGCCGTCGGTATCGAGAACGTCGAACTTCGAGAGCTCGGCGGATACGATCTTTGCCTGCTCGGGGCTGATCTGCGCGCCGTCCTCCCAATATGCCTTGTAGCCGTTATACTCCTTGGGGTTATGTGATGCGGTGATGTTGATGCCTGCCATAGCGTTAAGAGCTCTTACCGCATAGGAAAGCTCGGGGGTGGGACGAAGATCGTCGAAGATGTAGACCTTTATGCCTGCGCCTGCAAGAACGCCTGCGCAAACCTCTGCGAACTCGCGGGAATTATTACGCGAGTCGTATGCGATAGCTACGCCGCGGTCGGCACCGCCAGCCGCAAGAACGAGTGCGGCAATACCGCGCGTTGCCTGTGCAACGGTAAAGCGGTTCATACAACCGATACCCATATACATAGTTGAACGCAGACCTGCAGTACCGAAGTCCATCGGAGCCATAAAGCGAAGCGCCATGGTGCTATCATCGTTCTCTATCGAGAGAAGCTCTGCGCGCTCGGCGTCTGTAAGCACGTCTGCCTCGAGCCATCTCTTATATTCTATCGCGTATTTTTCCATAAAATCCTCCAAAAAATCAGTTTTCAGAAAGGGCTTCCTTGATTGCGCGTGAAAGCTGATCGGGGCAAGAGGTGTTCTTGAAGCCACACTTAATACCCTCGAGCTTTGCTATGGCGTCCTCCGCCTTCATACCGCAAACCAAGGCTGCAACACCCTGTGTGTTGCCGTGACAACCGCCGGTGAACTGGCAGGAGGTAACGATACCGTCCTCTACGTCAACGGTTACCATTCTTGCACAGGTGCCGGATGTTTTGTATTCAATATGCTTTTTCATAATGTCCTCCATATATGTTTATTCCAAATTTTTATACATTCCTATCGGGATAAATTCCGACGAGAAGAGAGTGAGATATGCGAGAAGATGTGTAAAATCACCTGCCGCAGATCTGAATACTACGTCGTGGAAGCTGTCGGGCTCGCCCTCGGTATCGAAGGTCAAGGTGTTGATACGGTAGACCGATATACCGAAGTAGGATGCAACCGAAATCAGCTCGCCGAGGTTACCGTCCTCGTCTGCCCTGATGCGAATCTCAAGGTATCCGTCGTCCTCGGGTGAAAGCTCGGGCACGGCGTAACCCTTTGACAAGAGGGCGTACTTCATATCGGCGTTGCCGTCGTAGCCGAATACCGGAGTGATTCCGCAGATGCGAAGCTCGCGGCGGAATATCAGCTCTGACACAAGTGCGAGTCTCGTGCCTCCGTGCTCCTCAAGAGGAAGAAGACAGTAGGTCGCATCTCCCGATGCAACGGCATCTGCAGCCTCCTTAAAGCTCTTCACATAGCTGACGCGCGGATCGGAGAATTCCTGTGTCAGAACGTCGTATGCCTCGTCCGCCAAGGCGTTCTTGACGTATGCGATACGCTCATCGCCGATCACGGCGGGAAGCATATCGGGCGCTTCAACCGGAACACCGACAAGGCGCAGACGCTTGACAAGAAGGTCTGCCAGCTCTGCTCTGTCAAACGACGAGATGAAGCATCTGTGCGCGCCGGGGAGTGCGAGTCCCGACCGACTCTCGTCCTTGCCAAGATCGGAAAGCCCCTCGGCTATCAGGGAGAGTATCTCATAGATTCCCATTCCCGATGCGTAAAGCTCACGGGAAAACTCTATCGCGGAATCCACGAGCTCGGATATCTCACACGCCCGTCTTTCCGCCAGGCGTGCGCCGCTATCGGCAAGCTTGGATAAATTATCAAGTGTCACGGACTCGGGTGTAAATACTACGTCGTCAAGCAAGCGGTGCACCTCCTTCTTATAGCTTATCAATTTATTATACACTATTTTAAAATAAAATACAATAAGGAAACGCATTTTTTTCAAAAAGGTGGTGAAAAAACCTATCATTTTTCATTCGCAGAAATATTTTTAAAAAGGAGTTGATTTTTTGGTTGCTTTGTGATATAATTAGTAGCGTCGCACAGATGTGCGATCCATACGCCGGTATGGTGGAATTGGCAGACGCGTCGGACTCAAAATCCGAAGGTAGCAATACCGTGTCGGTTCGACCCCGACTACCGGCACCAAAAAAACGACGGAAACCCCGTCGTTTTTTTATACAAGCTGCAGGCTTGGTATGGAATCACGCTTTAGCGTGTATGGCATCGCCATAGGCGTATGTAATCACCCTTTTGGGTGTATTTTCTACCGCTTGATTCCATACAATGCTCTGCATTGATTCCATTC
>JAZRFQ010000033.1:0-11470 GCA_045643725.1 Eubacteriales bacterium | reverse complement strand
GGCAATGAAGTTGCCCTTACGGGCAAATGATGTTGCGTGTGCCACGCAAACGATGTTGTGCCTGCGGCACAAATGAAAAAATCCAAGTCTTTCGACTTGGATTTTTTGGCAGGGGTAGCAGGATTCGGACCTACGAATGAGGGAGTCAAAGTCCCTTGCCTTACCGCTTGGCTATACCCCTATATTAGGAGCGACAGGTTTTGTCGCTCGTATATTGTATCATAAAGAGATCGGTTTGTCAATGCTAAATTTGCATTATTCCGCAGGAGTCGCATCACCCTCGGGTAGCTCGCCTGCGTCGGGATATCTGCCCACCTTCTTGAAGCCGTCGATCTCGCCCTTGCACATAGCGTTGAAGATGCGGTGCTTCACGCCCTTATTCTCGCGCTCGAGGCTCGCGAGCAGGTTTTTCATATTCTCGCGCTCGGTGGCGTGATCCTCGGGACAGAGGCTGGTGAGGACGGGAAGCTCGCGGCGTCTTGCGAAATACTGAACGTCCTTCTCTGTAGCGTAGAGCAGAGGACGGATCAGCGTTATTTTTCTATTAGAAAGGTAGGATTTCGGCGAGAAGCAGCCAAGTCTGCCCTCGAAGAAGAGATTCATCATAAAGGTCTCGATGGCATCGTCCCAATGATGACCGAGCGCGACCTTGTTGCAGTTCATCTCCTGCGCCGCCGCGTGAAGCGATCCGCGCCTCATTTTAGCGCAGAGCGAGCAGGGATTAGGCTCCTTTCGCACCTCGAAGATTATCTTCGCGATGTCGGTCTTGACTACCTTATATTCTACGTTCAGCTCGCGGCAATAATTCTCAATGGGAGAAAAATCTCCACCCTCGAAGCCCATATCTATCGTGATCGCCACGACCTCGAACCTCTTGGGATAGAATCTGCGCATCTCGGCAAGAGCCGCAAGCAGGGCGAGCGAGTCCTTTCCGCCCGAGACGCCGACGGCGATCCTGTCGCCCTCGTCGATCAGAGCGTAGTCGTCAACGGCACGTCTGACGAAGCTCAGCAGTCTTTTCATTTCATTCATTGTCAAACCTCCGCGCAACTTCATAGAATGAGAATAACGAATAAATCAGGAGTATTTTATGAGCATCAAGATATACGTCGATCAGGGACATAACCCGCGAGAATTTAACACGGGTGCCGAGGGAAACGGCTTTTTCGAGCAGGATATCACCTACGATATAGGCAAAAGACTCTATAATCTGCTCGGGGCAAACCCGAATTTTGAGGCGCGCCTTTCGCGTCCCACGCCCGATACCGTGCTGGGCGTGTCAAATTCCACAAGCCTCACCACGAGAGTGAGAGAGGCAAACTATTGGGGCGCCGATGCCTTTATCTCTCTGCACACCAACGCGGCAGAGAACACTCGCGCCTCGGGCAGCGAGGCTCTGGTCTTTGGCCCGAGCGCCAGAGTAGCCGTGGCTCTCTCCGAGAACATTCTCGAGGAGCTCGCCTTGACGACGGGACTCCGCAACCGCGGAATAGTCTACCGCCCCGGGCTCTTCGTGCTCAAGCGCACCAAGATGCCTGCCACGGTTATCGAGATGGGATTCATCAGCAACACCTACGACGCCGAGCTTATGGCATACTCGCCACAGCTCTTCGCTAACGGAATCTACCGCGGAATCCTCGATTATTACGGATTAAGATAACTTGATGGAATCAAGGGTGAGATACTCCTCGCAGGCCGCGGGAGTCACGCTTCTGAAGGTGTAGGTCGCGCCACAGCTCTCGCAATAGGCCTGAATGCCATCGTCAGAAAAGCGCAGATCGTATCCGCCCTTGCCGCAGGGGCATTTTACCTGACCCTCGGCCTCAAGATCCTTGAGAACGAAGCGGATAGTGTCGTAAACCGAGGGGTCGGGAAGGATCTCCTCCTCGTTCATCTCCTGGGGCTGAAGCTCGGACACGTCCTCCGCCTCAAGCCCTGCCATAATAGCGGCAAGCTCGCGGCCGGTGCGCTCAAGCTCGACGTCAATAGCCTCCTTCTCGCCGATAAAGGCGATGTCAATGCCCGAATAAGGGCAGGAGAGCTTCGAGAGATCGCGGTTAAGCAGGATCTCCTCCGATACGACGAAGCTGTGACTCTCGCCGCAGAGAATGCAGGGAACGGTCAGCTTTATCTTCTCGTCGCGCGTAATATGTATATCAAGTATAGAGGGATCGTCACATCCGCACTTCAGACGGAGCATATCCGCAACGATAGCGAATTTTCCCACAGTGCCGAGCACCGCCGAGCCGCATGAGGCACAGCGATAGGCTATGAGTCTCTCTTTTCTCGAATTTTCTGCCATTGTTATACCTTTCCGAAGGGGCGACACACGCCGCCCCTCCACAAGAAAACTATTTTTCCATTATCGCAGAGGAGAGCTCCTCTGTCTTTTCTTTTGTAACGAGCAGGGAGATCAGCTCCTTTGAGAAATCGAGAGCCACGCCCATGCCGCGTGCAGTTGTGATATTGCCGTCTGTGACAACAGACTCGTCGGTTACGGTAGCACCTGTGAGCTCGCCCTCAAAGCCGGGGTAGCAGGTCGCGCGTCTTCCCTCGAGAAGTCCGCGTCTGCCGAGCACCAAAGGTGCGGCACAGATCGCGGCGATCCTTCCGCCGCGCGCGTTTACCGACTCAAGTATCGCGTCGGTGAAGGGCGAAGCATCAAGATTCAGCGATCCGGGCATTCCGCCGGGGAGAATGACCGTCGAGATCATATCAAGGTCAACCTCCTCGGGGAGCTTGTCGCATATTACGGATATGCCGTGAGAGCCCACGGCGATTTTAGAGGTAATTCCGACCGTCAGAACCGTAAGTCCTGCGCGGCGGAGCATATCCACGGGAGTGAGAGCCTCGATCTCCTCGAAGCCGTCTGCCAAAAGTACCGCTATCATAGTCGGAACTTCTCCTTTTTCTTTGAAATGTTACAGAAATCAGTCGAGGCTGACGCGAGAGAGCTTCTCGTGCCACTCGTCCTTGGTGATCAGCACTTCACGAGGCTTCTGACCGTTAGGACCGCCGACGATGCCGAGATCCTCCATGCCGTCAATGAACTTTGCCGCCTTGCCGAAGCCGATGGACAGCTTTCTCTGAAGCAGAGAGGTAGAGATCTTGCCGGAGGTAACCGCAACGTCAACTGCGTCGAGGAACTCCTGGTTGTTGTAAAGTCCGCCGTCGTCGCAGGAGTCGTCGCTATCGTCGTAGCCGCCACGGCCGCCGGAGTTCTTTTCCTTCGAGCACTTCTGTGCCGCACGGTTGATCTCCTCGAGGGCCTGATCGTCGTATACGTTGCCCTTTGCCTGGGATTTGATGAACTCAATGATGCTCTCAACCTCGGAGTCGGATACGAATGCACCCTGAACACGCTTGGGCTTGGGTGCGCCTGCGGGATTGAAGAGCATATCGCCCTTATCAAGCAGCTTTTCCGCGCCCGCGATATCGAGGACTGTTCTCGAGTCCGCGTTGGACATAACCTTACAGGAAATACGGGTAGGAATATTCGCCTTGATGACACCGGTGATGATGTCAACAGAGGGACGCTGTGTACCGATAATAAGATGGATACCTGCGGCTCTCGCCTTCTGCGCGATGCTCATGATAAGTCCCTCGACGGGGTTCTTTACCTGAAGCATCAGGTCGGCAAGCTCGTCCACGACGATAACTATCTTGGGAAGAGGCTCGCCCATACCGGGATTCTCAAGCACCTTTGCGTTGTAGGCCTCGATGTTACGCACGCGCGCCTGCTCGATAAGGTCGTAACGCTTTTCCATCTGCTCGACCGCCCACATAAGAGCGCCTGCAGCCTGCTTGGGATCGGTAACTACGGGGATAAGAAGATGAGGGATACCGTTGTAGATGTTGAACTCTACCTTCTTCGGGTCGATCATTATGAACTTGACCTCGTCGGGTCTTGCCTTGTAGAGCATACTGATAAGAAGCGAGTTGATGCACACCGACTTACCCATACCGGTAGCACCGGCGATGAGCATGTGAGGCATCTTAGAGATATCGCCGAATACAGGCTGACCTGCAACGTCCTTACCGACGCAAACGGCGGTCTTGGACTTGGTGCTTGCGAACTCCTCGGTCTCGAGAAGGCTTCTGAGTCTTACGGTGTAGGGCTTGCTGTTGGGAATCTCGACACCGACAGCCGATTTGCCGGGAATGGGGGCCTCCATACGGATACCCTCTGCGGCAAGGTTCAGCGCGATGTCGTCAAAGAGGTTCATAATGGAGCTGACCTTTACGCCGCTTGCGGGCACGACCTCGTATCTTGTGATACGCGGTCCGCGGTCAAATCCACGGATAGATGCGGTTACGTTGAAGGATGCGAGAGTCTCGATCAGCTTCATAGCCTTCTCGGTAGCCTCGGCGTTAGTCTGCTCGCCGAGTCCGTTGTCCTCCTTGGCAAGAAGGTCGAGAGAGGGAAGCTGATAGCTCGAATAGTCGGGTTTATTTGACACGGGTGCGGCTTTGCGCTCGGGAATAGGCTTTTCCTCGGCCTTGGCCTTGCCTCTTGCGAAGGGATCCTCCTCGTTGAAATCGAAGGGAGGAAGATCAGCCTCATAGCTTGTAGGATCGTTCTCAAGTGCGGCGATGTCGATTGCAGGAGACTTCGTATCGTTGACGAAATCCTCCTCATCCTCGGTGTAATCGGACACCGATACGTCAGGCATGTCGTGTACCTCGGGAGCGATGACCTCCTTCTTTACAAAGGACGGCTCATCGAAGATGGTGAACATCTTTCTCTGGTCGAGAACCACCTGGCTCTGCTCGCTTTCGGGAATAGGCTCGGAGAAGACAAACTCGTCCTCCTCGGGCGCTTCGGGGGTATAGGGCTTGAAGTCTGCGAACTCGTCCTCTTCCACCGCAACGAAGGTATCTTCGGTAGATAAGGTGATTGGCTCGGCGTATACAGGCTCTTCCTTTACGGGAGGAGTATACACAGGCTCTTCCTTAACAGGAGGAGTGAACACAGGCTCTTCCTTCATGGGCTGGGGAGCAGGCTCGCTTGCTACGGTAGGTTGGCTCTTTTGTGCCTCTTGCTCTCTCGTAGCGCGCTCACGCTCGATAACTCTTCTTTTGCGCTCCTCGAAATCGGCCAGACGGCGAGCTCTTGCGATATCCTCCTCGGTAATGTTACCAATTCCGGTTCTGTAGATATCGCTATCGTTTGTTTTTGTAGTATGCACAGCTTCCGCGGCTCTCGAGGAGGGCTTGGAAGCATATTTTTCACTTGCATCGAAGTCAAAAGGGTCGAAATCCTTTGTAAACACGCTTTCGGCGCTATCGTCGTAGCTCGAACGTGCCGATCCTCCGTACGTGCGACTCGGCTCGGAGTAGGTCCTGCCGCCGTCGTCTATGTCGTAGTCGAGGTCCAGCTTTCTCTCGGCTCTTCCGGACCGTTCTGACATTCTTACGGTCACGGTATCGTCAGAGAAATACACCTCGCTGTCATAATCACCGGAGATTATTGTCGAGCTCTTTGCCGCGGCGCTCTTGTGATGGACAGAGTCGCTGAGGTTGGGGTTCATCTCCTCGGAGACACGGCTGCGTCTCTCATCTATGCCGAGCTCGTCGATAGAGAGCTCCTGCATTCCGTTCTTGACCTCAAAGTAATCGTCGCAGTAGAGATCGTGGCGGCGTTTGTCGTCGCGCATGCGGCTTTTCTCATCGAGGCGCTGACGCTTTTCCTCACGGCGAAGCTCTCTCTTTTCTTTTGCCTTTGCTCTCGATTCCTTCCAATCCTTGAATTTGTTTTCAATCTTTGCGAAGAATCCTGCAATGGCCGAGAGAGTGCTGTAGAAGAGCTTTCTCACGTTTACGTTGTCGCGAGCAACGAGATAGGTAGTATATATTGCGATGATCGCGGCTGCGATGATGAAATATCCGCCGACGCCAAAGACCTTGATGATCGCAAAGGCGATCACGTTTCCAACGAATCCGCCGTCAGTGCGCGCCTGTCCGTCGGTATAGGACTTTACGGGATCAAATCCGATGTTGCCGTTGAGATGGGTAAAGGTGCAGATAGCGGAGGAGAATATCAGAAGGAGCACAAGCGAGAAGAAGAATCTCGACAGTATGCGTCCTCTTTCAATATCTTCACGGTAGAAGATTGCGTGAATTACGATCAGAATCGGAATCAGGTATGCTCCGAAGGAGAATAAACCGAGCAGAACGCCCGCGATCGCCTTACCGAGAATACCCATATCCTCGAGGAAGAAGCAGAGCTCTATGAACAACGCGAGCGCCACCAGAATTATAGGCATTGCGCGGTGCAGGCCCTCGTATTTTGAAGTTGATGTATTTCTTTCGTTTTCGGACATCTATGTAAACCTCCCTAAATATCTATAATATTATTTTACCAAAAACTCGGCAAAAAAACAAGGGTATTTCGCAAAAATATTTTAATTTCTTTGCGTGAAAATAAAATTAATAAATATGCGCTGATATTCTTGACAAAAAGTGAATTTTCTGCTAAAATGAAATGTAAAACATATTTTATTTAAGAGGAATTTCGAAAAATGTTGCTCTACAATTCACTTACAAGAACACGCGATGAGTTCAAGCCCAGAGAGGAAGGCAAGGTGTCTATTTACACCTGCGGACCTACCGTATACCATTTCGCACACATCGGCAACCTCCGTTCTTACATCATGGAGGACGTGCTTGAGAAATATTTCCGTTACGCCGGCTATGACGTGACCCGAGTAATGAACATTACCGACGTCGGTCATCTTACCTCTGACGGTGACTCGGGTGAGGATAAGATGCTCAAGGGTGCGAAGCGCGAGCATAAGACCGTTATGCAGATCGCGCAGTTCTCCACCGACGCATTCTTCGCAGATTGTGCCAAGCTCAATATCAAGCGCCCCGACGTAGTCGAGCCCGCAACCAACTGCATCGACGAGTTCATCTCGATGATCGAGACTCTTCTCGAGAAGGGCTATGCCTACGAGGCAGGCGGAAACATCTATTTCGACACCTCGAAGCTCGAGAAATACTACGTATTCAACGACTTCAAGGAGGAGGACCTTGCAGTAGGCGTCCGCGACAGCGTTGAGGAGGACGGCAACAAGCGCAATAAGGCCGACTTCGTTCTCTGGTTCACAAAGTCCAAGTTCGACGACCAGGAGCTCAAGTGGGAGTCTCCCTTCGGTCTCGGCTATCCCGGCTGGCACATCGAGTGCTCCTGCATCGCGAGAAAGCATCTCGGCGAGTACCTCGACATCCATTGCGGCGGTATCGATAACGCGTTCCCCCACCATACCAACGAGATCGCACAGAGCGAGGCTACCTTCGGCCACGAGTGGTGCAACTATTGGTTCCACGTTCATCACCTCAACACCACATCGGGCAAGATGTCCAAGTCCAAGGGCGAGTTCCTTACCGTCTCGCTTCTTGAGGAGCGTGGCTACGATCCTCTCGTATATCGCTTCTTCTGCCTTCAGTCTCACTACAGAAAGAATCTTGTGTTCTCCTGGGAGAACCTCGATAACGCAAAGATCGCATATAATAAGTTCGTTGCAAGACTCGCATCGCTTACCGATGAGGGAGAGCTCGACGAGGCGGCATTCGCAGAGGGCAAGAAGAAGTTCACCGATGCTCTCGACAACGACCTGAACACTTCGCTTGCGGTAACCGCACTCTACGACGTGTTCAAGCTTAATACCAACGGCAAGACCAAACTCGCGCTTGTTGCCGACTTCGACCGCGTTCTCGGCATCGGACTTATCGAGGCGAGAGAGCGTGCTCTCGCAGAGAAGAAGCAGGAGCAGGCAGAGGAGACTCCCGACGTATCTCCCGAGCTTCTCGCATACATCAACGAGCGCATTGAGGCTCGCCGCGCCGCAAAGAAGGCAAAGAACTTCGCAGAGGCCGACGCTATCCGCGATGAGCTTCTTGCAAAGGGTATTACCCTCCTCGATACCAGAGAGGGAACCAAGTTCAGCATAGAAAAGTAATGCTATCAGGGTGAGCCGCGCCGCGCGCGGCTCCTTTTGAGTAAGATTGTGGAAGGAGGACTCACGATGTTTGATAAAGCAGAGGCAGACGCCGCTTTTTTGAGAGAAGAATACGAGCACGCCGCACACCTTTATCACGAGGGCGCGCGCGATGGCGATCCCTATGCATCACAGTCCTACGCCTACTGTCTTATGCACGGGCTCGGCGTTGAGCGCGATCCCATAGAATCCAAGAGCTTTTATGCCTTTGCCGTTCGACTTGAGGGCGGCGAGGCGGCATATAACCTCGCTATGATATATCTTCACGGCGTTGGCAGAGAGAGAAACTTTGTCAAGGCGCGCGAATATATGGAGAGCGCGGCAGAGCTCGGCTGTATCGAGGCACAGCTTTATCTCGGTATGGCACACACCTCGGGCTGTATGTTTGAGCCCGACGTTATAGAAATTGAAACGATACCCGTACACAAGCCGGTCTATCGCCGCTATGATATGCTCCTTGAGGGCGAGTCCATCTTCGACGAGGAGGAAGAGGCGGCAAGATACGCGGCGATCAAGCAGGACGTCCACGCGGCGTTCTATTGGTTTCAGCGCGCGGCGCGCCACGACTCCACCTACGTAGAGGAGCTCTCGGCAAAGGGCAAGTACCTTTACGCCAAGTGCTTCGCCGACGGACTGGGCACAGATTTTGACCGCGAGAAGACGGCGCGGCTTATGCTCTCCGCAGGCGCGGCAGGCTCACCCGAGGCGCTTGAGTACATCGCAGAGCACGGCATCACCTACGAGTCGGTGCTCGCAGATATGGAAAGACGACGCCTTGCAGGCGGCAGAAAGTGAGGCAGAATGGTTAAGATCACCGACGTTGAGCACAGATCTCACGCCGAGAGGGCGGGAATCCTCCCCGGAGATACGCTTCTGTGCATTAACGGCAACGAAATAAACGACGTTCTTGATTACCGCTTCTATCTCACCGAGCGCAGAGTCGAGATAACCTATCTCCGCGACGGAGAAGAGAAGCTCGCCGTCATCACCAAGGGCGAGTATTCGGATATAGGCCTCGGCTTCGAGACGCCTCTCATGGATAAGAAGCGCTCCTGCAAGAACGGCTGTATCTTTTGCTTTATAGACCAGAATCCCGCGGGAATGAGAGAGTCCATCTACTTCAAGGACGATGATTCGAGGCTTTCATTCCTTCACGGAAACTATATAACGCTCACCAATCTTACCGACGCCGACGTCGATAGGATCGTGAAAATGCGTTTTTCACCCATAAACGTGTCCATACATACCACAAACCCCGACCTGCGCGTAAAAATGATGAAAAACAAGCGCTCGGGCGAGGTGCTTGACTACCTTCGCAGATTCTATGAGGCAGGTCTCTCGATGTGCGGACAGATAGTTCTTTGCCGCGGCATCAACGACGGCGAGGAGCTTCTTCGCTCGATGCGCGACCTCTCGCAGTACTACGACAGAATGGGCAGCGTTTCCATAGTCCCCGCAGGACTTACCAAGCACCGCGACGGACTCTATCCCCTCACCGATTTTACGCCCGAGGAGGCGGCGTCCGTCATCGATATGGTTGAGGCATTTGCCACCGAGCATAAGGCGAAGACGGGCTCGCGTATGTTCTTCCTCGCGGACGAATTTTATCTCAAGGCAGGAAAGGAACTCCCCGATGCCGATTACTATGAGGGATACCCCCAGCTTGAGAACGGAGTCGGTATGATACGCTCCTTTGACGAGGATTTTGCCCTCGGTGCGGAGGACGCAGAGGTATCGGACAAGCCTCGCACAGTATCGATCGCCACAGGCGTCGCCGCATACCCCAAAATGCAGGAATACGCCACCCGTGTTAAAAAAACGCGTCCACAAATGCAAACTAAAGTTTACAAAATCATAAATCACTTCTTCGGAGAAAGCATCACCGTTGCCGGACTTCTTACAGGAAAAGACATCCTTGAGCAGCTCTCGGGCGAGGATCTCGGCGAGGTTCTCTATATCCCGCAAAATGCTCTTCGCGCAGGCGAGGAAACCTTCCTTTGCGGTATGACGGTCAGTGAGCTCTCGGAGAAGCTCGGAATTAGCGTAGTGCCTATGTCGGCTGACGGATACGAGCTTGCAACGGCGCTTCTCGAGAACTAAGGAGGTAGAGCAAAAATGTCAAAACCAGTAGTAGCCATTGTCGGCAGACCTAACGTCGGCAAGAGCACGCTTTTCAATAAGCTCATCGGTGAGCGCCGTTCCATAGTTGAGGACACACCCGGCGTTACCCGTGACAGAATTTACGCCGAGGCAGAGTGGAACGAGCGCCGCTTCATTCTCATCGATACCGGAGGTATCGAGCCCAAGAGCGAGGATACCATCCTCAAGCAGATGCGTCTTCAGGCCGAGATCGCCGTCGCTTCTGCCGACGTTATCATTTTCCTCTGCGACGTTCGCGCAGGTCTTCTCGCAGATGACCGCGATATTGCCGTAATGCTCAAGAAATCGGGCAAGCCCATCATCGTCGGCGTCAACAAGGTCGACCGCGTTGGTGAGGTTCCCTATGAGTTCTACGAGTTCTACGAGCTCGGCTTTGACCGCGATCCTATCGCTATTTCCTCGCTCCACGGCACAGGCTCGGGCGACCTTCTCGATGCAGTTATCGAGGAGTGCACCTTTGACGAGAACGACGAGGAGGACGAGGGCGTTATCAACGTTGCCGTTATCGGCAAGCCCAACGCAGGTAAATCCTCTATCGTCAACCGTATGTGCGGCGAGGAGCGCGTTATCGTCTCCGACATCGCAGGCACGACCCGCGATGCAACCGACACCAGAGTCGAGAATTCTCACGGCGTCTTCAATTTCATTGATACCGCAGGTATCAGAAGAAAGTCCAAGGTCGAGGATAGAATAGAGAAGTTCAGCGTACTCCGCGCCAATATGGCGGTAGAGCGCGCCGACGTGTGCCTCATTATGATCGACGCCCAGGACGGCGTTACCGAGCAGGATGAGAAGATCGCAGGTATCGCTCACGAGGCAGGCAAGGCCTGCATCATCGTCATCAATAAGTGGGATACGATAGAGAAGGATAACTCCACCGTCAACACCTACAACAAAGAGATCAGAACTGCGCTGGCTTATATGCCTTACGCTCCCATCATCTATGTCTCGGCGCTCACAGGTCAGCGCGTAGCCAACATCTATGAGATGATCGTCAACGTCTACAACGAGGCTCGCAAGAGAATCACCACGGGTATGCTCAACGACCTTCTTAACGACGCTATGACTCGCGTTCAGCCCCCCTCTGATAAGGGCAAGCGCCTCAAGATCTACTATATGACACAGACCTCGATAGCGCCCCCCACATTCGTTATCTTCTGTAACTCCGAGGAGCTCTTCCACTTCTCCTACAGACGCTATCTCGAGAACTGCCTGCGCGACACCTTCGGCTTTGCAGGTACGCCTATAAAGCTGGTTATACGTCAGCGCGGCGACGGTGACACGAGCGTCTAACCCCTTTCAATTAAGGA
>JAZRFQ010000032.1:0-18805 GCA_045643725.1 Eubacteriales bacterium | reverse complement strand
CTCGGATATCTATTTCAACCCCAACATTCCCTCCGAGGAGGTCTTCACCTCCCCGAGACGCGGCGACGCTGACGGTATCGTATATTCCTCGAAGCCTCTCTCCTACGGCGGTCAGCTGATCGAGAACTTCTGGATCAAGTTTGAGGGCGGCCGTGCCGTTGAGGTCGGCGCAGAAAAGAACGAGGAGATGCTCCGCGAGATCATCGCTATGGATGAGGGCGCTGCATATCTCGGTGAGGTTGCGCTTGTTCCCTATTCCTCTCCTATTCGCGAGTCGGGTATTCTCTTCTACAACACTCTCTTTGATGAGAATGCGGCTTGCCACCTTGCGCTCGGTCGCGGATTCACCAATACTCTTCGCGACTATGAGAAGTACACCGAGGAGGAGTGCCACGCGCGCGGAATCAACGATTCTATCGTTCACGAGGACTTCATGATCGGTACCGAGGATATGGACATCACCGCAGTGCTCGAGGATGGCTCCGAGGTTGCTATATTCAAGGGCGGAAACTGGGCGTTCTGATGAGCAAAATCCGTGCACGGCACGGGTAAAAATATAAAAAGAGGCATACCGTGTTAAATTTCGGTATGCCTTTTTGCTTTTTTATTCGTTATTTAAGAGTGCCTCGGCGACCCTCACGCCGTCGGTGGCGGAGGAGATTATGCCGCCGGCATAGCCTGCGCCCTCGCCTGCAGGATAGAGTCCGCGCAGGGTGTGGGATTGGTAGGTCTCGTCGCGCTCGACTCTTATGGGTGAGGTGCTCCTGGTCTCGGCTCCCGTCAGGATCGCATCGGGATGATAGTAGCCGGGGAGCCAGGCATCAAAGTCGGCGATAGCCGCACGGAGTGAGTCGGTTATATACTCGGGCAGATATTCATCGGGGCGCACAAGCTCGACACCGCTGGCGTAGCTCGGGATAACCTCGCCGATTCGTGAGGTAGTGCTATTCTCGAGAAGGTCGGAAAGTCGCCAGGCGGGTGCTTTATAGCTTTCGCCTGCCACAGAGAATGCGGCTCTCTCGATCTTGCGCTGAAGCTCGATGCCTGCGAGCGCGGAGTCAGAGCCGAAGTCGTCGGGTGTGACCGAGACGAGAAGCGCGGCGTTGGAGTTATCGCCGTCGCGCAGATACTCGCTCATACCGTTGGTAACGACGCCGCCCTCGGTGCTGGTGGCAGGGACTACCGTGCCGCCCGGGCACATAAAGAAGCTATAGACGCTTCTGCCTGTAGACAGATGTGTGACGAGATGATAGGATGCGGTAGGCAGGTCGGGGTTATGCCCTCTGCCGTAGACGAGGTCGTTGATATACTCGCGGCGGTGCTCGATTCGCATACCGATGCCGAAGCCCTTGGGCGTCATTTTCACGCCGAGCGAATCAAGGATGCGGAAGCTATCCTCTGCACTATGGCCGGTCGCGAGAATTACTGCGTTTGTATCGAGGGTATATTCCTCGCCCCCCGAGAGGAGAGTGACCGAGGTGACGGCGGAATTTCTCACACCGATGCCGACGAGGCGAGTGGAAAAGCGCACCTCGCCGCCGAGAGCGATAATCTCACAGCGGAGCTTCTTGACTATATCGGAGAGGCGATCTGTGCCTAGGTGAGCCGAGGTGGAATACAGAATGCTCTCGTCGGCGCCTGCGCGGACGAAATCACGGAGCACCGAGAGCTTGTAGGCATCCATCGAGCCGTACTTGAGCTTTCCGTCAGAGTAAGTACCTGCTCCGCCCTCGCCAAACTGCACGTTGCACTCGGTGTCGAGAATGCCGAGTCTATTGAAGAGGTCAACCTTGACGCGACGCTCATCAACCGCGAGTCCGCGCTCAACGAGAATGGGGCGCGCGCCTGCGCGAGCGAGAGTCAGGGCGGCAAAAAGTCCTGCAGGACCTGCGCCGACAACTATCGGGCGGTATGTAAATTCGCGCTTTTTAACCGTAAAACTCAACACGGGGTCGTGGGTGACCCTTTTTTTCATCTTCAAGAGTCCAAGCTCGCGCTCGGTAGGTACTGTAAAGGCGACTGTGGCCTTGTAGCAGGGATTTGCCTTGTCAGTAACGTCGAGAGCAAGGCGGCGAAGCTCCACCGAGGTGATCTCATGGCGTGGGAATCCGAGGCTATCCGCGACGGTCTCGGCGATGATATCATCATCGTACTTTATCGGCAATATTACGTTGGTTCTTATCACGGCGGTGAGCCTCCTTTCCCTCTTTTTACTATATTGTACCACCCTTTCGGTCGGAATGCAAGAAGTTTTTTCGGGAAAGTTTTGCCGCCTTTATCGTTCTAATCGAATAGATCCTATTTGGCTTGGCAAAAATAGGCTTACGGTTATGCGGCGAGGAGAGCCTCGCTTATATAGCAAGTTATATTTATAGGAGGTTTTATGAGAAGAATTCTTTGTTTTGTTCTACTTTTGGCGGTCATAGCGACCGCGCTTCCGTCCTGCAGCTGCGCGGGTGACGGCGATATGGGCGAGGTGGCGGTGTTCTACTACACCTACAGCGACACCTACATTTCGAGCGTGCGCTCGGAGCTCGACAGTCTGCTGAAAAAGGCAGGCGTCAAGTATAACAACTACGATGCCGGAGGGCTTCAGACAACGCAGACCGAGCAGATAGACACGGCGATCGCAAAGGGCGCGTCGCTCCTGGTGGTGAACGTGGTGGACACCGGCTCTGACGATGCGGCGAAGAACATCATCGCAAAGGCAAAGGCGGCGAGCATCCCCGTTATATTCTTCAATCGCTCGGTTAGCGAGGAGGTCGTGAAGAGCTACGACAAGTGCGTGTTCGTGGGTACTGACTACGAGATGGCTGGACATCTGCAGGGACAGATGATCGGTGAGTATCTCCTGAAGGATTATGCAAAATACGACATCAACGGCGACGGCGCGATCAGCTACGTTATGTTCAAGGGTCAGCAGGGCAACGCCGAGGCCGAGGCGCGAACAAAGTACGGCGCGGAGGATGCTAGTGCGGCTCTGACAAAGGCAGGCAAGCCTGCCCTGAAGTTCTATGACTCGAAGAACGCGAGCAAGTATCTCGTGGATCAGAACGGAACCTGGTCCAACGCGGCGGCAAACGATTATATGAAGACCATCCTCTCGGGATACAGCGAGAAGAACGGAAATATGATCGAGCTGGTCATCGCTAACAACGACGAGATGGCACTTGGTGCGATCGCGGCGCTGGAGGAGGCGGGCTATAACAAGTCGGGCGGCAGGACGATCCCCGTATTCGGCATTGATGCGACCGAGGCGGCAAGAGCGAAGATCGCCGAGGGCAAGATGGCAGGCACGGTACGCCAGGACGGCGCAGGAATGGCCGCCGCGATAATGCAGATAGTCACAAATATGCAGAGTGGCAAGGGCGCGCTCGAGGGGCTTGATACGAAAAACACCGTCGGCGGATGGCGCGTTAACATCCCCTATTCTCTCTACACGGGAGAAAAATAATGGCAAATGATGAGCTTCTCCGAATGGAGAACGTCTCAAAGAGCTTTCCCGGAGTGAAGGCACTCGACGGAGTGTCACTGACGGTGAATGCAGGGAGTGTGCACGCTCTGATGGGTGAGAACGGTGCAGGAAAATCCACCTTGATGAAGTGCCTCTTCGGCGTTTATTCGATGGATTCGGGGCGTGTGATGCTCGGTGGGCGCGAGGTGAATTTCAGGAGCTCGCGCGAGGCTCTCGAGGAGGGCGTCGCTATGGTGCATCAGGAGCTCAATCAGGCCGAGCGGCTGACGGTCGCCGAGAATATGTGGCTCGGGCGATTCCCGAGGGCTCTGCCGCATCTGCCCTTTATAAGCAAAAAAAGGATGCGGAGGATGACGGCGGATATCTTCGCGCGGCTATCCATCAATATAGATCCCGACGCGCCCTGCGGCTCGCTCTCGGTGTCGCAGAGGCAGATGCTTGAGATCGCGCGTGCGGCATCATACGGCGCGCGGCTCATCGTCTTTGTCGAGCCGACCTCGTCGCTCTCGGAGAGCGAGGTTGAGAGGCTATTCTCCATCATCGAGAAGCTGAAGGGCGAGGGATGCGGAATCGTCTATATCTCGCACAAAATGGCAGAGATTCTGCGGATCTGCGACACCGTGACGGTCATGCGCGACGGCAGACACATCGCAACCCGGCCTGCCGAGGAGCTGACGACCGATGAGATAATACGACTGATGGTCGGGCGCGAGCTGACCGAGCGCTATCCGCCGAGGGAGAGCATATCGGGGGAGGTGCTTCTGCGCGCAGACGGACTCGTGGGTGAGCATTCGCGGCTTTGCGAGGCTTCATTTTCTCTGCGCGAGGGCGAGATCCTCGGCGTTGCGGGGCTTGACGGCTCGGGGCGCACCGAGCTACTCGAGGCACTCTTCGGAATGTCGCGGCTAAAGGGCGGTGAGCTGACGCTACGCGGCGAGCATATCAAAAACCGAAACCCTGCCGAGGCGAAGCGCAACGGATTTGCGCTTCTCACAGAGGAGAGGCGGCGCGGTGGCGTTTTCGGCATACTTGACGTCAAGGAGAACACCACTCTTGCGAGCCTGCGGAGCTACTCTACCCTATCCTTTATCAGCGAGGAAAAGCGGCGCGCGGCGACCGACGAGTCTATGCGGTCGATGCGCGTGAAGGCGGCGAGCCAACGCGTGAAGATGCGAACGCTCTCGGGTGGAAATCAGCAGAAGATCATCCTCGGCAGGTGGCTTCTGACGAGTCCCGAGGTGCTACTGCTCGACGAGCCGACGCGCGGCATCGACGTTCTGGCAAAATACGAGATATATCAGCTGCTGATCCGACTGAAAAGGCAGAAAAAGGGCATAATTATGGTATCATCGGAGATGCCCGAGCTGCTCGGCGTATCCGACAGAATTATCGTGATGAGCGGCGGCAGGATCGCAGGTGAGCTTGACGCCGCCACCGCAACGCAGGAAAAAATCATGGAGCTGGCGGCAAAATTCGCCTGAGCGGAGGTAATATATGAGGGACAACGAGAGTCGCGGTGTCGTAGAGCGAAGTGCGGCGCGCGTGGGCGAAAAAATAGACGGAGTGCGTCGGGGCTTGGATGAGTTCCGCGCTCTTTCGGGGCGCGAGCGCGCGGTGCGGATAAAGGATATGCTTCTCGACCGCGCGATGCTGATAATCATACTTGTGGCGACGGTGTTCATTGCCGTGAGTGAGCCAAGATTTTTGTCGGTAGCGTCTATCGTGAACACTATCTCGCTGACGGCGGCGAAGCTTCCACTCGCGCTCGGCATCGGCGGTGCTATTGTCCTGACGGGAACAGATATTTCGGCAGGGCGTGCGGTGGGACTTACCGCCTGCATTACCGCGTCGCTTCTGCAGGTGACGGGATACGGCGCGAAGATGTTTCCGAATCTGCCTACTCTGCCGATACCCCTGGTAATTCTCGCGGTGGTGGCGGTCGGCGGCGTAATAGGTCTTGTCAACGGCTTCTTCGTGGCGAAATTCAAGCTGCATCCATTCATCGTCACGCTCTCGACACAGCTGATCATCTTCGGTGCGGTGCTTCTCTATCTGCAGATAGGCGGCAACGGCGGTCAGACTCTCTCGGGACTCTCGCAGGGTTACGTCGAGTTCGTCAGCGGCCCTCTCTTCCGCATATCCGGCATCGCTCTGCCGCGATACGTTCTCTATTCGGCTATAATCACCGTCATCGTGTGGGTGATTTGGAACAAGACGGTCTTCGGCAGGAATATGTTTGCCGTCGGATCGAATGAGGAGGCGGCGAGGGTATCGGGCATCAACGTCTTTCGCACCGTTGTCGGTGTGTTCATCCTCGCAGGTATGCTCTACGGCTTCACCGGCTTTATTGAGAGCGCGAGGATCGGCTCGTCGGCATCCTACACCGGTCTGAACTATGAGAGTGATGCCATCGCCGCCTGCGTTATCGGCGGTGTGTCATTCGTCGGCGGCACGGGCAAGGTCAGCGGCGTTGTGATTGGCGTTCTGCTATTGCAGATAATCTTCGTGGGATTGAATTTTCTCTCGGTCGACCAGAATCTCTTATATATCATCAAGGGACTCATCATACTGCTCGCCTGCGCTGTGGATATGAGAAAGTATCTCGCAAGAAGATAGGAAAGAGCGCGGCAGTATTGACTTTTTTTAACTATGGTGTATAATATAATTGTATAAATATATAAATTTGCAGGGCGGTGCTCCTTTTGCGAGGAAAATGCGCGGTCATGCGAGGATGGAAAATGAAGAAATCTATCGAGGAATTAAGACATAATATAAATAGCGTTGACGAGGAGATGGCAGAGCTCTTCCGAGAGCGAATGGCGGTCTCCTGCGATATTGCCGAGTACAAGCGCGAGTGCGGTCTGCCCGTGCGCGATGCGGCACGCGAGGACGAGGTCGTGCGCCGCGGCACAGAGCGCATCGCGGATCCTGCGCTTCGCCCATATTACAAGCGCTTCATAAAGCAGAATATGGCGCTGTCGCGCGCGTATCAGAGCGAGCTTCTCGCCGCGAAGCAAAACGTCAGGACTATTCACGTCAGCGTCGAGGGCGGAGATTACGATATCACGGTCGGTCGCGGACTTCTCTTTCGCGTGGGTGAATACTTCAACCTCGAGCGCAGAGTACTGATTCTGACCGACTCGGGCGTGCCCTGTGAATACGCCGAGACGGTGCGCGCGGCGGCAAAGTGTGGCGTGATCTACACGATCCCCGAGGGCGAGGGCTCAAAGTGCTTCTCGGTGCTTGAGGGCATTTGCAATAAAATGCTCGAGTGCAGTTTTGACCGCGGCGACTGCATTGTGGCGGTTGGCGGCGGCGTCGTTGGCGATGTTGCAGGTCTTGCGGCGGCGCTCTATATGCGCGGCATTGATTTTTACAACATTCCCACCACGCTTCTCTCGCAGGTGGACTCCTCCATCGGTGGCAAAACGGCGATAAATCTCGGAGGTGTGAAGAACACCGTTGGCGCATTCTATCAGCCGCGCGGAGTTCTGATCGATCCCGATCTGCTCTCGACTCTCGCGCCGAGGCATATGACCTCGGGTCTCGCCGAGGCGGTGAAGATGGCTATCACCTCGGATGCAGAGCTATTCGAGCTCATCGAGGGCGGTGAGATCGAGGAAAACCTCGAACAGATCATTACTCGCTCGCTAATGATAAAAAAGCGCACCGTCGAGGAGGACGAGCGCGAGTCGGGACTTCGCCGAATACTCAATTTCGGTCACACTCTCGGTCACGGAATCGAGGCAACCTGTGATGGAAGGCTCACCCACGGCGAGTGCGTAGCTCTCGGTATGATACCCGTCTGCGACGGCAAAATCGTAAAAAGGGTGCTACCCGTGTTAAATAAAATCGGTGTTGACACCAATTTTGAGTATGATCTCGAGGCGGCGATGGCACTCATCGCGCACGACAAGAAGGCATCGGGCGGCTCGCTCTACGCTATTCTCGCCGACGAGATCGGAAGCGCGAAAATCGAGAAAATGAGCCTCTCCGACTTCACGGCACTCGTGAGTGGCAGGCTCGGAAAATAATTCAAACTCGAGGTTTGATATGAAAAACAGCTTTGGAAACAGTATTACCGTCACCCTCTTTGGCGAGAGTCACGGCAAAATGATAGGCGCTGTCCTCGACGGTCTTGCGCCCGGTATCGCTATAGATCACGACTACATAGACAGAAAGCTCGCACAGAGACGTCCCGTAGGTGACATCTCGACCTCGCGTGCCGAGGCCGACCGATACGAGATCGTAAGCGGTGTGTATAACGGCTACACCACCGGCACGCCACTCACCATTCTGATCGAGAACACCGACGTGAGGAGCTCCGACTATGAAGGACTCCGCGACACGCCACGCCCCAGCCACGCCGACTACACGGCGGAGATGAAATACCACGGCTATCAGGATCCCCGAGGCGGCGGACACTTCTCGGGCAGACTGACGGCGGCGATCGTGGCGGCAGGTGCTATCCTCTCTCGCGCGCTTGAGGATAAGGGCATCAAGATCGGCTCGCACATCACCGAGATGCACGGCGCGTACGACCGCGCCTTTGAGGATCACGCGAGCGACATCGAGCTTCTGGAGAGAAAGCAGTTCCCCACTCTCGAGGACTCTGCAGAGGCGAGCATGATCAAGGAGATCGAGAAGGCGAAGAGCCTCGGCGACTCGCTCGGCGGAATACTCGAGAGTGCGATCATCGGTGTGCCCTGTGGAGTTGGCGAGCCCTGGTTTGACAGCTTCGAGGGTGTGCTCGCGCACGCGCTCTTCTCTATTCCCGGTGTGAAGGGCGTGGAGTTCGGACTCGGCTTTGCTCTTGCCGACACCTATGGCAGCGAGGCAAACGATCCCTTCGAAATCCTGGAAGGCCGCGTGGTTACCGCGACAAACAACGGCGGCGGTATAAACGGCGGTATCACGAACGGAATGCCTATTCTCTTCCGCACCGTAATAAAGCCTACCCCCTCTATTGCAAAGACGCAGACCACGGTTTCGCTCTCCAAGATGGAGAACACCGCAATCAAGGTGGAGGGCAGACACGACCCTGCGATAGCTCACAGAGCACGCGCGGTGGTTGACGCTATGGCGGCTATCGTCACGGCGGATATGCTCGCCGTGAGATACGGCACCGACTACCTTGCAAAGAAGTGACTATGAAATACGGACTGATTGGTGAGAAGCTGGGACACAGCTTCTCAAAGGAAATACACGCCCTGCTCGGTGACTATGAATACGAGCTGTGCGAGCTTGCGCCCGAGCAGCTTGACCGATTTATGCGCGCCAAGGATTTTCTCGGCATCAACGTGACGATGCCCTACAAGGCGGCGATCATTCCCTATCTCGATATGATCGACGCGCCTGCTCGCAAGATCGGCGCGGTGAATACCGTCATCAACGTCGATGGCAAGCTCTGCGGCTATAACACCGATTACTACGGAATGATGTGTCTCTTCGAGCGCGCGCGAGTTGACGTGCGCGGCAAGAAGGCGGCGATCCTCGGCACGGGCGGCACGGCAAAAACCGCGCTCGCGGTACTGACATCCCTGGGGGCGTGTGAAATTCTGTGCGTGAGCAGAGGCAAAAGGGAGGGTGCTATCGGATACGATGAGCTATACGAGCAGCACTCCGACGTGGAAATAATCGTCAATACCACGCCCGTGGGAATGCACCCCGAAGTTCAGGGATGCCCCATTGATTTATCGAAGCTTGGTAGCCTTATCGGCGTGATCGACGCGGTGTACAATCCAATAAACACGGCGCTCGTTTTAGACGCGAGAAAAAGAGGCATCAGCGCCGATGGCGGACTCTATATGCTCGTCGCGCAGGCGGCGATGGCGTCAGAGCTCTTCCTCGACGAGAACGGAGCGGCGAGCCCCTGCAATATAGAGAAAATCTACGCAAAGATAAAGGCGAAAAAGGAAAATATCGTACTTATCGGTATGCCCTCGTCGGGAAAATCGACGGTGGGAAGACTGCTCGCCTCGAGACTCGTACGGAGATTTGTTGACACCGACGAGCTTATCACCGAGAGGATCGGTATGAGCATTGCCGAGTACTTTGAGAAGTGCGGCGAGGCAAAATTCCGCGAGGTCGAGTGCGAGGTCATACGAGAGCTGTCGACCGAGAGCTCTATCATAATCGCTACCGGCGGCGGTGCGGTGCTCCGCCCCGAGAACGTGTCTAATCTCAAGCGCAACGGCAGAATATACTTTATCGATAGACCCCTCACCGACCTTATTCCGACCGAGGACAGACCTCTCTCGCGTGACCGCGAGGCTCTCGCGGAGCTATACGGGCAGAGGCATCCCATATACTGCAACCTCTGCGACGTGAGGATCGATGCCGACTGTGATGCAGAGTCGGTCAGCGAAAAAATACTGGAGAATTTGAAATGAAGATTTACGTTATAAACGGCCCGAGCCTCAATATGCTTGGCGTGCGCGAGCCCGATATTTACGGAAAAACTACATACGCCGAGCTCGTCTCGCTCATCGAGGAGCATTGCTCCGCGCGCGGCATCGAGGCGGTTATATATCAATCGAATCACGAGGGCGACCTCGTTGACAAGATACAGGAGGCGTATTTTGAGGGGGCTTTTGGCATTGTTATCAACCCTGCCGCCTACACTCACACGAGCATCGCTCTTCTCGATGCTCTGAGCGCGGTGAGCCTCCCTGCCGTCGAGGTACACATCTCCGACGTTAATGCTCGCGAGGACTTCCGCAAGCTAAGCTACATAAGAGCCGCCGTCAAGAAGACGGTCTGCGGCAAGGGTATTGACGGCTACCTCGAGGCTATAGACTATCTCTGCGAGGCGGCAAAATGAGGCTGAGGATCAACCCCACTCGCGCCGTGGGAAGAGTTAGTGCCCCACCGTCAAAGAGCATGGCGCACAGACTTCTCATCTCTGCCGCTATGAGCGAGGGCGAGAGCCGCATTGTCGGTCTGCCCGAATGCCATGACGTGTTGGCTACGATGGATTGCCTCTCGGCACTCGGTATAAAAATCGAGCAAAGCGGCGACACGGTGACGGTACACGGCAGAGATTTCCGCGATATATCGCCAAAAGCGCCTCTGCGATGCCGCGAAAGCGGTAGCACTCTGCGCTTTCTTATTCCGCCCGCGATGCTATGCGGCAAAAACGTCGTTTTTCGCGGCGAGGCGGGACTTATGCGCCGCCCTATGAGCGTATATGAGGAGCTTTTTCAAGGCTACTCTGCCGACGTCGAGTCGATATCGGTGTGCGGACCTATAAAAAGCGGTGAATACACCCTGCCCGGTGACGTGAGCAGTCAGTTCATATCCGGACTTCTCTTTGCTCTGCCTCTTTGCGACGGTGAGAGCCTGATAAAGATCACGCCGCCTCTTGAGAGCAGGTCATATATCGACCTGACGATCGCGGCGCTTCGCAAATTCGGCATTGACGTGGCTTGGGTAGACGAGCTTACGCTATCTATCAAGGGAAATCAGAAATATACGCCCTGTGACTGCACGGTCGAGGGCGACTACTCGGGTGCGGCCAATATCGCGGCGCTCGGTGCGCTCGGCGGCGAGGTGGAGATCTACGGTCTTGCGCCCGACAGCATTCAGGGCGACAGTATCTATCCCCGATATTTTGAGATGCTATCTTCGGGTATGGCGACGCTTGATCTCTCTAACTGTCCCGACCTCGCGCCCCTACTGTTCGCTCTTGCGGCGGCAAAACACGGCGGTGTCTTCACGGGCACGCGCAGACTAAAGCTCAAGGAGTCCGACAGGGCCGCGGTGATGGCAGAGGAGCTCGCAAAGCTCGGCGCGCGTATCGAGGCTTGTGAGGACTATGTGACGGTTCATCCCGCGGAGCTTCACGCATCGACTACACCTCTTCTCTCTCACGGCGACCACAGGATTGTCATGGCGGAGGCGGTGCTTCTGACCCTCCTCGGCGGTGAGCTCGATGGATGCGAGGCGGTGGCGAAGAGCTATCCCGACTTCTTCCGAGATCTCGAAGCACTCGGTGTAAAAATAGAAAAAATCAAAGAATAAACGACGATCCTCCCGACAATTTCGGGAGGATCTCTTTTTATATAGAAAAACGACCGCGGCTCATTCGAGTCGCGGTCGCATAGTTTATACTTGATTCTTACGTTTCGGATTAACCAACGAGACCCGAACGCTCGATACCCTGAACCAGATACTTCTGACAGAAGAGGTAAACGACAACGAGGGGAGCGATAATCATCATACCTGCGGTATTCTGAATAACGTTCTCGTAGAGGAGCTTACCTGCGAAGTCGGTGTAGAGGCTCTCGGGAATGGTCTTGTATATATCGGGCATCAGGTAGGTTTCACGGCTGGCGCCCGAGAAGAAGGTCGATGCATAGAACTCATCCGTCCACTGCCAAGAGAAGGAGAAGAGCAAGATGGTGGTCATCATAGGCACTGCGAGGGGGAGAATGATCTGGAAGAAGGTACGGAACACGCCCGAACCGTCAACGTAAGCAGACTCCTCAAGCTCGTCGGGAACGCCCTTGAAGAACTGTCTCATCATATAGATGTAAAGACCGTTCTTGAATGCCAGACCGAAGATCGAAAGAATGATGTAGGGCCAGAAGGTGTTCTCAAGCTTCAAGGGTGAGCCGGTGATGAGCTGAATCAATCCCTGATTCTCCAAAGCAAAGAGCTTGAAGATATCGAAGCGGATGAAGTGGTGATACATAGCAAGCTGAAGGGTTCTGTGAGGAATGATCATCGTAATGACAACGAGGAGCATTACTATACTGTTGCCCTTGAACTTGAACTTTGCAAGACCGTAGCCTACAAGGCAGGAGATAAGCGTCTGAATCAAAGCGCAGGCTATCGAAAGGAAGATAGTGTTAACGAGCGCCTCGACGTAGTGGTTATCAACGATGATCGCCTTATAGATCTCGAGGGTGAAGTGCTTGGGAATCAGAGAGATAGTGGAGTCAACTACGTCCTCCCTGGTCATAAACGAACCCGCAATCTTGGTGATGAAGGGGTAGATGATGACGAAGGAAACGCCGAGCATCAGGATGAAACGCATTACGTTGACGCCCGCCTTGATCCAGGTGTTGGAGGCCTTGAGCTTTTTAAGCATACGTTCCTTGAAGGAAAGCTTGCCCTCGTAATCAACGCGGATCTTGTTCTTGGTTTCTTTAGTAATTACTGTCTTATTATCCATGTCAATTACACCTCCTTAATCTCTTCTCTGATAGAATACGAACGAGGATGCAATACCTGCTACCACCGCAAGCACGATGCCAACCAGGATGAAGTAGATCCAGGACATCGCGGTCGCGAGCTCCTGTCTCATCGAGTAGATGCTGGCGATATACTTCATCGCAGGGTTCTGCGATCTCGTGAAGGAGTCGATGATAGTATAGATAGCGTTAACAAGGATCATGGGAGAGATCATGGGGAAGGTAACCTTCCAGAAGGTCTCCCATCCGGTAGCGCCCTCTATCTGACATGCCTCGTAGATCGCAGGAGAAATACCCTGAAGACCTGCAAGGAATATCAGCATCTGTACGCCCGAGTAGTTAATGATATTATAAATATCGTTAACGAGGCTGACAATGTAGGTAACAAGCTCGCCGCCGACCTTCATCGACGCGAAGAGCGACTGAATATCAAGCATATTGATAAGTCCGCCTGCAGCTCCCCCTCCTGTTCCGTCATCTGCCTGACCGGGATCGCTCTCATAGTCGGTAGCCTGTGCATTAATGGTCTCCATAAGACCGGTTGCGATAATAACGGGAACGAAGAAGATAGCACGGAACATTGCACGACCGAGCATCTTCTGGTTAAGAACGACTGCGATAAACAGCGAGAAGATGATAACTGCGGGAACCTCGAAGACAAGTCTCTGCATACCCTCAAGGAGTGCTGCGAGATAGTTCGAGGATTTCAACGCTGTTGCATAGTTCTCAATACCCTGAAGCTTGTAAACGATAGACTGAGTCTGACCGTTGAACTCATAGGAGCTGAAGCTTACCCAGATCGAGTCGAAGAGAATGGGAAGATAGATCAGCAAAATTCCGAGGAGGAAGGGGAGAACGAAGACGTATCCCGCTCTCGCCTTTCTCGAATCGAGGGATTTTCCGCCGAATAGTTTCTTAATATTGAATTTCTTATTCACTTGTCAATCCCTCCTTATCAAATTTCTTTGTACTCGTACTTGCCGAGGGTGATAACCTCGCCACTCTCAAGTCTAACCTCTACGTCGTAGATGTTGTAGTTAAGAATGTAGGAAACCGAGTCGGTACCGTTCGAGTAGGTCACGATAACTACGTTACCGAGATCACAGGTATAATCGGTCTTCTCGTAATCTCTATCGGTGCATACCGAGAAGGTGATCGCATCGTATGCGCTCTCATAATCCTCATTGTCATAAACAACGCTGTCGAAGTTGATGAGGTAGGGAGAGAGACCGGGCTGACCTTCGCTTGCGTACTTGCTCTCATAGGTGGAGACAAGTGCCTCGAGCTTGGTGATGAAGCCGGATGCCTCAAGAGTTGCAAGATCGGTATCGAAGAGTGCGATAGCCTGAGCAACAAGAGCGTCCATATCAACGTCAAGCTTAATACCTCTGCCTCTGTTGGCAGGATCTGCGTTCATTTCATCGTAAGCCGCGTTGATCGTAGCATAGATCTGCTTGTCAGCGAAGTCGATGAACTCATTGCCGAGATTGCCGATAACCTCAAGTGCTTCCTTCTCACCGAACTTACGCTCTGCGTAAACGACCTTGTGATCGGTGATCTCATAGGTCTGAAGGTGGCCGATCGCACGGTTGATCTTGGTGTAGTTCTCTGCGATGGATGCGAACCAGTTTGCATAGTCAACACCGTAATACTTGGAGAGCTCATAGTCGTCCTTCATATAGTTGGTGTTATCGTAGCAAAGGATGTAATAGAGCGCCGCGCCGTTCTCGATGGAACGAAGGAGCTCGTAGTCAGAGGATCCCGAATAGTTGAATGCGCTACCTGCATAATTCACATAGCTGTGAAGGATCATGCCGGTGAAGGGGATCGAGTAAGAGGAGTATCTGAAGTGGCTCGAGTCGGTGGAGAACTCGATGATGTGGGTCGCATACTTAAGAGCATACGCGTTACCCGCATTGACCATAAGCTCATATCCATCGGTGTTTGCCATTCTGTCAAGAAGTGCAACCACGTTAGCCTTAGCCTCTTCTCTGTCGATAACGTTCTCGCTATCGAAGTTAGAGTTAAGATCAGAGCCGAGAGTGGATACCGAGAGCTTATCGTTGCCGATCTTCGAATATTTCTTCTGGAACTTGGTGTAGAGCGAATCCATCGCCTCGGTCTTTACAACCATGCTGAAGATGGAGTCGAACTCACGGGAAATGTTGTTGTAAACCTGCTTCGATGCATAACGGTTATCCATCATAAGCGAGAAGTGCTTATTGTCGGAGATACCGTCGAATGCCGCGGTGTTGGTAACGTAAGCAAAGTCAAACTCGGGGAAGATGCCGAAGTTAGCGCCGTCTGTGGAGCTCTCCTTCGCAGCTTCGAGCAGAGCCTTGATGCCCTTTGTACCGCCGCAAGCCTTCTCCCACTTAACCTTTGCGGGATAGGTGCTGTGCATACCGCCGTTAGCGAAGCCGGTAAGTCTGAAGTTGATGTTGGTGATGTTCTGAACGTATTCTGCGAGTCTTGTGTACTCTGCAGCGGTCTCCTCATACTTAGCCTTGAGGTTTGCGTCCTTGTTCTCAAGCTCCGCGAGATTCTTGTACTCCTCCGCCTTCGCTGCGAGCTTGCTCTTCGCGTCGGTGAACTCGTTGTACATCGTCTCTATATCCTCGAACTTGGTAAGAGGAATGGAAACCGTTACGGGGAAGGTCAGGATCTTCTCTACGATCTGCATAGAGCCAAGTGCCTCTATGTAGAGAGGAAGGTCGCGGTTAACCTCCTCGAGCTGCTCAATAACGCCCTGCTTCTTCAGATAATCTCTGTAGAAGGTAGCCATACCAACGTAGGACGCCTCGTAGGCATCGACAGCGCCGGAAGCAAGAGCGAGAGTGGGCTCGGTGAGCATCTTGATACGCATGGTGTAATTACCGTGGTACTTATCAGCTGCGAAGATCTGATGCTCGGTAAGACCTGCAACCGAAAGGGTTGTCGAAAGGTCGAACGTATCCGAAGCGAAGGGCTGGAATACAGGGTAGATGCTGGCGAACTTATGCTGTGCACCACCGGTGGAGAAGGTGAGCTTAGTTACAGACTCGCCCTCCTCGATGATGGTGAAGAAGCCGCCTGTGGTCTTCTCTGCACCGCCTGCCTGCTTGGACTCCTCGTTTGCATCGGTGGTAGTAACCATACCGTAAACGGGGAGAGATACGTTCTCTCTGTGAGCTCCGGTGATAAGCGAGTACGCGTAATCGGTACCGTAGATGGAGCCGGAGAGAGTTACGTTCTGTCTCTCGTTGTTAACGTTGCTGTAGAAGTCGGAGAACTCTACGATCGTACCACTGCCATCGGGATAGAAGATGTATCCGTCCTCAAGCATGTCGCCACAACCGAAGTGCTTGTTAACTATGAGAGAGGTGATTACGTACTTGGATTCGTCAAATACGATAGATTCTGCAGGAATGCAAACAGAGAGAGTACCGTCATCATTGAAGGTGTACTCAACTGCACACTCGAAGTAAGGATTATCGGTAGCCTTAACCTCGATACCGCATGCAGCCTCTGCCTCCTCAAGCATGGACATAGTGTACTCGGGACAAAGAGATCTGAGAACCTTAGCCTCTGCTCTCTTCATGTTACCGGTCGAGTCGTTAGCAATCTCGTAGGAGATCGCGTAAACAACTACGCCTTCCTTGGTAACGGGATAGTTCTTGTTCATTCTCTCAATAGCGTCGGCACTAACTTCGCTGCTATTGGGATTATACTTCTGATACTTGGTGTAGAAGAGCGAGATCGCGCTGGTGATAGAGCTCTTAAGAGCCTTGTCGCCCGAGCAATAGCTCGTTGCAAGCTTCTGAAGGCTCTCGAGATAAGTCATAAGGTCGCTGGTATCAAGGGTGTTGTACTTATCTCTATAGTCGCTCGAGATATTGCCATCGGCATCAAGGAAGTCGAAGCGAGACTCGATGAGCTCCTTGTTCTTGCTATCAGCTGCAGCAACAATTTTAGACTGGATAGTCTTGATCATAGGAATGACAAGATCTCTCTCGAAGTACTCCTCGGGAAGACACTCGGGAAGAAGGAATCTGTCGCCGGAATCGCCGATACCGTAGGAAACGCGAAGACCGTTATCCATAGTAGAAACGTTGATACCGCCGGAGTAAGAAGCACTCCAGGTGTAGCTATCGTAGATAGTGGGAGACTCGGTACTACCTACCTTCGTGAAGGAGAGGATCACCTGGCTCATAAGATCCTTCTTGATCGCGATATCAAGCTTGGCATAAGCGGGGTTATAGGGGTTGGTGGTAAGGATCTGACCCGTCTGATTGTTGACGTAGTAGACCATACCGGTATAACGGTTAGCATAGATTGCGTACTTGCCATCCGCGGAGATAGCACCGAAGATCTGCTCGCCTGCAATCTCTGCCTCGAGTCTCTCCTGAGCCGTAGCGTAGGGAGTGTCGATGGCAGGCTCGAGTATCTCGCTCTTGACGAGATCCATGTCGTCGATGAATGCATTCTCATCGGGGGTGATGTACTCTACCGATGCCGATGCGCTTACTGGGAAGGCAGCGACAATGGTGGTGAACATAATAACCGCAGTCAGTGCAGACGATAATATTCTTTTAATATTCATTTTAATACCTCCCTGCACTTACATTATTCGGTCACCGATTTCGGAGATGAGAGATACGACGAAGCCGACCATCTTAACGACAAGGCTCGAGAAGAGGATGGCAACGAACATAATAACTGCCGCCGCAACTATCGTACCGAGAATGGTAATGAAGTTTTTGCCCATTGTGTAATCGTGAGTAACCATCATTCCGAAGAAGAGGAGAAGAACTACCCAGATGAATGCAATAGTGATAAGCATCGTGGGGATAGTACCCTCGCTCGCCGAGAGAACGTTGGTGAGTATGGTGGATATTATTACGAAGAGGGGCAAGGGTGCAAGTGAATAGCCCGTCGCAATATATATATCCTTGAGGCTACCCTCACCATCAAAGAGCGTGGTCAGACACCAGTTGGAAATAGTCCAAAGAATTACGGGAACCGCAATCGAAAGGAGCTGTGCAAAGATGGTGCTGTAGCTGCCTCTGGGGTTGAAGGTATATCCCTGTCCGAGAGACTGGTAGAGGAATGCCACGATGGTAAGACCGATGATGGTGGACGCCGCTCTTACAGAACCGCGCTTCTCGTGCTTAAGATCCCAGAATCCGTCGAAGGGATGGAAAGGAAGGTAGAATGCGTAAAGCAGCTCCTCGAAGTAGGTCTTTCTGCCAACCTTGAGTGCGGTTGCCTTATTCTTCTTGCTTGCCCAGCCAAGGAACTTGACGAAGAGGACGACGAGAAGAATGAAGACTGCAACAAGAGGAAGCATCCACTTTGCAATGAAGTCCTTACGCTGCTCACCAAATGCCTTTGCCCAGTAATCGGTCTCGTACGCGCTGGCAAGCATTTCCTTTGCCTCATCGTACTTGCCCTGGTTAAACAGAGCCTTACCGATACCGATGTATGCAAGGTCGAAGTTGTTGTTTGCGGTAAGAACGTCTTCCCAATACTCGATAGTCTTTGAATAGTTGTGCTCGTTTTGGTTATGTAGAGCACTCATAATCATATCGCAGTATTCTGTGGGTTGATAAACGGTCATCTGCATACCGGTTGATGTATTATCGAGAAGAACGAAATTGTAAACATCCTCATCGGTTTCAACGTCGTGAACAACCTGATAGGTCATCGCGGTATAGCTGGTACCGTTACCAACCTGGTCACCTTTATCGCCAAATGCAAACAAAAGGTTACCGTTGGAGTCATAAGTGAAGATTCTGGATCTGCTACTGTCGAGTATCGACCAGGTATCCTCTGCACCGAGAGAGATGTCGATGATGTTGGAAACCTGATTAGGATTAAGGATATCAACCTCTCCACCGGGATCGAAGAAACCGTTACGCTTCATGATCTCCTGACCCATAGAGTTGAGCTTTTTAATGGGAGAATAGGTTGCTGCCTTGGTTGAGATGGATTTAAGCTGCTGTGCCTGCAAGGAGGAATCAGAGCTGAAGCTGATGGTTACGTAAACGAAGCCGAGATCGTCAACAGTTATATTGTTGAACGGAACGGGAATGTTCTGAACCGAGCTTGCACGCTGCTCTGCCGTTTGGAAGCGGCGCCAAATCTGCTCGAA
>JAZRFQ010000031.1:0-4251 GCA_045643725.1 Eubacteriales bacterium | reverse complement strand
CTATAGCCGAAGAGAGTCGAACGCATACGCCCTGCGGCGAGCAATTTTTGCGTCTTTCGCCAAATCTCGTCTTGCAAGATCGGCATCTTGCTTCAACTCGCTTTGACTAAATTCATCAAAAATTTCAACGCCGGAGGGTGCTTTGCAGTTTTGAGTGAACAAATATTTTGCAGATGTAAAGAGAAAATGCGCAGTAATATAAGATATTGCAAGCATTTTATCTGCCGCAGATGCGGATATTTGTCACACAAAACCGTATGAGTTCGGCTCTCTTCGGCTATAAGATATAAAAACTAGCAAATTGGTTGAAATTCCGGTTAATAGCCCCGATTTCAGCCAATTTGATTTTATGGAAGGAATCACAAAAATGACTGTTTTTGAGCGATTTTTAAAATACGTTTCTTATCCTACCACCTCGAACGAGGACAATCCCGCCTGCCCCAGCACCGAGGGACAGAGAGTTCTCGCAAATGAGCTCTGCCGCGAGCTTCTCGAGCTTGGCATCACCGACGCGAGAGTTGATGCAAACGGCTACGTTTACGCCTCCATCCCCGCGAACTGCGAGGGCATGGATTCCATTGGACTTATCGCTCATATGGACACGGCATCCGAGGCATCGGGCGAGAATATCAAGGCAAAAATGATAGATTATCAGGGCGGCGATATCGTCCTGAACGCCGAGAAAAACATCATCCTCAAGGCGTCGGACTATCCCTACGTTGCAACGCTTGCCGGTCAGAGACTCATCGTGACCGACGGTACTACTCTTCTCGGAGCTGACGACAAGGCAGGCATCGCGGAGATCATGACCGCGGCGGAATTTATCCTGAAGAGCGACGTCAAGCACGGCAAGATCTGCATCGGCTTCACTCCCGACGAGGAGATCGGCCGCGGTGCAGACCTCTTTGACGTAGCGGGATTTGGCGCAGATTACGCCTACACTCTTGACGGTGGCGCACTCGGCGAGGTCGAGTACGAGAACTTCAATGCCGCAAGTGCCGTGGTCAAGGTGCACGGCAGAGCTATCCATCCCGGAAGCGCGAAGGACAAGATGATCAACGCCGCGAGAATCGCCGCAGAGTTCGATTCTATGCTCACACCCGACGAGATTCCCGAGAAGACCTGTGGCTACGAGGGCTTCCACCACCTTCTGTCCATCGAGGGCAGAACCGAGGAGGCTACCTCTAAATATATAATCCGCGACCATTCCAAAGAGAAATTCATCGCCAAAAAGGCAGAGTTCGAATCGGTCAGCGCACTTCTTAACAAAAAGTACGGCGAGGGCACGGTCGAGCTCGCCCTTGAGGATTCCTACTACAATATGAGAGAGGTTCTCGAGGACAAGATGTTCGTCGTTGATCGCGCGATGGCGGCTATGAAGCGCATCGGCATCACCCCCGAGGCCGTTCCGATCCGCGGCGGCACCGACGGTGCAAGACTCTCCTTTATGGGTCTGCCCTGCCCCAATCTTCCCACAGGTGGCGGAAACTACCACTCTCGCTTCGAGTACGTGTCGGTTGACGCTATGGAAAAGGTCGTAGAGCTTATCCTTGAGATCGTAAGGGGGTAAAATCAAATGCAAAGTAAGAGAAACGGACTTTTAGAGCTTTATCGGTTTATACTTTGCTTTTGGCCTCTTTATTATCACAAATTTTTCTTTTGGCTGGATGACGGCTCGAAATTTTCCGTCGTAGAGCTAGCCGTTGACTTTTTCTTTGTTTTGAGCGGATTTTTCCTTATGCGAGCTATGCGAAAGGAAAAGGATCAGCCCGTTTTCAAGGGAATGTGGAACGTTATGTACGGCCGCGTGAAGCCGCTTACGTTCACGCTGTGCTTTATTGCCGCGTTTAACGCCGTTTGTGTCGTGTTGTTTGTCAGAGAAAACTATCTACACACGATTTTCCACCTTTTTATGTATTGGTGGTACATTTTATACCTTATCGTGGCGATCGGATTGTTTTATCTCGTGTACCGTGCGTTAAAAAGCGAGAAGCTATTTGTGATTTTCCTTGCCGTTTTAGCGGTTTTAATGGCAACTCTTCAGTATTTAGTGGTTGTGGAGGAGCTTTTGTTCTTCGATCTCTCATTCGTCCTCCGCGCTCTGGGCTGTGTTGCCGTAGGAATACTTCTCTCCTACGTTCCTATGCTGAAGCCGATGAAATTCAATGTAAGTATTCCGCTCGTCATAATTCTCATCCCAACGCTGTTTTACTTCGCCTATAACGAAAAAACGTTCTTCATAAGACTTTTTATGCTCGGTCTGTTCTCTGCGCTTGTGTATTTTTCTTCGCATATTTCGTTCCAATCGAAGATTTGCGACTACCTCGGTCAGCTTAGCGCAAGAATATACCTTTATATGGCGTTTGCAGCTATGCTTCGTCTCTTGGGGCTGACGCATTACAGAGTCTTGTTCGTGATAGACGTCGCTTTGGCTACGTTGGATCTCGCGTTGAGTATCTATCGTCAGAAGTACAAGACTCTCTTGGCAGGCGGCAAGTCGTAAATCCCCTGTTTAATTTAAATAGCAAAAGAGGCTCGATATGCTCGAGCCTCTTTTTTGTTGCGTTTTTTATGGATTTTGTTCCGTTTTTTTAACACGGATGGGCACTTCTGCCGATTTAGAATGAAATTACGCCCAGGTGCTCAAGGAGAATCTTGAGTCCCATAAGGCAGAGGACGATACCGCCGACGAGCTCGGCCTTTGACTTATATTTCGCGCCGAAGATGCTGCCGACCTTAACTCCGATAGCCGAAAGTATGAAGGTAATAACGCCGATAGAAACAACCGCCGCCGTGATGCTGAAGTTGGGGTCTGCGTTGGCAACCATCGCGAAGGACACGCCTACCGCCAGTGCGTCAATGCTTGTGGCGATCGCCATAGTGAGCATAGTCTTGAAGCCAAAGGAAGCATCGGCAGGACAGCTATCGCCCTCGCAGGCCTCCTTTATCATATTCGCACCGATAAGAGCAAGAAGAGCAAAGGCTATCCAATGATCAAAGGCCTCGATCTGCTTTGCAAAGAGCGAGCCGAGCAAAAATCCGATAAGCGGCATAAGTCCCTGGAATCCACCGAACCACGCGCCCGTGATCGCCATGTGCTTCGGACGAACCTTATCAAGCGAAAGTCCCTTGCATATCGCAACGGCAAAGGCGTCCATCGACAAGGCAATCGCCGTTATTATAAGCTCCCAAATACTCATTATCTTCCTCCGATGATGAAAACTACCTTTATATATTATCATATAAGGTAGTCGTTGTCAAGAATTTTTTTAGGCTCTGCACCTCGCGTAATATCGTCGTAACAAGCAAAAAAATACCGCTCCGATGTCGGAGCGGTATTGATAATTCGATTATGAATTAGTTAGCAGGAACCCAGTTGTCGCCGCCGATAGAAGGAGTAACCTCCCACTTAGCGTAAAGGGTAACAGCCTCGGTAGTGCCTGCAGCGATCTCGGTAACTGCCTCGGTAAGGTCAGCGTCGAGATACCAACCAGCGAAGAGTGCGCCGGGAGCGGTAGGAATGTACTCAGCAGCAGCAAGATCCTCAATACCGTACTTGGTCTCGAATACGTCCTCTGCATCGGGAAGAGTTGCGCCGTCCTGGTTAAGTACGAAGGAAATCTCGGTCTCTACCTGAACCCAAGTAGCAACGAGGGAAAGATCACCCTCGGTAGACTCTACGATACCCTCGAAAGCTTCGCCGTTAAGAGTCCAACCTGCGAACTCGAAGTGCTCCTTCTCAACCTCGGGAAGCTCTACAACCTCACCGTAAAGGTAAGATGCAGGACCCTCAGCGTCTACCCATGCGCCATCTGCAAGGTCGTATGCGATAGAACCGGAAAGTCTCTCGTATACTGCGTAGAACACGATGCCAAGCTCAATCTGCTCATCAGTAAGAGCGAACTTAGCGGGAAGCTCGGTGTAAAGGTCGCCGGTACCGTCTGCGTTAAGGGACCAACCCTTGAATGCATAGTACTGAAGAGATGCTGCGGGAAGTGCAAGAGCTGCGTTATCGGAGTAAGCCGCAGGAACCTCGCCTACGATCTCGCCGTCAGCGGCGTCGAACTCGATGGAAGCAGTCTTAACGAAGAGATCACCGATAAGAGGAATGTTCGATACGTCGAAGGGAAGCTCGAAGGGAAGCTCGGGCATAGTACATCCGGCAAACGAACAAACAACAACGGTGAGACAAACGAGAAGTGCTATCAGTTTGGTGTTTTTCATGAAATATATCCTCCTAATTATTAAACC